>NZ_JAQGLA010000024.1 GCF_027853915.1 Saccharopolyspora oryzae
ACACACAGGTCATGGTCGGGGGCATAAAAGAACACTAACCAAAACAGTCCGCTGTTGAGTTCTCAAAGAACACACCCACACCATCACCCACAACCAATTCCAGGCCGTGAAGCTCCGGGGAGCATTTTCTTTCGCTTTCTTGTGTCGGTAACTCTAGCAGGCTCTGTTTTCGGGGTTTCAGGGGGGGTGCCCCTCGCTGATCTCTCCGAAGACCGAGCCTTGCTTCAGTTATCAACGCGCCTGGTTTCCTATCGGATCCCTGGCGACCGCTTTACGTTACCCGGTTCGCTTCGCGGTGTCAAACCCGCGCGTCCCGGCCGGTGTGCGCTCCGCGGAGGTCGTTTCCGTCCTCCTGGGCGCTCCCGCTGCCGTCCTCGCCGGGCTCTTGCGTCCCGGTCCGTTCGGCTTTCCGTGCGGCGAAGAGAAAGTTACGCACACTCTGCGTCAAAGTCAAATCGCCTGGTCAGCCCCTTGACTTCGCTCGGGCAGCGGATCACCGCTACTTGTGCTTCGGGCGCAGCCAGAGCTTCACGGTGCTCGCCGATCCGGCCGCGTTGATGGCTTCTAGCAGGTCAGACGCACCGACCGGGCGGGTTCGGCCGACCGGGACGAGCTCGTAACCCCAGGTTCCGAACTCGCGGAGCGCCGCCGCTGGGTCATCCCCCAGTTGGCTGATCGCCGCCGGGGTGAAGGAGCACACGATCGATGGGCGATCCCTGCGGAGGAGTCGGACCAGGCCGCCGAGCACCCGGTGCACCCGGGCACCGACGTCGACGTGCACGACCGACAGCTTCAGGTCGCGCAGGGCTGCGTGGCCTTCCAGCTCCCGGTCCAGGCGGATGCCTCGCACGGAGGCTTCCTCGCCGTCTTCCGCCGGCGACACCGACAGGCCGCCGGCCAGCGAAGCTTCGGAGGTCATGTCGCACGGGGCGTCCCAGGCCGCGCCTTCCAGAAGCACCATGCGGTGGCCCCACGCAGCTGGGACGTTGACCTCGACGTTGCGCTTGAGCAGTTCCGCGCTGCGCGGGCACGGTTCCACCGCGACCACTGCCCCGCTGTTCCCGAGGCGGCTGAGCACTCGCACGGTTTGGTAGCCGACGTAGGCACCGATGTCGAGGAAGATTCCGTCCGGCTCCAGCAACGAGTCGATCAGCGCGGAGGCGTCGGTGTCCCAGGTCGGGTGCGAGGACAGCCACGGGAGCATGAAGCTGTCGTCGGCGGGCAAGCGCAGCAGGCCTGCGTCGCAGAGCACTGGTGTTGTCGTGCCATCCCCGCCGCCGACGTTGCGCTCGTGCTCGCGGAGCAAGATGCGTTGGAGGACATCGGTGCGCTGCAGGGCGTTCGCGGCGTCGGTCGATGCGGCGCGCACGGAGGCTTCGACGCCCTGGCCGGAGGACTGGCGCTTCTCCAGCGCGTCCATGCGGTCGAGGATCCGCTCGACCGCGCCGGTCAGGCTGTCCAGGCGTTCGGCGAGGGCGTTCACCCGGGAATCGTCGACCGTGCCGGTTTCGAGCTCGCGCAGCCGGCGGTGCTGCTCGGCCAGGTCTGCGCGGGCTCTGACCACTCCGTCCTCGGTGCCCATGAGCTGCGCGCCGAGCTGGTCCTGGCGCTGGGCGAACTGGGCGAGCTCGGCGCGCATCGCTTCCACGTCGCCGTCGCCATCCGCCTCGTACTGGCGGCGCAGGAGCTCCGATGCGGTCTGCTCGACGCCGTCGACCATCGAGCGCATGACGTCGCGGATGTGCTCGTCGTAGTGGCTCAGCGCCTTGAGCACCGCTTTGCGCAGGGCCGGGGCCATCGAGTTGCGGCTGCCGACGCCCGTGTCGGGGGCGCGGTGCAGCGCGTGGCGGGCCACCAGGAGGGGGCGCAGCGGGTCGTCGAACTGGCCGTGGCTGTCGGTCGACCACTTCGTGCGCCAGTTCCGGTAGGCGTGCTCGACCCGCTCGCGGAGGCGGGCGCCTGCTCGGGCCACGGTGTGCGTGGCCAGCAGGTTCTCCCTCGCCGCGACGCCGAAAGCCGCGGTTGCGTCGGCGTCGTCGGCGGCTTGGCGGAGCAGTTCTGCGGCCGCGTCGATGTCGGGTTCGCCAGCGCCCTGGCAGGGCACGAGGCGAGCCGCTTCTGCTCCGAAGATCTCGGCGACCGCGCCGTGGTCCCCGGCGATCACCGGGATGCCGTGCGCGGCGACTTCGAGGAGCCTCAGCACGTGGTCGTCGGTTGCTCCGGCGCGGTGCAACGACGCGAAGCAGTCCGAGGCGGACAGCAGGGCTCGGAGGTCGAACTCCTCCTCGACGAGCTGGATGCGCGGGTCGGCCGCGGTGGCCAGGCGCAGGCGTTCGGCCGCTTCGGGGAACCTGTCCGCGCCGACCACGCCGATCAGCAGGCGCACGTCGTCTCGTTCCGGGAACGCGGCGAGGAATGCGCTGACCACGCCCAGTGCGTTGTCCGCGCGCTCGGCGGCGTGGTCCGCGCAGGAGGCGACGACGAACTCGTCGGACAGCTCGAACCGGGCGCGCATGCCCTTGCGGGTCGGCAGGTCGACGAGGTCGCGTTCGGGTGCGGGCAGCGTGACCACCCGGGTCTTCGCACCGCTGCGACGGGCCGCGGTCCGGCTGTTCTCGGAGAGCACCCAGGTCTCCGCGACGTCGTCGGAGCCGGCCGTGCCGGTGTGCACGTCGATCACGTACCGGCCGACCGGCACCGGCAGGTCGGGGTCGCAGCGCAGGACGACCGGGTAGTAGGCGGTGTCCGCGGACGGCAGGCCGGATGCGCCGACCGCGTCCCGCAGCAGTTCCGCGAGGGGACCTCGGCCCAGGACCGCTACGCCGAGCTGATCCACGAGGGCTGCGCGGTTGCCGGTCCTGCGGTGCACCGCGTCGGCCGGGACGCGGCCGCTGGCCACCCCGACCCCGACGCACCACTCGTGGAAGGCCTCCGCGTCGGCGCCGAACGGGTCCGGGTAGTCGCGGCGCAGGACCGGGTCGTCCGTCCACACCGCTGCCGTCCAGCGCGAACCGCCCGCGGCGCGCTGCTGGTCGTCGGCCGGGGCGCAGGCCCACTCCTGGAACTCCGGCAGCGCGTCCTGCTCGAACGGGCTCGGCGGGGCTTCGCCGTCGAGCCAGGCACCGAGGTAGTCGCGGCGGAGGGTGTTCGGGAGCACCGCACCGTCCGGCAGGGCGTCGAACGGGTGCGGCTCCTCGCGCGTGTAGCCCGCTTCGACCAGCGCGTTCCGGTAGCCGGCGCACAACCCGGCGAGCGCCTGGTGCTCGGAGAGCAGGATGCGCGGGCGGTCGGCGTAAGTCGTGGAGAGCAGCCAGGGGCGCTGCGGTTGGAAGCCGTCGAAGTGCACGCTGCGCAGCACCGCGCCGTCGACCGTGTGCTTGCCTTCGCTGGAGACCGCGAGTTCGCGCTGCGCGGCGTTCCACACCGACAGGCCGACGCCGGGATCGCGGATCACCTTGTGGTCGACGAGCGCCGGGGCGTCGTCGAGGACCGGCGTGACCATCGTCGGATCGCTGCGCAGCTGTTCCACCCAGGTCTCGAGCAGCTGCTCGGCGCCGGGGCGGACCGCGAAGACGCTCGGGTCGAAGGTTCCCGATTCGGCGAGGTCGGCCGGGCTGGGGCGCAGGCCGTCCACCGCGAGCGGGCGCAGCACGCGCGGCACCAGCGCGACCGGGCGGTCCGGGGTCAGGCCGGTCAGCAGGTCGTCGAAGCGGCCGAAGACCTGCACGGACGGTTCGAAGTACAGGGTCGTGTGACCGGTCTTGAGCAGGTGCTGCAGGAACCGCGGGCGCAGGACGTTGCGCAGCTGCTCGGCGGTGCACCCGACGGCCAACCGGGCGAACTCCTGCGGGTCGAGGCCGATGTCGGTGACCGACAACGCGTCCGCCTCCGCCTGGCCCGGCTGGTCCACCAGCAGGAGCGCGAACCTCGCGTCCGGGTGGTGGCGGCGGAAGGTGTCCCGCAGGACCCTGGCGGCCGGGAGCTGGTCCGGGCAGGCCAGGGTGCACCCGAGCAGCGTGCCCGCGGCCGGCTCACCTGGCGTCTCCGCGGGCCACTCCGGTTCGAACAGCTCCGCCGACTGCTCCAGCACACCGGACTGCAGGGAGGACTCCTCGGAGCTCCCGGAGCTGATCGGGTCGTGCTTCGCCTGCGAATCAGTCACGGCCGCAACCTATCGCTACCCGAGCACCGATCAGAAGCCCAACCCCACGAGCCCCGGCGCCGGCGGCGAACTCCGCCCGCACGACGGCGCCGGGGCCTCGATGACCTCGGAAGATCCCGACCGCTCCCCGATCGTTCCGACACGCCTCGGCGTGTCGGGCCGGTTTTAGCTCTGTCTTTGAAACGCCGAAGGCGTTTAGCCCACCTAAGCAACCGGCACCGCCGCGGGTTCTCAGACGCCGCCTGGCGAGGACAGCCCGTTCGCCGTGTATTGGACATACATAAGAACGGGATCCCACAGCCAGGCGGTGTCTGAGGTTCCGCCACCCGCACCGCCACGCAAACCGAGTACGTCAGACAGATTCTCAGAGCATCGGCATCAGGGTGCGTAGCTCGTAGGGCGTTACGTGGCTGCGGTAGGCGTTCCACTCCTCGCGCTTGTTGCGGAGGAAGAAGTCGAAGACGTGCTCGCCCAGTGTTTCGGCGACCAGCTCGGAGGACTCCAGCTCGCTCAGCGCCTCGTTGAGGTTCTGCGGGAGGTTGGCGTAGCCGGCCGCCTTGCGCTCGCGCTCGGTCAGGCCCCACACGTCGTCCTCGGTGGCGGGCGGCAGCTCGTAGCCCTTGTCCACGCCGCGCAGGCCAGCCGCGAGGATCACCGCGTAGGCCAGGTACGGGTTGCAGGCCGAGTCCAGGTTGCGGACCTCGACGCGGCGCGAGGACGCCTTGCCCGGCGAGTACATCGGCACCCGGACCAGGGCCGAGCGGTTCGCGTGGCCCCAGCACACCGCCGTCGGGGCCTCGCCGCCGACGATCAGGCGCTTGTAGGAGTTGACCCACTGGTTGGTCACCGCGCTGATCTCGCGGGCGTGGTGCAGGATGCCGGCCACGAACGCGCGGCCGACGTCGGAGAGCTCGAACGGGTTCTCCGGGTGGTAGAAGGCGTTCTGGTCGCCCTCGAAGAGGCTGAAGTGGGTGTGCATGCCCGATCCGGGCTGGGCGCTGAAGGGCTTCGGCATGAACGAGGCGCGCACGCCTTGGGTCATGGCGACTTCCTTGACCACGTACCGGAAGGTCATCACGTTGTCGGCCATGGTCAGCGCGTCGGCGTAGCGCAGGTCGATCTCCTGCTGGCCGGGCGCGCCCTCGTGGTGGCTGAACTCCACCGAGATGCCCATCGCCTCGAGCGTTTCGATGGCGTTGCGCCGGAAGTGCGGGGCGGCGTCGTGGCTGGCCTGGTCGAAGTAGCCGCCGGAGTCGGCGGGCACCGGCTCGGAACCGTCGTCGGGCAGGTTCTTGAGCAGGAAGAACTCGATCTCGGGGTGCACGTAGCAGGTGAAGCCCGACTCGGTGGCCCTGGCCAGGGTGCGGCGCAGGACGTGCCGCGGGTCCGACCAGCACGGGGAGCCGTCGGGCATGTGGATGTCGCAGAACATCCGGGCCGAGTAGTGCTCGCCGTCCGGGGTCTCCCAGGGCAGCACCTGGAAGGTGGCCGGGTCCGGCTTGGCGACCATGTCCGATTCGTAGATCCGGGCGAAGCCCTCGATGGCCGAGCCGTCGAACCCGATGCCCTCGGCGAAGGCGCCTTCCAACTCGGCGGGCGAGATCGCTACCGACTTGAGCATGCCGAGGACGTCGGTGAACCACAGCCGCACGAAGCGGATGTCACGTTCCTCCAAGGTGCGGAGCACGAACTCCTGCTGGCGGTTCATGCTCGCAGCCTAAGAGTTCCAGCGCCGAATCGCGTAACTGGTCCATGAACCCCGGGTCACCCGAAACCGATGAGGGCGATCATGGGCGGCAGGACGAGGGCGATCAGCACCGCGCCGGCGATGTCGAAGACGGCTCCGGTGCGGATCATCTTGGTGATCGGCACCGCTCCCGAGCCGTAGACCACCGCGTTCTGCGGGGTCGACACCGGCAGCATGAACCCGAAGGACGCGGCGAAGGTCGCGGCCAGGGCGGGCACGAACGGGTTGGTCCCGGCGGCGACCGCGATCGGGATCACGATCGGCACCACGACCGCTGCGGCGGCGGTGTTCGAGGTCGTCTCGGAGATCAGCACCGCCAGCGCGATGGCGAAGATGGTGATCGCGACGGTGCTGGAGAAGCCCAGCGCGTCGGCCGCTCCCCGGCCGATGGTCTGGGCGAGCTCGGTTTCGGCGAGCAGGGAGCCGAAGATGATGCCGGTGCCGAACAGCACCACCGTGCCCCAGTCGATGCGGCTGGCCTCGGTCCAGGTGAGCGTGAAGCGGCGCTGGGACCAGTCGGTGGGCAGCAGGAACAGCAGCGCCGCGCCGAGCACGGCGACGATGCCCTCGTCGAGCCGGTCGCTGATCAGGTCGTAGGCCGGCGAGTCGTTGCCCGCGACCAGCGCGACCACGCCGGGCGTCACCCACAGCGCGACCGTGACGGCGAAGGCGATCAGCGTGTTCTTCTCCGCTCGCGAGAGCTTGCCGAGCTTGGCGCGTTCAGCGGCGACGTAGTCCTCGACGCCGGACAGCTTGTTGATCTCGGGCCGGTTGAGCAGCAGCAAGACGCCGGCCAGCACCGCGAACATCAGCAGGCAGACCGGCGCGGCCATGGCCATCCACTGCAGGAAGGAGATGCGCTGGCCGGTGGCTTCTTCGATCAGTCCGCGGCCGATCAGGTTCGGCGGCGAGCCGATCGGGGTGAGCAGGCCGCCGACGCTGGCGCCGTAGGCGAGCATCAGCATCAGGGCGACTCCGACCCGCAGCCGCAGCGGGTCGAACGGCGCACCTTCCGGCAGCTGCTTGCGGACCAGCTCGGCGATGACCGCGAGGATGCCGACGGCGGTGGGCAGCAGCATCGCGACGGTCGCGGTGTTGGACACCACCGCGGACAGCAGGCAGGTGATCACCCCGAAGGCGATGATCACCCGCGAGGCGCTGCGGCCGACACCGGGCAGCGACAGGATCGTGAACGCGAAACGCCTGGCCACGCCGTGGCGGAGCATCGCTTGGGCGAGGATGAACGCCCCGATGAAGGTGAAGACGGTGGAGGAGCCGAACGGCGCGAGGACGTCGTCGGGCGGCAGGACGCCGAGGACCACCACCGCGCCGACGCCGATGAGCCCGCCGACGGGGATCGGCACCGGTTCGCAGACCCACAGCACGATGACGCCGAGGAGCACTGCGGCGAGCTTGTGCTGGGCCGGTTCGAGTTCGGTCGGCAGCAGGAGGAACAGGACGGTCAGCGCCGGGGCCAGGAACAGCCCCGCGGTGCGGCGGGCCCGCTCGAACCGCTCCTCCGCCGGGGAGAGGACCTGTTCGCCCAATCCCCGGTATGTGCCGCCGGACAGCAGCGCCGATGTCACGCTCTGCTCGCTGGCTCCACGCCCACCTTCGTCCGCTTTGTCCATTGCCAGACGATAGATGCGATGTGATCTGCTTCACCATCGTCCGTTCGGCCGCCTCGGCGGACGCACGGGTTGGTTCGCACGGCGGCAGCCCGGACGTGGCGAAGGGCGCCTCCCCGGCCGGGAGACGCCCTTCTGCACGTTGGTCACTTCGACGAGCAGCGAGCTCCGTCAGCGGGGACCTTCAGGTCGACCAGGTACCGCGTGCCGGCGTCGTCGACGCAGGAAACGCCCTGCATGAACACCGTGTGCTGGGTGCCCTCGAAGGTGAGCAGGCGACCGTGCAGCGCGTCGGCGAGCTTGACGCCCGCGTCGTAGGGCGTCGCCGGGTCACCGGTGGTGGAGATCACCAGCGTCGGGGGCAGCGCGCCGACTTCGGGCTCGGTCGGTTCGCCGGTGACCGGGACCGGCCAGAACGCGCACATGTCGAGCGCCGCGCTCGGCGGGTTGCCGTCGTCGAGGAACGGCGCCGCCTCGCGGTAGCGGCGGTCGGCCTCGCGGCGCACGTTCGGATCCATCACGCGCTGGTCGTCGACGCAGTGCACGGCGTCGAAGGCGTCGTTGGTGTTGGAGTAGCGGCCGCTCTGGTCGCGGCTGAAGTAGCTGTCGGAGAGCGCGAGCAGGGTCCGGCCGCTGCCCTGGCGCAGCTCGGCGAGCCCGCCGTCCAGCTGGTCCCAGAGACTAGGTGTGTAGAGCGCCTGGATCGCGCCCATCGTGGCGTCCTTGTAGGACAGCTCGCGGCCGTCACCGGCGCGCACCGGGCGCTCCACCAGCGGACGGGTGATCTGCTGGAACTGCGCCACCGCGGTCTTCGGGTCGCGCCCCAGCGAGCACTGCTGGCGCGCCGCGCACCAGACCGCGAAGTCGTTGAAGGCGCGCTGGAACCCGGCACCCTGCGCCACCAGCTGGTCGATGGCCGACTGGCCCGGGTCGATCGCGCCGTCGAGCACCATCGCCCGCACGTTGCCGGGGAACTTCTCGGCGAACTCCGCGCCGATCCGGGTGCCGTAGGAGTAGCCGACGTAGTTGAGCTTCTCGTCGCCGAGCGCCGAGCGGAGCACGTCCATGTCCCGGGCGACGTCGCGCGTGCCGACGTTGGCCAGCAGCTTCGGGTTGGTGCGCTGGGCGCACTTGCTCGCGTAGTCGCGCTCCTCGCTCTCGGTCTGCGCCACCCCAGCCGGCGAGGTGTCCGCGTCGGAGTCCAACCGGTCGGCATCGCGCTCCTGGTCGGTCAGGCACCGCACCTCCGGATCGGAGGCGCCGATGCCGCGCGGGTCGAAGCCGATCAGGTCGAACCGCTCCCCCAGCTCGGTGCTGCGAATCGATCCGGCCAGGCTGGCCGCCGTGCTCATCCCGGACGCCCCCGGACCACCGGGGTTGATCTGCAGCGAACCGATCTTCTGCTGCTGGTCGGTGGCCGGGCTGCGCAGGACGCCGATGGTGATCGCCTCGCCCTGCGGGGCGGCGTAGTCCATCGGGACCTGCAGGCGCGCGCACTCGATACCGGGGCTGGCGTAAGCGGTCCGGTCGCTCTCGGTCCGGGCGTAAGGCGCGCAGGGCCCCCACGACAGCTCCTGGCCGTAGAAGCGCTCCAAGCCCGGCGGAACCGGTCCGACCGGACCCTTCCGCTCCGTGTGCGGCTGCAGCGGCTGGGGGCTCTGCGTCGGCAGGCTGCACGCGGCGGCGCCCAGCACGACGACGGCGGAGAGCACTGTCAGTAGGCGGTTCACCACAGGATCGTGACATGCGGGGAGCGGTGTGAGCCGCGCCGGGCGGGACGACACCGCCCGGTCGGGTGCGCGAAGATGGGGCCATGCCCCAGTTGCGCATCGCACTCGCACAGGTCAACGCATGCGTCGGCGACATCGCCGGGAACAGCTCGATGGTCCTGGAGTGGACCCGTCGCGCCGTGCAGGAGGGCGCCCACCTGGTGGCGTTCCCCGAGATGGTGCTGTCGGGTTACCCGGTCGAGGACCTCGCGCTGCGCAAGTCGTTCGCCGCGGCCAACCTCGCCGAGGTCGAGCAGCTCGCCCGCCGGTTGCAGGAGGCCGGTTGCGGCGACGCGCTGGTGATCGTCGGGCACCTCGGCCGCGACGACCAAGGTCCGCGCAACTCCGCGTCGCTGCTCTACGGCGGCGAGATCGTGGCGACCTACCACAAGCACCACCTGCCGAACTACGGCGTGTTCGACGAGGCCCGCTACTTCGCGCCCGGTTTCGACCTGCCGATCGTGCGGTTCCACGGGCTGGACGTCGGCGTGGTGATCTGCGAGGACATCTGGCAGAACGGCGGCCCGGTGGCCGCGCTGGGCCAGGTCGGCGTGGACCTCGTGGTGTGCCTCAACGGCTCGCCCTACGAGCGCGCCAAGGACGACGTCCGCACCCCGCTGGTCGTGCGGCGGGCGGCCGAAGCCGGGGCGCCGCTGGCCTACGTCAACCTGGTCGGCGCGCAGGACGAGCTGGTCTTCGACGGCGATTCGATGATCGCCGCGGGGGACGGCGAGATCACCGCGCGGGCGCCGCAGTTCGCCGAGCACCTGCTGCTGCAGGACCTGGAGCTGACCGCGGGCGGCCACACCTCGACCACGGTGTCCGCCGAGCCGGGTCCGATGCGGATGCCGGCCTTCGACGTGCAGCGGATCGTGGTGCAGCCCGAACCGCTGCCGAGCTACGAGCCGCTGGCGTCCGCTCCCCCTGCCGAGCCGCTGGACGACGAGGCCGAGGTGTGGGGCGCGCTGGTCACCGGGCTGCGCGACTACGTGCACAAGAACGGTTTCCGGTCGGTGACCTTCGGGTTCTCCGGCGGCATCGACTCGGCGGTCGTCGCGGCGCTGGCCGCGGACGCGCTCGGTGCGGACGCGGTGCACGGCGTTTCGATGCCGTCGAACTACTCCTCCGAGCACTCCCGCTCCGACGCCGCCGAACTGGCCGAGCGCATCGGCTGCCACTTCGAGGTGCAGCCGATCGCCGACATGGTCGACGTGTACGTGCGGCAGCTGGAGCTGGCCGGGCTGGCCGAGGAGAACGTGCAGGCGCGCGCCCGCGGCGTGCTGCTGATGGCGCTGTCCAACCAGCGCGGGCACCTGGTGCTGGCGACCGGGAACAAGACCGAGCTGGCGGTGGGCTACTCCACCATGTACGGCGACGCGGTGGGTGCCTTCGCGCCGATCAAGGACGTGCCGAAGACGCTGGTGTGGAAGCTGGCGCAGTGGCGCAACGCGGATGCGGAGAAGCGCGGCGAGGTGCCGCCGATCCCGGAGAACTCGATCACCAAGCCGCCGTCGGCGGAGCTGCGGCCGGACCAGGTGGACCAGGACTCGCTGCCCGAGTACGACGTGCTCGACGTGGTGCTGGACGGCTACGTGGAGAGCGACCGCAGCTACGCGGACCTGATCGCCGAGGGCTTCGACGCCGAGCTGGTCGAGCGGGTGCTGCAGATGGTGGACCGCGCCGAGTACAAGCGGCGGCAGTACCCGCCGGGGACCAAGATCACGTTCAAGGCGTTCGGCCGGGACCGGCGGCTCCCGCTGACCAACCGGTGGCGAGAGATCGCGCCGTGAGCCCGGCTCGTGAGCGGCGATGGTGGTTCTTGCGACCATCGCCGCTCACGAGTCGACGAGCACGCGGGTTCAGGTGTGCGCCCCGCCTCGTGCGGGTTCGCAGTTTCAATTGAAACTGCGGACTGCCGGCGTGTCGGTGCCGGACACGCCGACGGGTGTCGGTGGTCCGCAAATTCAATGGAAATTGGACGTGCGGATTTCCATTGAATTTGCGGATCGCCTGGGACTCGGCGACCGAAGGAGGAACATCCGGTGTGGGCCGTGCACTCGTTGTGCACTGTGGACGGACGTCTGGTGCTGTGGGCGGAGGACTCCGCGCTGCCGGCGCGGATTCCGGGACGCGCACCGCGCGGTCCGCTGGCGCATCCGTTCGCGGTTGCCGGTGAGGCGCTGCGGGATGCGCTGACCGGGGAGCAGTTCAAGGTCAACTCGATCCCGGTCCAGCTGCCGTCCTACGCCTCCGCACCGGTCGCTTCTCCGGAACTGGTCCGGGATCCGCTGACCGCCGGTCCCGCACCGCGCGGGAAGCTGCGGCTGCGCGAGTGGCTGGTGCCCGCTGTGGCCTGCAGCCCGGCGGCGGTCATCGAGCTGCTGGACGAGGGCGTGCCCGGCTGCCGGTTGGGCGCTTCGGCGCATTTCCTGCGCAGCGTCGCCGAGTTCGCCGAACAGCTGGTGTCGCAGGGACGCGTGCTGCCCGCACTGCTGGACGAGAACGAGTGGCCGACCGCGCGGTGGCGACCGGCGTTGTCCAGCACGGATTCAGCGCACTTCGTGGCGCTGCGCGACGCCATGCCACCGGCGTTCCGCTGCGAGCGCGGCGACGCACCGGCCGATGTCCTGCGCAACGCCCTGAACGTGCTGGTCGACGGCATCGTGCGCAGCCGGGTCGCGGAACTCGAGCCGGCCGGAGGCCGGACTGCAGCGGCGGCCTGGCTGAAGGCGTTGACCGGCGAGCCGCGCTTCGACAGCGCCGAGAACCAGGTCCGCAGGCTCGCGCGGCAGTTGGAGACCTGGCGGGCCAGCGGCGGCAGGCAGAACCCGGTGCGGACCTGCTTCCGGCTGCACGCGCCCGAGGACGACGAGGACTGGCGCCTGGAGTTCCTGCTGCAGGCGGTGGACGACCCGAGCGTGCTGGTGTCGGCCGACGAGGTGTGGCGCGCGGACAGCATGGTCCTGCAGCGCTGGACCGACGAGCCGGAGGAGCTGCTGCTCACCGATCTCGGCGAGGCCAGCCGGATCTTCCCCGCGCTGGACGCGGCGCTGCGCGTGCCGCACCCGAGCGAGCTGCTGCTGGACGCCACCGGCGCGTACGAGTTCCTCACCAGCGCTGCGCTGCTGGACCAGGCGGGTTTCGGCGTCCTGCTGCCGTCCTGGTGGGGGCACACCGAGCAGCTCGGGTTGAAGCTGACCGCGTCGAGCACCGGAACAGCCGGTGCCGTGGCCAAGGAGTCCGGCGTCGGACTGGCCGACCTGGTCGACTACCGCTGGGACCTGGCGCTCGGCAACGAGCAGCTGACCGAGTCGGAGCTCGAAGAGCTGGCCGCCGCGAAGGTTCCGCTGGTCCGGTTGCGCGGCCGCTGGGTCCGGATCGACCGCAAGCGGCTCGCGGCCGGGCTGGCGTTCCTGGAGCAGTCCGGATCCGGCCAGATGACCGCCGGTGAGGTGCTGCTGCAGGCCGGGCTCCCCGCGGAGGACGGCGAACGGCCGATGCCGGTCGTGGAGGTCAGCGGACGCGGGTGGGTCGGCGACCTGCTGTCCGGTCAGCTCGAGCAGCACCTGGAACCGGTGGAGCCGCCCCAGGGGTTCAACGCGACCTTGCGCCCGTACCAGCGACGTGGTCTGGCCTGGTTGGCGTTCCTCGACCGGCTCGGGCTGGGCGCCTGCCTCGCCGACGACATGGGCCTGGGCAAGACCGTGCAGCTGCTGGCGCTGGAAGCGCTGGCGCGGGCCGGAGGTTCGCGCGGGCCGACGCTGCTGGTCTGCCCGATGTCGCTGGTCGGCAACTGGCAGCGGGAGGCCGCGAAGTTCGCGCCGTCGCTGGACGTCCACGTCCATCACGGTTCCGACCGGCTCACCGGCGAGGACCTGATGGAGGAGGTCGGCGGGCACGACCTGGTCATCACCACCTATCCCCTGGCCGCGCGGGATTCCGCCGTGCTGCGGGAGATCCGCTGGGAGCGGGTGGTGCTCGACGAGGCGCAGAACATCAAGAACAGCAACGCCCGGCAGTCGCGGGCGGTGCGCGGGCTGTCCGCGCGGCAGCGGATCGCGCTCACCGGCACACCGGTGGAGAACCGGCTCGCCGAGCTCTGGTCCATCATGGACTTCGCCAACCCGGGCGTCCTCGGCTCGCTGAGCACGTTCCGGGCGCGGTTCGCGGTGCCGATCGAGCGCGACGGCGACACCGAAGCCGCGGCGCGGCTGCGGCGGGTCACCGGGCCTTTCGTGCTGCGGCGGGTGAAGACCGATCCGGCGATCATCGACGACCTGCCGGACAAGATCGAGATGAAGCAGCTGTGCAACCTCACCGCCGAGCAGGCCTCGCTCTACCAGGCGGTGGTGGACGACATGCTGGCGCGCATCGCCGACAGCGAGGGCATGGAGCGGCGCGGCCTGGTGCTGGCGACGATGTCGAAGCTCAAGCAGGTCTGCAACCACCCGGCGCAGCTGCTCGGCGACGGCTCCCCGCTGCCCGACCGGTCCGGGAAGGTGGCGCGGTTGGAGGAGATCCTCGAATCGGTGCTGGCCGACGGCGACAAGGCGCTGTGCTTCACGCAGTTCGCGGGCTTCGCCGGGATGCTGGTGCCGCACCTGGCCGCCCGGTTCGACACCGAAGTGCTGTTCCTGCACGGCGGCACGTCGAAGAAGGCCCGCGACGAGATGGTCCGGCGGTTCCAGGAGACCGACGGGCCGGCGATCTTCCTGCTGTCGCTCAAGGCCGGTGGCACCGGGCTGACGCTGACCGCCGCCAACCACGTCATCCACCTCGACCGCTGGTGGAACCCGGCGGTCGAGGACCAGGCCACCGACCGGGCGTTCCGCATCGGGCAGCGCCGGGACGTGCAGGTCCGCAAGCTGACCTGCATCGGCACCCTGGAGGAGAAGATCGACCGGATGATGGCGGACAAGAAGGCGCTGGCGCAGCTGGTGGTCGGCTCCGGCGAGAACTGGCTGACCGAGCTGTCCACCAGCCAGCTGCGCGAACTGGTGGCGCTGGAATCGGAGGCCATCGGTGAGTGACTGGTACGGCGGATTCCCCAAGCCCAGCAAGCCGATTCGGGTCGAGGGCGGCATCAAGGCGCGCAGCAAGCGCGGCGAGATCGCGCAGACCTGGTGGTCGCGCCGGTTCATCGAGGTGCTGGAGTCGTTCGGCATGGGCGGCCGGTTGCAACGCGGGAAGAACTACGCGCGCGCCGGCCAGGTGCTGAACCTGTCGCTGTCGACGAGCGTGGTGGTCGGCCTGGTCCAGGGATCCCGCCCCCAGCCGTACCGGGCGCGGATCGGCATCAAGGCGCTGTCGTCGGCGGAGTGGGACCAGGTCGAGCGGGCGCTGGCCGGTCAGGCGCTGTACGCGGCGAAGCTGCTCGCCGGGGAGATGCCGCAGGACATCGAGGACGTCTTCGCTGAGCTCGGCCTGGAGCTGTTCCCGACGACCATGCGCGAGCTGACCATGGACTGCTCCTGCCCGGACTGGGAAATCCCGTGCAAGCACCTGGCGGCGACCTGCTACCTGCTGGCGGAGTCCTTCGACGCGGACCCGTTCCAGATCCTCGCCTGGCGCGGCCGCTCGCGGGAAGAACTCCTCGACCGCCTCCGCACCCTCCGAGGCACGACCGCCGGACCTGCGGCGGAACAACCGACCGGGCCGGAACCGCTGTCGGCATCCCTGGAAACCTTCTGGACAGCCCCGGAACCCCCGGCTCCGCCGCCGACCACGGGCACCACGGCACCGGACGCGATCCTCGACGAACTCGACCCGCTCCCGGTCAAGATCGGCGACGACTCGGCGGTGGACCTGCTCCGCCCCGCCTACCGGGCGATGACGGCGCCGGAGTAGTCAGGGCTGGTTCGGCGGCGCGGGTGAAAGACATGGAGCGGCTCCTTCCCACTGACCGCGCCCAGCCTCCCACCGCAACGCGATTCGCGCCGAGAACCTCGGACGTCATGCCTGGTCAGGACCCGTGAGTACTTTGGGGTGCTATAGCCCCCCAAAGTACTCACGGGTCTTCACCAGGCCAAACGTTCATCCACATCGGACCGAAGAGTGCCTTCACCATCGTCAGGGGGCTTCGTCGATGGTCGGCATCGGGGGGCCGGTGGGGTGCCAGGTTTCGAGGAAGGCCGGTTGGCGGGACGTTTCCACCAGTTCGATCCGGGCTCCGATCGAGTCCATTCGGTGGTAGGCGAAGGCCCTGCCGTGCGGGCAGCCGGAGAAGTCCTCGGGGATGCCGTGGGATTCCAGGCGCCGGGAGCCGGCTTGCAGGTCCGTCGTCCAGTAGCCGAGGTGGTCGAAGCGGGCTCCCGCCGAGGCGTCCCACGGGCTTCCCGGTGGGCCCTCGATCAGCTCGATGAACGGGGCTCCGCCCCGGGTGAAGACGATGCGGTACTGCCAGTCGCCCAGGGTGCTGGTCTGCGGTTCGCCCCACTCGACGCCGCTGGCGTTCTCGAAGTCGCGCATCGCGCGCTCCAGGTCGGGCACGACGAAGCACACGTGGTAGAAGGACGTCACCGGGGCATCATCCGATCAGCCGGGGCCTGAAGCGATGCGGGGCGCGGGGTGCGGGAGGGAGGTACCCCCAGGTCCCCCCCTCCCGCGTCCCACGCACTCCCCGTCCCATTAGACGTTGAGCCGGCCTTTTGGTTGCATCATGTTTTTCACCGTTTTTCCCAGCGCGGAAATCGCAGGTCAGAGGCGCTCCAGCAGGCGGACGACGACCTCGTCCCCGGCCTGCTTGCCGATCTTCGCCCGGATCGCGGCCTTCACCGGGAGCTTGTGGGTGCCGTCGCCCAGGGCCATGAAGGAGCTCCGGAACGGCTCGCCGTCGACCGTGCCGCGGACCTTCACCAGACCGCGGGTGCCGAAGTACTCCGCCGACCTCGGCCAGACCACGTAGGTCCAACCGCCCGGCTCCGGGCTCTGCAGCAATTCCGCGGTGAACGTCTCGTCCATGACCGACCTCCTCAGTCCTGCCCGGGTAGACCACCGAGCCGCCCAGAACTCATCGCTGCGGGCCTCGGAAACTGCCGTCGCCCAGTTCGTAGCAGGTCGTCGGGTAGTCCGACGGGATCTGGGCGTTGGTGCCGGACACGATCAGCACCGATGCGAGCACCGCGAGCACCAGCACCGCACCCGCGCCGACCGGGATCATCAGGCCCTGCGCCGAGCCCCGCGTCCACTGCTTTTCGGTCACCAAGCGGTTCGCGACGCGTCGGCAGATCGCGAACACCAGAGCACCGATCGGCACCAGGAGGAGGTTGATGACGATCGCGATCGGGAAGACGATGAAGGTCAGCATGAAACCGCCGCCGGCTTCGACGAGATCGCACTTGCGCCAGAGCGTGCCGATCGTCCACATGTCGTAGAAGATCATCAGCAGCGCGAGCGGGAAGACCGACAACGCCGCGATCCCCGCCCAGAAACCAGCAGATCTGATCCTCGTCCGATCTTCCACACCCCTTTGACGCACCGGACGGGCTGCGGTTGCCCGGTGACCGATCCAGGTCTGGATTTTGCCGGTCTGGCGGGTTATGCATGATCGTCCGAGATCGAGAGGTGGGCGGTATGCGGTGGAAGCGGTTCGGGGTCGGGGTCGTCGTGGCCGGGGTCGTCGCGGTGAGCGCGTCGTGCACATCGGCACCGGAGCCCGCGGCTGCCGCCAACCGGTTGGACGAGGTCGTGCAGCGCGGGGAACTCCGGGTGTGCAGCACCGGGGACTACCGGCCGTTCACCTACCGGGATCAGGCCGGTGAGTGGAGCGGCATCGACATCGACATGGCGCACGACCTGGCCGAGCAGCTCGGGGTCCGGGCCACCATCGTGCCCACCACCTGGAAGACGCTGGTCGAGGACTTCACCGGCAAGTGCGACATCGCCGTCGGCGGGGTGTCGATCACGATGGAACGCGCACGCGCCGCGTTCTTCACCAAGGCCTACGTCGTGGACGGAAAGACGCCGATCACCCGCTGCGAGAACGCCGCGCGGTTCCAGACGCTGGAGCAGATCGACCAGCCCGGGGTCCGGGCCGTCGTCAATCCCGGCGGCACGAACGAGAAGTTCGCCCGGGAGCGCCTCAAGCGGGCCACCATCGTCGACCACCCGGACAACAACACGATCTTCCAGCAGATCATCGACGGCAAGGCCGACCTGATGATGACCGACGCCGCCGAGACCCGCTGGCAGGCCAAGCAGCACCCCGAGCTGTGCTCGCTGCACCCGGACCAGCCGTTCACCTTCAGCGAGAAGGCCTACCTGCTGCCGCAGGGCGACGTGGTGTTCCAGCAGTACGTCGACCAGTGGCTCAACCTGGCGATGCACGACGGCACCTACCAGCGCATCTCCGAGCCGTGGATCGGTTGACCGCTCACGCGTGGCGGGCCTTGACCTCCTCGAGCAGGCCCAGCTGGGCCAGCAAGGTCAGCTGGTCGTAGTAGACCTCGCCGCCGATGGCCCGGCCGTGCTGGTCGTAGCGCAACGTCTCGCAGAAGGCGGCGTCCATCTGGCGGCCGGTCGCGGCGTGCCTGCGGAGCTTGCCGTCGTTCAGACCGCGGGCGTGGAAGTAGGCCACCGAGAAACCGGGGCCGTCGACGTAGGACGCGCCGATCACCCGCGCATCCGAGAACGCGCTGATCCACTCCCCCAGCCACTCCTTGAACTGGGCCAGCGTGTGCATGGTGCCGCGCCGCGGGTGGTCGATGTAGGCGAAGTCGGCGCCGATGTAGTGGTCGATCTCGTCGAGTTCGCGCTCGTTGAACAGCTCGTGCAGCTTGCGGTGGGTGTCCTGGTTGCGCATCTCCGATCCCTCCCGCTCCGAATGCTCCGCTCGCGCCGCGCAGTGGCAAGAGGCGAAAGCCTCCCGGTGTGACGTTGCTCCGCCGGGTATCGGGGAAGGCGCCGGACCGTGCGACGCTGTCGGTGCAACCATCCGCAACGACCCGGGGACCTGCTCAGCAGGCCTCGAGGGAACAGGACGGTCAACGATGACTGCTGCCCATAACCAGGGCGAAACGGCTGCTCCGTACGGCTCGACCCCCACCAAGCGGCGAGTCCGGATCCACCACCTGCAGCAGATGAAGGAGCGCGGCGAAGCCTGGCCGATGCTCACCTCCTACGACATGTACACGGCGCGGATCTTCGACGAGGCCGGGATCCCCGTGCTGCTGGTCGGCGACTCGGCGGCGAACAACGTCTACGGCTACGAGTCCTCGCTACCGGTGACCGTGGACGAACTGCTGCCGCTGGTCCGCGCGGTGACCCGCTCCGCCGAGCACTCGCTGGTGGTGGCCGACCTGCCGTTCGGCTCCTACCAGGCCTCGCCGGAGCAGGCGCTGGCCACCGCGACGCGGTTCATGAAGGAAGGGCGCGCGCACGCGGTCAAGCTGGAGGGCGGGCGGCGCTACGCCCCGCAGGTCGAAGCGCTGGTATCCGCCGGTATTCCGGTCATGGCGCACATCGGTTTCACCCCGCAGAGCGAGCACGGGCTCGGCGGGTACCGGGTGCAGGGACGCGGCGACAAGGCCGAGGAACTGCTGGCCGACGCGCTGGCGGTGCAGGAGGCCGGCGCGTTCGCGGTCGTGCTCGAGATGGTGGCGGCCGATGCGGCCAAGCAGGTCACCGCCGAGCTGCGCATCCCGACGGTCGGCATCGGCGCCGGTCCGGACTGCGACGCGCAGGTGCTGGTGTGGACCGACATGTCGGGGATGAACACCGGTCGGACGGCGCGGTTCGTCAAGCGCTACGCCGACGTGGGCGGCATCCTCGCCGACGCCGCGACCCGCTTCGCCGAAGACGTGCGCGGGCGCTCCTTCCCCGCCGCGGAGCACTCCTTCAACTGAGGTGGCGCTGCGGTCGATTGCGGTCAGGATCCGACCGCGATCGACCGTAGCGTGCCGGGCATGGAACACCAGCACACGCGCAGGAAGATCGTCGTCACCACACCCACCGGACACGTGGGCTCCCGAGTCGTGCAGCTGCTCCTGCAAGCGGGAGTCCGCCCGACGCTGCTGCTGCGCGCGCCGGACAAGCTCGACGCTGCGACGCACGACCGGGTCGATGTCGTGCAGGGCGACCAAGGGGATGCGGACGCCGTGATCCGCGCGACAGAGGGCGCGGACTGCCTCTTCTGGGTGGACCCGCCCACACCGGACGACGACCCGGCCGCCGGTTATGCCCGCATGGGCGCCACCGCCGCGCGGGCGGTGCGGGAGAACGACATCCCCCGCACCGTGTTCCTCAGCAGCGTCGGCGCGGAGAAGCGCCACGGAGTCGGTGAGATCGACGGGCTGGCCAGGACCGAGGAACTGCTGAACGCCACCGGGGCCAGCGTGCTGCACCTGCGCTGCGGCTACTTCTTCACCAACCTGTTCATGGAGCTCGAGGGGCTGCGCGAGGGCGTGCTCCGCACCCCGTGGCCCCTCGACTTCGCGATGCCCTGGGTCGATCCTCGCGACATCGGCGAAGTCGCGGTCGCGAGGCTGCTCTCGGACAGCTGGTCGGGGGCCGGCGTGCAGGCCGTGCACGGCCCCGAGGACCTGACCTTCTCGCAGGTGGCCGAGGTCTTGAGCCGAGCAGTGGGGCGCGAAGTGCGCGCTGAGCGGATTTCCGCTGACGAGTTCCGCGCCTCGCTGCGGGCAGCCGGTTTGAGCAGCGGGCAGGTCGAGGGCATCGTCGGCATGTCTACCGGGCAGCTCGACGGCTTCACGCCCGAGGACGAGCGCAGCATCCTCACCACCACGCCGACCACGCTCGCGGCCTGGGCGCACGCACAGCTCCGCCTCGCGCTCTAGGCCGGCGGCGTTCCCTCGCCAAAGGGCTTGCCACCCAACGATTCCCGGCCATGCGGGGTGCGCCAGCCGGATGGGTCCGGGCCGAGCGGGACGATGCCCGTCGGGTTGATCTGGTGGTGCGTCGCGTAGTAGTGGCGCTTGATGTGGTCGAAGTCGACCGTGTCGCCGAAACCCGGGGTCTGGAACAGGTCCCGGGCGTAGGCCCACAGCACCGGGAGCTCGGACAGCTTCTGCCGGTTGCACTTGAAGTGGCCGTGGTAGACCGCGTCGAAGCGGACCAGCGTGGTGAACAGCCGGACGTCGGCCTCGGTGATCGCGTCGCCGACCAGGTAGCGGCGATCGGCCAGCCGCTCGGAGAGCCAGTCCAGGCGGGCGAACAGCCGCTCGAAGGCCTGCTCGTAGGCCTCCTGCGAGGTGGCAAAGCCGCAGCGGTACACGCCGTTGTTGACGTCGGCGTAGACCGCGGCGCTGACCTCGTCGATCTCCGCGCGCAGGTGTTCGGGGTACAGCTGCGGGGCGCCTTCGCGGTGGTGGGCGCGCCACTGCGTGGACAGGTCCAGGGTGATCTGCGGGTAGTCGTTGGTGACGACCTTGCGCTCGGCCACGTCGAGGATCGCCGGAACCGTGTACCGCCCGGCGAACTCCGGGTCGGCGGCCAGGTAGGCCTCGGAGAGGAAGGAGATCCCGGTGACCGGATCGCGGCCGTCCGCGTCGAGGCTGAACCGCCAGCCGCGCGCGTCGCGGATCGGGTCCACGACGCCCAGCGAGAGGACGTCCTCCAGGCCCAGCAGGCGGCGGACGATCACCGACCGGTGCGCCCACGGGCAGGCCAGGCTCACCACCAGCCGGTACCGGTCCGGTTCCACCGGCCACCCGGAGGAACCGTCGGCGGTGATCCGGTCGGTGAACCGGTTCGCCTGCCGCACCCACTCGCCGCGCTTCGACGTCTCCGCCCCGAACTGAGCCTCAGCCATGACCCCACGGTATGCCCCGCCACAAGCACCGCAGTTTCAATTGAAACTGCGGTCTGGTGCGCGCAGTTTCAATTGAAACTGTGGTCTGGTGCCGTGCTGGGTTCCGGTGGTGGGCCGAGCTGCTTAGGGTTCCGGGCATGGATTTGGATCTTTCCGGGCGCTGCTTCATCGTCACCGGCGCCAGCAAGGGGCTCGGGTTCGCCACCGCTCGGGCCTTGGTGGACGAGGGCGCCGACGTCGTCGTCTCGTCCTCGTCCGAGGAGAACACCTCGAAGGCGGTCGGTGAGCTCGGTGACCGGGCGCGCGGGCTCGCCGCGGACCTGACCGACCCCGGCACGCCTCGTCGGCTGATCGACTACGCGCGGGAGCAGTTCGGGCGGCTGGACGGGCTCTTCGTCAGCCACGGCGGTCCGCCGGCCGGGATGCCGAGCGGGCTGGACGACGACGCGCTGCGGCGGGGGCTGGAGATCGCCACCATCGCGCCGATCCGCATGGCGCGCGAAGTCGCCGCTGAGCTCGGCGACGGCGGTTCGGTGGTCGTGCTGACCTCCACCTCAGGTGCTGAGCCGCTGACCGGGCTGGCCAGCTCGAACGTGGCGCGCCCGGCTACCCAGGGCTTCGTCAAGGACCTGGCCAACGAGGTCGGTCCGCGCGGCGTCCGGGTCAACGCGCTGCTGCCGGGTCGCTTCGACACCGAACGCGCTCGCGAGCTCGCCGCCGGGAACCCCCAGTCGCAGGAGGCCGCCGAGCAGGCGGCGGCGCTGCGCCGCTCCGGCGATCCGGCCGAGCTCGCCGCAGTGGCGGCGTTCCTGCTCTCGCCCAAGGCCTCCTACGTCACCGGAGCCGCCTGGACGGTGGACGGCGGGCGTCGCGCCGAGATGTGACCGCTCCGTCGGCGCGCGGTGGTCAATTTCGTGCGAAATTGACCACCGCTCAGCCCGCTCGTCTGGCCAGGACGTCGGCGTGGCAGGGCTTCGGAGCGCACCAGCAGCCCAGCGCTCGACCGGAGAGCTCGCCCTCGCGGAGCTTGGCCAGCAGGTTCGGCTGGTCGTCGAGCCACTGCTCGTAGTGCCGGACCATCGCCTCCCGGTCGACCTTGGCCTCCTTGAGGAACGGGCTGGCGAACTCCGACTCCGGCCACGAGTGCCGCGGGCCGGAGTGCCCCACGTAGGTCAGCAGCCCGGTCTCCTCCAGCCACGGCACCAGGTGCTTGTGCGGGCCGCCCTTGCGGACGTTGACCACGACGGCGTGGCCGTCGAGCAGGGCGTCGGCCCGCTCCCGCTCGTCGTCGCTCCAGGAACTCGCTTCCTCCGGCAGCACCGCCACCACCTCCGAAGCCCAGGGTGCCGCTCCCCCGCCAACAACGCCGGGGCAAACCCCCAGAGCCAGCGGTCGTTGATCTTTTGCCTCGATTCGCCGCCGAGCCCGGGAGCAGGAAGATCAGACGTCCGTGATGCGGAGGCCTGCGTGGGCCTTGTAGCGGCGGTTGATCGCGATGAGGTTCGCCGTGAACGCCTCCACCTGGTGGGCGTTGCGGAGCCGGCCGCCGTAGATGCCGCGGACGCCGGGGATCGCGTCCGCCAGGGCGCGGACCACGTCGGTGGCTTCGCGGTCGTCGCCGAGGACGAGGACGTCGAGGTCCACGTCGTCGACGGTCAGGTCGGCCAGGGTCACCGCCGAGACGTGGTGGAACGCCGCGGTCACCCGCGACTCCGGCAGCAGCTGCTCCGCCTGCTGCGCCGCGCTGCCCTCCTCCACCGGCAGGGCGAACGGGCCCTTCTTGTCGAAGCCCAGCGGGTTGACGCAGTCGATCACGATCTTGCCCGCCAGCTGCGATTCCAGGGACTTCAGCGTCTCCGCGTGCCCCTCCCACGGCAGCGCCGCCAGCACGATGTCCGAGGCCGCCGCGCAGCCCGCGTTGTCCTGGCCGGTGACGTCACCGGCCGCGATCTCGACGATCTCCTCCGCCGCCTGCTCGGCGCGTTCGGCGTTGCGCGAGCCGATGACGACCTTCAGCCCCGCCTTCGCCCACCGGATCGCCAGCCCGCGGCCCTGCGCCCCGGTCCCACCGAGGACTCCGATGGTCATCTCCCGCACCTCAGCCACCTCTGGCCCCTTTCGTCACCGTCGACCGTACTGCTGCGTCAACGATCGACCGGTGCTGGGGAATCCGCCACGGGGGTGTGCGTCAGGCCACTTCGAACGCGACCTCGCGGCGCGACGGATCGGCCACCACGAGCCGCACCCGGACCTGCTGCCCTTCGCCGAGCCCACCACCGGTGCAACGGGCGATGACCGGCGGGTCCGCCACGAACACCTCGCCCGCCACGCCGTTGGCAGCGCGCAGCACGGTGGCCGGGAACTCCTCCCCCACCCGCGAGACCAGCGACCACGCCTGCGCCTGCGCGATGCAAGCCCGCTCCACCTGGCCCGCGATCCGGTCCGAGCTGCCCATCGCCGAGGGCAGCGCGGCCAGCGCCTCCAGCACCCATCCGGGCACCTGGCGGTCACCGGCCACCGCCAGGCACACCTCCGCGCTGTAGCGGTCGACCAGTCGTCGCAGCGGGGCTGTGACGTGCGCGTACGACGCGCCGATGCCCGCGTGGTTGGCCTTCGCCGGCGCGCCATCGCCGAAGGCCGTGTACCCGGCCCCGCGCAGCAGCCGCGTCGCCGCCACGTGCACGGCCAGCGCTTCCGGCCGGATCGGGTCCAGTTCGGCCAGCGCCACCGCGGGCGGCAGGTCCACCGGCCAGTCCACGCCGAGCCGGGCCGCCGAACGACGCAGTCCCGCAACGGTTTCCGGCTCCGGATCCGGCACCGTGCGCAGCACCCCGATCCCGGCGGACAGCATCATCTCCGCCGCGCACATGCCGGTGAGCAGCGAGATCTCCGCGTTCCACGCCTCGATCACCAGTCGCGGCCGCAGCACCAGCTGCCAGCCGCCCGCGCCGTCGGACTCCACCTGCTGCTCGGGCAGTCCGAGCTCGATCGCCCCGCGCCGCATCGCCTGCTCCCGGCGCAACCGCCCGACCTCGGGCAGCAGCGCGATCGACGGGTGCGCGACGCCCCGCTCCAGCGACCGGTGCACCCCGTCGTAGTCCAGCTGCGCCACCGACCGGACCAGCGCGCGGCGGACGTCGACTCGAACGGGCAGCCCGTCCGAGTCGAGGTCGATGGTCCACAGCACGGCCGCCCGCACCTGGCCCGGTAACAGGCTCGCGGCGTCCTCGGACAGCCTCGTCGGGTGCAGCGGGACGTTGCCGTCGGGCAGGTAGAGGGTCTGGCCGCGGCGCCGCGCCTCCACGTCGAGAGCTCCGCCGGGGAGCACGAACGCCGCCACGTCGGCGATCGCGTAGTGGATCCGGTAGCCGCGGTGGCGGCGGTTGATCAGCACCGCCTGGTCGAGGTCCTTGGCGCCCTGCGGATCGACGGTGACCAGCGGCAGATCGGTCGCATCGGTCCGGGCGCCGGTGAGCACCGGCTGCGCCACGGTCTGCTCGACCTCCGCCAGCGCGGCGGGCGGGTAGTCCACGGGCAGGCCCAGCTCGGTCCGGACGGCCGAGAAGTCCATCGCGGCAGCGGCGACGCCGATGCCACCAGGTGGACCGCCCGGCGCCGCCACGAGGATCAGTCCTCGTCGTCTTTCCAGCGCGCCTCGGCCTCGTCGGCCGCCTTCGTGCGCTCGTGGGCTATCTCCAACGCGCGGGCCGCGGTCTCCTGGTCCGGGTACGGCCCCAAGCGCTCAGCAGCCCGGCAGCCGGCCTTGGGCTCGACCTGCCGGTGCTTCAAACAGAAGTACCAACCTCCGCGGGGCATGTTCCGAGCCTCGCACGACTGCGCGCACCTGTCACGCAACCGGCTCCGACTCGACCGGGATGTCCGAACGCGGTCACCACGCGGGCGGCGGCGGGGCGGCCGGGGTCGGCTGCCAGCCGCCGGGGTCCTGCTTCGGGATCGGGTCCAGGCACGACACCAGGACCTGGTGGGTCTCCGGGTTCTCGACCCGGCGCCCGTCGCGCATCCGGTACTCGAGCTCGCCGTTGTCGTCGACCTCCACGGTGCAGCCGACCTCGGCGAGCTGGTCGTCATCGAGGTCCACCAGCCGCTCGTAGCGGGACGGCACGACCCGGTAGACCGGCCACTGCAGGTGCCCGAAGGCCTGGTGGAACTCGGCGAGCAGGTTCTTCATCTGCTGCTGCCACGGCAGCGGCATCGCCTCGGCCAGCGACCTCGGCAGCACCGCGTAACCGGGGTCCACCCCCGGACGCGGCTGGGCGAGGTAGTCGCCGAGCGGCGTGCTCGACGCGGGCGGACCGGACGGCCGCGGGATCGGATCTGGTGTGAACATCGTGCACCCTTTCCGAGAAGTCGCGCGGGCAGGTCCCCAAGCCCCGCCGCACCGACCACGCGCTCTCAACGTCAGCAGGCCGCCGTCATTCTTACCTAACGTTGACCCCCTCCGGCAGGCACCGCGGCCTGCTGCGGTGGCGTGTCGGCGGCCGGGCGGACCACGTCGGGCAGCAGTTCGCCGCCGTCCCACAGCTTCTCGACCTCGACCGATTCGCCCGGTTGCGGCGCGTGCAGGACCTGCTCGTCGCCCAGGTAGATCGCCACGTGGTGGATGCCGTTCGGATCCCGGCCGGTTCCCCAGAAGACCAGGTCACCAGGCTGCGCCTGGTTCAGCGGCACGTGCACGCCGCCCTGGAAGTACTGCGTCTGCGAGTACTTCGGGATCTCCACCCCGGCGGCCTTCCAGGCCTGCTGGGTCAGGCCGGAGCAGTCGAAGGAGTCCGGGCCGGCCGCGCCCCACACGTACGGCTTGCCGAGCTGCGCGTTCGCGTACTGGATCGCCTGACCGGCCAGCACACCCGCGCTCGGCAGGTCCTCGCAGCCGCTGAAGCCGGAGACGTCGCCCTGCACGCTGACCAAGTGCGCGGCCATCGGCTCCCACTTGTGGTAGCGCAGCGGGAACGCCGAGCGCTCCACCTTCTGGGCCGCGGTGCCGGGCCGCATGTCCTCCCAGCCGGGCACCTCCAGCAGCACGTCGTAGAACTTGTTGATCGCGTAGTCCACGTCGGTGACCTGCTGCGCGCTGCCCCAGCCCATGGACGGCCGCATCTGGAAGATGCCCAGCGAGTCGCGGTCGCCGTGGAAGACGTTGACCAGGTTCGACTCGGTCTTGCCCGCCTGGATCGCGATCTGCCAGGCCCGCGGCGGCAGCCCGCGCTGCTGACCGATCTCGATGATGCGCTGGACGATGCCGATCGACTCCTCGGTCAGCTTCGCGGCATCGCTCTCCCCGCGCTCCGCGCCGTCGCCCCACGGACCGAGGTCCGAGCTGCAGCTGGACCAGTTCGCGCGTCCGCCGCCGCCCGTCATCAGCATGGTCATCGCGCCGACGCCGATCAGACCTGCGAAACCCGCGAGCACGACGAACGCAACCACGAGCTTCCGCATGTCAACCTTCCTCGTCGTACTGGGCCACGCGCCAACCGGCGGCCGTGCGGTTCACGGTCACCCGGAGAACTCCGATGTCGGTGGGCAGGCGCACCACCATCGCGCCTTCGGTCGCGCTGATCGAGGTGGGTGCGCCGGTGATCACGTTCGCCGCGTTGGTCGGGTCCACCGAATCCATCTCGGTGATGAACTCGTCGGTGGTGAAGGGGCGCAGCTTGTCCAGCCACGCCTTCCGGTCGAGGCCGACGGGGTGGTCGACCCACGCCTTGCCCCACTCCTCGACGACGGCGAGCCCGGCCGGGTCCGGGGAGACCTGGGCGGGCGGGGCGGCGGGCACCGAGATCGTCGGCGGGGCCTTTGTGGGGCTCGGCGGCACCACGGCGGAATGCGTCGACGGCCGGTTGGTGGAGGTCTCCGCGACGTACCGGCTCGGTGGTGGTTCGGGGAGCAGGAAGCCGATCACCGTGGCCACCGCGGCGAGCGCGATCACCGCTGCGGCCAGGTGCTTGGGAGAGCGCAGCGGCCAGCCCCACAACCTGCGGTACACCGCGGCTCGTCCGCGGTGCGTCCGGATCGGCATCAGGCCCCCTTCTTCCGGCTGTCCTCGAAGCGGCGGCGCCCCTCACCGGACACCGCTGCCCTGTTGATCATCCCCTCAGCCATCGGCGACTTCCAGACCTCGGGACGGGCGGTAGAGCACGTACACCGGTCGGCCCGCCACGACCTCCTTCTCGGCGCGGCGCGGACCTTGGGGCTCCGACTGCTCGGCGATCGGGGAACCGGTGGTGCGCGACGGGATCAGCACCGGGTCCTCGTCGATGCCGTCCCACTTGGCCTCCGCGACCGGGTTGGTGTCGACGACCCGGCTGGTGGTCCGGGCCTCCGGCAGCGCGGGCATCCCGCCAGGTCGGCGCGCCGACGCGCCGCTGGGCAGCGCGGCGTTCGGCGGGCCCGCCACCGCGGGTGCCTCGCGGTCCAGGCGCTGCGCGGTGGCCGCGACCGACGACGGGTGCTGCGCCTCCGGACGAGCACGCCAGCTCTGCCGCGGCGCGTCGCCGGACTCGGCGTACTCCGCGTCCGGGTCCATGCCCCGCGCCCGCTCCCAGAAGTTGCCGGTCTCGTCGTCCTGGGGACGGCCCCGCCGGAAGCGGGAGAAGATGCCCTGCGGTGGGCGCGGCACCGCGCGGCCGACGGTGCCCACCGACAGCTCGACCATCTGCCCGATCCGCCGGACCGGTTTGGCGACCATCAGGAACACCGCGGTCACCAGCGCGGCCAGCAGGATCTGGGTCAGCGCGGAGAACCCGCGCAGCGGGTCGAAGATCCAGGTCAGGATCAGCGTGTGCAGCCCGGCCATCGCCGCGATCATGACCACGTTCAGCACCGCCGCCCCGGCCACGCGGCCGATGGTGCGCAGCACCTGGTGGTAGAGCAGCGCGACCAGACCGATCAGCGGCCCGGCCAGGATCAGCACCCGCAGCAGCACCTGGGCGAGCAGGATGGTCGCCTTGGCCAGCAGCTGGAACGAGGCGTAGGCGAAGGCCTGCACGGTGGCCAGCACCCCGGCGCCGACGCGGCTGCCGTCGATGCCCTGGAAGTAGCCGTAGGAGCTCGTGCCGCTCAACCGGCCCGCGACGTCCTGGAACTTCTGCTTCTTCGGCTCCGCCGAACCCGCGTCGACCCCGTCGTTGACCTCCTGCCGGGTCCACGACTGGGCGCTCAGCAGCTCGCGGCCGAGCTCGTTGGCCTGCGGCGAGTCGGGCGTGCCGAACTCCCCGCGCAGCCAGTTGCGGTAGATGACCTGGTCGTGCAGCAGCGTCGGCAGCGCGTGCCGCTCGTCGACGCCCACTTCCTGCAGGAACCCGGCCTGCACCGCCGACGTGCCGGTGATCAGGATGTCGTCGAGCGCGTGCGTGTAGACCAGCGGCGTCAGGTAGGTCGCGGAGGCGAACCACAGACCGGCCAGCGCCCACATGCCCCGCTTGCCGATCGAGGCGAGGTCGCCCGTCCAGATGTAGCGGAACAGCACTATCGCCAGCACCAGCGCGACCAGCCCGAACCACGGGGTGAACACGCTGTCGTAGAGCGCGATGGTGCCGGTGGCGACCAGCTCGTCCAGCGGCGCGAGCAGGTTCCCGGTCAGCAGCGCGTAGTGCAGGCCGTTGGTCGCGCCGACGAGGTTCTTCGCGACGTTGAACAGCTCGTTGCCGACCCAGGTGTCGACCACGGCGTTCGGGTTGGTCACGCCCTGCGGACCGCAGCCGAGGTCGTAGGTGTGCCAGACCAGACCCGAGTAGCCGACCTCGTTGTAGGGGCTGCCCGGGTAACCGGTGCCGAGCGAGCCGGGGTCCAGCGCGCCGACCATGCCGGAGCCGGGGCGTTCCGGGTTCGGCGCTTCCTTGCAGTCGAAGGGTTGGCCGAAGGCCGGGGCACCGATCAGCGCCTGGATCGCGATCAGCCCGGCGACCACCGCGAACGCCCGGCGCTTCGCGCTCCTAGGCCGCTTGCGACGCCGCCGGAGCAGCACGACGAGCACCGCGGCCAGAGCGACCGCCAGCAACGCGCCGCTCACCGGGCGTCTTCCCCACCCCGCTCGCCCACGGGGGTCGAGCGGTCGCTGCCGTCATCGCCATATCCGATGCCGACGCTTTCGAGCTCGAACTCGTCGAAGGTCTCCTCGAGGTCTTCCGCGTAGTCCGCGGTCGACCTCGTCACGGGCGCAGCCGAATCGGAGTTCGCGCCGGCGGCCGGTTGCAGCGCCCGCGGTTCCACGTCCTCGTCCGCGGCGGGCGTGGTGTCCAGGACGTTGCGCAGGTGCTCCAGGTGCGGGCCGGAGAAGTCGATGCGGATCTTCTCCACACCGCCGGCGCCGTCGCCGAAGATGAACTGCCGCGGCGAGCGGTCCCGCTCGGTGCTGTTGCGCGCCGGACCGGGCCTGCGGCCGAGAGCGGCCACCACCTGCTCGTACCCGGCGCCGACCGGCACCTTGAGCAGGCGCAGCGCGTCGGCCTGGGCGTTCTCGTCGTCCAGGCGTCCGATGAACACCGAGTCCAGCAGCGACACGAAGCCCTGGATGCGCAGGAAGTCGTCCGGGATCTGGCTGGACAGCAGGACCCGGACGTTCCACTTCCGGGAGTCGCGGGCGAACCGGTTCATCAGCACGCGACCGGTCGGCACCTCGGAGAGGAAGAACGCCTCGTCGATCCAGACGCCCTTGCGCTCGTTCTTGGGCCGCTCGTAGATCGACCGCTGGGTCAGCCAGGCGGCCAGGTTGAGCATCTCCACGCCGAGGGCTTCGGCGTCGGTCCAGTGCTCGCGCCCCACGCCGTCCTTGGGCAGCGCCAGCCCCGCCATGGTCAGCACCGTGAGCCGGTCCTCGCGGCGCTCGGAGTACGGGTCGGCGTTGGCCTCCGGGATCAGCAGCGACATCCGCTCCCGGATCTCGTCCAGGAAGTCGGCGACCACGACGGCGTGCTCGTGGTGCTCGCTGGCGTCGCGGCGCAGCGCCTCGAAGACCATGCCCGGGTGCGCGTCCGGGCGACCACCCACCGCGCGGACCGCGCGCAGCAGCACGATCCGGGTCTGCGGCAGGCGCGCCACCTCGTAGGGCAGCAGACCGGTCAGCACGTCGAGCACCAGGCGGCGCCGGGTGGCGGCGGCCAGCGCGCGTTCGCGCCGCCAGCTGCGCTCCGGGTCGTCCTCGTCGACGAAGTGCTCCAGCTCCGGCTCGGCGACCACCCGGTACGGGTTGAGGATGCCGGGCTGGGCGTTGAGCAGGTTGATCGGTCGCGCGTAGGGCTTCAGCTCGGGCAGCTCGCACAGCGCGGCCAGCGGACCGGACGGGTCCAGCAGCGTCCAGTTCGCCCCGGACCGCAACGTCTTGTAGACCGTGCCGCCGCCCAGGAACGACTTGCCGCCGCCCAGGCCTGCGACGATGGCCGTCAGGCCGGAGGCGTCCCGGACCTCCTGCGCCATCCACGGGTCCCAGGCGACCGGGCGCCGGGTGGCGGTGCAGGTCTCGCCGAGCAGGATGCCGCGCCGGTCGCCGACCTCCGCGGTGGCCTGCGGGACCGCCGAAGCCGCCCACACCACCGAGCCGCGCCGCAGGTAGGCGCTGTTGGCCAGCGGCTCGCCCGGGATGAACTCGCGGGCCATCGCGTACTGCGCCTCGGGGTGCTCGATGGCGATCTTCGGCTTGTACAGGTCGAGGATCTGCTGGGCCAGGCGCAGCGCGTCGCGCTCGGTCGGCCCGGACACCGCGAGCCGCCACCAGGACTTGACGCGGGTGGCCAGCGCGGTGAACCCGGAGGTCATCTCGTCGTCGACCTCGAGCACCCGGTTGGCCTGGCGGGCAAGCGAGGTCGGTGGTTCGAGGCCGTGCTCCTCGGTGTAGTGCCGGACCTGCGAGCGCACCTTGTTCATCTGGCGCTGCAGCTCGCCGCCGACGTCCTCGGGGCGGCGCACGTAGATCCGCGCGGACCACTCCACGGGCGCGGGCATCCGGTCGGAGTGCTGCATCCACGGGTCGTCGATCTCGGGGATCTGCAGGCCGTGGCTCTGCCCGACGGTGAGCACCGCGAGGTGCCGGGTGACGCCCGCGTTGGACCCGGTGCGGCCGCGCACGGTCACCGTCGGCGCGTACGGGTCCTGGTGCATGTCGGAGGCGTCGGTGAACGAGGCGAGGTCCTCGGGCTCCCACGGCGCACCGGGCACCGCGGGCAGGTTGCGCGGCGCGGGCAGACCCAGGGAGCACGAGCGGTGCATCAGCCAGGAGATCTCCTCGGCGGTCACCGGACGCCCGTCCAGCCCGGCCGAGCCGATGACCTGGTCGAGGTGCTCGATCTCGCTGTCCAGCGCGATGAGCTCGGCGTCCACCGCTTCCGGGAACACCTTGCGCAGCAGCGGGGCGGCGCGCTCGACGGCGCGGTCCACCACGTTGCGGGTCTGCACCTGGACCCCGAGGTAGACCTCCTTCTCCGCCATGGAGCGGCCCATCAGCTGCTGCTGCTCGCCGACCATGTAGTCGTCGAAGCTCAGCGCGCCGGGGGTGTCCGGAAGGGGGTTGCGCGAGTTGTGCACGTGCGCTTCGGCCCACATCCGGATCGGGTAGGGCCGGTTGGTCACGCGCAGGTGCATCCAGCGGCCCTGCAGCTCGGCGTACTGGCCGGCGATCGCGGCGATCAGGTCCTGGCGCTGGGAGTCCGAGCGGAACGACCAGCGCTGCGGGGAGAGCCGGTACCAGGCGAACACGTCCTGTCCGGTGCGCAGCAGGTGGCCGTCGATGGACCGCGCCGCGATGGACGGCGTGTAGGCCGGGATCGACTGCTCGTCACCCGGGGTCCGGCCGCGTTTGCCGGGGTTGCCCTTGGCGCTGCGGACCTTGCCGTGCGAACCGCGGGGACCCGGAACTTGTTGCGTGTTGCGCTCACGGCCTCGCCGGCGACCGAACACCGCGAACCTCCTTGCTACGCGCGCGCCTGCTGGGAACCGTGCTGCGGGCCGCCGGTTTCGGCCGGCCGGTCCGCTGCTGCCGCTGGGGTTGGCCGCGTCGGGCCTGCTGCTTCGGGGCCTTGCGGCGTGGGGCCTTCTGCTTCGGGTGCGGGCGCTCGGCGCGCACCCTTATCCGCGCGGCGCTGGCCGCACCGCCCCGCCCGGACGCCTTCTCCCGGGGGGCGGTGAGTTCGCGCATCCACATCACCATCACCGCGCCCAGCGGTCGCTCGTGCCCGATCTTCGAGCAGACGATCTTGGTCACGATGATCGTGATGACCACCGCCCAGGCGGTGGAGAAGAAGCCGAAGCCGATGTTCATCCGGCGTTCGATGCCGAGCACGATGAGGAACACGACGATCCCCACGCCCCAGGCGACGTAGCGGGCCCGCCACGGGAAGGTCGCCTTCGGCGGCCCGAGCCAGACCGCGTCGACCCGGTAGATCTCGTCGTCGGTGCGTATTCGCACTGGTCAGCCCCCAGTGCTGAACAGGCCGGCGATGAACGTGCCGATGTCCACACCTGCGTTGGTGACCGCGAGTCCGATGATGGCCAGCGCGACGACGACGCCACCGACACGACGCATCACGCCGGCGTTGTCGCCCTTGCCGCCACCCAGCCAGAGCAGGAGGATCGCGACGGTCAGCAGCAGCAGCGGGAGCAGGTTGTCGAGGATCCAGCCACGAATGCCATCTGTGCCCAATTGCGTCTGCAGCGCCAGTACGTTCAGTTGCGCCAGTGTGTCCAGCGACGTGGCGATCATCTCTTTACCCCTGAGTGCGCGGAGTGTCGTCGGGCCGGTACCTCAGCGCGCCGGGAATGATCCGGCACGCAGGTACGAGTAGAACATGACATGGTCACCAGAAGTAGTGGTTGCGAGTTCCGGTGTGGCGGAAACGGTGTTGCCGACGAGGCGCCGTCACGCCGCGAATAGGCCGTTCGGGGATGCCGCTTTCGGCTCACCACCGGGAAAAAAGCGCTCACCAGGCCGGTTCCCGACTGGAATCTCGTGGCTGTTCACCCGCTTGCGAACCCCTTCGTAACGCACCGTGCACAACTCGGTCATCCAGTGGATTTCCGCACATCGCGTCATGATGCACCCGACCGGATCACGCGAATGTGAAGTCGCGCCCCGGATTCGGGATGTGGTGATCAAGACGTCCTGGCTCAGAGTAGCGGCTCGTGCACGACGACCGACGACCAGCCCCACCGTCGGGGGCCGATGCGAAAGTCCTCAGTGGATGGTCCACCTGCTGGGACTCGGAACGCGAACGCCCCGACCACCGGTCGGGGCGTTCGCTTGGAATCTGCGCAGATCAGGCACTCACTGCACGGCCCAGTAGGTGTAGGACGAGTAGTCCGGGTACGGGCCGAGGAACTCCTGCAGCGGGCCGAGCTCGACGGTCAGCGTCGGCTCGGTGACCAGTTCCGCCGGGATGGTGAAGGTGGTCTCCACCCAGCCTCGCGGGTCCGCGTCGAACCGCCAGGTGCCCACCAGCTCGTCGTCGGCCCGGACCTGCACGGCGCGGGATCCGGTCGGCTCGCCGCCTTCCGGTTCGGTCGGGTCGATCCGCCCGAGGATCGTCAGCTCCCGGCCGGGCACCAGGTCGTGGAAGGTGAAGGACTCTCCCCCGACGACGTGCCGACCGCTGTCCACCACGTCCCCGCCGTCCGGACCGATGACCGTGCGGAGGTGGGTTCGCGGCTGGAAGCCCTGGTGCGCGGGGACGACCTGGTAGTCGTGCCGCTCCTCGTCCCGCAGGTCGGCGACGTTGAGGCGGTCGCGGATCTGCCCGTTCGGCGGTTCCAGCGGCTGGTCGCCGGAGTCCAGCAGGTCCCAGTCCGCTTGGTAGACGGTCACCTTGTCGCAGTTCCGCGCGGCCTGGCAGGCGGATCCGCCGCCGAGCGTGGTGTGCGAGAACCGCGGCGACTTCAGCTCGAAGGTGATCAGCTCGCGGCCGAACAGCCCGCCTTCGCCGAGGCCGTGCACGCTCCACGAGTCGAAGATGACGAAGTAGTCCGGGCGGCGCTGCTCCGGCAGGCGCTTCAGCTCCTCGTAGAGGCTGCCCGGGCCGTGCAGGTTCGGGGTGGCGAACCCGGTGGTGGCCAGGCCGATCAGGTCCACGATGTAGCGCTCGGAGAAGTACGCCGGCGCGCCGACGTCGTTGACCGCGACCCGGGCGCCGGGCGGCAGGTGCCCCTTGATCCAGTTGCTGATGGTCACCTGCTGGTCCCGGATGCCGGCGGCCTGCTGGGCCTGCCGCAGGCTCCAGGCGGGCAGCTGGGAGGCGCTGAACAGCAGCGCCACCACGACTCCGCCGACCAGCACGGAACGCCGCGCCGCCGGGAACAGCTGCGCCGCTGAGTGGATTCCGATGACGGCGAACAGCAGCAGCACGGGCAGCAGCGGCTGCACGTAGCGCATGTGGTGGACGTCGGCGAACTCGAGCGTGGACACCGATGCCAGCACCAGCAGCACGCCGACGCCGACGGCCATCGCCAAGCCGCGCCACTGCGGAGCGCGGCGGAACAACCCGATCACGCCGAGGATCGCCAGCAGCAGCGCACCGGGGAAGACGTAGTCCTGCGTGGACAGTCCGGTGAACGCGGTCAGGAAGATGCGGAAGTTGCTGAGCACCTTGTCCGCGACTTCCAGCGGGTACACCGCGGGCATGTGCAGCAGCGACTTGGCCAGCACGCCGTTCTGCTCGGCCGAACCGGTCGCGATCCGGTAGAAGGCGTACTGCGCTGCGGCGGCGTAGGCGGGCAGGCCGATCCACAGGATCCGGCCGAGCACCCGCGGCCACGGGGCGCGGGTGCCGCGGGCGTGCGCGACGACGTGCCAGACCATCACCAGGCTGAGGACGGCGGCGAACAGGAGCAGCTCGGTCCGGGTCAGCGCCGCGGCCACCGCGACCACGGGGGTCCACCGGAACCGGTTCTCCGCGCGCTCGCCGGTGAACACCAGCAGCAGGGCGACGAGCAGGAAGGCGACGAACGCGATCTCCATACCGCTGGTGGCGCCCCAGGCCAGCGGGCCGCTCAGCGCGACCAGCAGACCGGCGCTGATGCCGGTACCGCGGCCGGCGAGCCGGGTGCCGAGGCGGTAGGTCAGCGCGGCGGTCAGCGCCAGGCACAGCGCGCCGAAGAGCATCGCGAACGGCAGGAAAGCCGAGCCGGTCACGCCGAGCGCGTAGACGCCGCCGAGGATGAGCACGTAGAGCAGGCTGCTCGCGCCGGTGCTGATCGGGTCGCCGGTGTTGTACTGCAGGAAGTGCCCGGTGCCGATCTGGCGCGCGTACTGCAGGTGGATGTAGGCGTCGTCGACCGGCGGGATGAAGTGCCACTGGTTGTAGGCCAGGTTCACCACCAGGAACAGGGCGGTGACCAGCAGCGAGAGGCCGCCGATCAGCCATGCCCCGGCGTCCTGGAACGGGCGTCCGGCCGGTGGCGGACCGGTGGCTGCTCCGGACTCGGGTGATCCGGTCGGGACCTCGTCGTGCTCCCCGGCGCTGGGCGCCGCGAATCTCGTCATGCTTGCTCCGAAAGGGGTGAGATCAGCGCGCGTTCCGACCGCGCGCGAAAGGAGAGAGGCGCCTGCTGGCGCTGGAGAACCGGTGCGGCTTTGCAGGTTCGGCGAGAGCGATGCGGTCGCCCGGCATCGATCGCCCAGATCAAGAACCCAACGCCGTCATCCTCCGAATCCACGCGACCACAACGCGAAACCGCGCAAACCACCCAAGCCGCGCAGAACGAGATTAACCCGTCCGGGTGACCTCTCCGAAGCGAGGGTCAGCAAGAGGCGCGCAGGGGTTCGGTGCGAACAGCCAGGCGGTGACCGAGATGCCGCTACCGGCGTGGAAGGAGCACCGGAAACGGGAATGAGGGCGGATGAGCCGGCCTCTAAGCCGGATTCTGTTCGTGGGGGCCTCGCGGCCGTCCCAGTCGGTGACCATCCATCTCGGCCCGCCGTTGCCGACGGGCTCGTGCGGCCTACCCGCGAACTCGGGCGGGCCGCCCTCGATCGTTCGCGCAGACGCCTGGTGGGGCGCCCTCTTGGCCTTGCTCCGGGTGGGGTTTACCTAGCCACCCCGGTCACCCGAGGTGCTGGTGGTCTCTTACACCACCGTTTCACCCTTACCCGGCGGAGTCCGCCGGGCGGTCTGCTTTCTGTGGCACTGTCCCGCGGGTCGCCCCGGGTTGCCGTTAGCAACCACCCTGCCCTGTGGAGTCCGGACTTTCCTCGACGGGATCGCTCCCGCCGCGGTCACCCAGCCGACTCATCCGCACCGTCGAGTCTAGAACGCCTCGGGCGCAGGTCGCGGCCCGGCCCCGGCTGGATCTGCTCGGCTCAGGCGGTCCCGCGCGGCCCGGTCGGCGCCGATGCGGTCCAGGCCGAGCAGCCCGGCGCCGATCACCGGGGGCGCTTCGACCAGGCGGACCTGCACCTCGGGGGCCACCTTCGCGCACCGGCGCCGGATGTCCGGGAGCAGCCGCCGCCCGGCCCCGGCCAGCACGCCGCCGCCCAGGACGACCGTGGGCGCGTCGAGGAGGTCCAGCCGGCGCAGGGACACCGCGGCCAGCAGTCCGATCTCCTCGGCCTGCCGGTCGACGAGTTCGGTGGCGACCGCGTCCCCTGCCTCGGCGACCTCGAACAGCAGCGGGCACAGCTCGTGCAGCACGTCGCGGTGCAGTTCGCCGAAGTGCAGGGCTTCGACGACCTCGGCCGCGCTGCGCATCCCGAAGTGGGCGACGACGGCGGGCAGCAGTTCGGTCGGCGCACCGCGGCCGTCTTCGGCCCGCACCGCCCACCACAGGGCCTCCTGGCCGAGGAAGGCCCCGCCGCCCCAGTCGCCGGAGATCCGGCCGATCGCCGGGAAGCGGGAGGTGCGGCCGTCGGCGGCGACTCCGACGCTGTTGATCCCGGCGCCGCACACGACCGCCACCCCGACCCCGTCGTCGGTTCCGGCGCGCAGCAGCGCGAAGGTGTCGTTGTCCACCGACAGCGTCTCCGACCAGCCGCGTTCGGCCATGGCCCGGCGCAGCTCGTCCTCCTCGCGCGGCAGGTCCGCCCCGGCCAGGCAGGCCGCGGTGTGCCGGGCGAACGGCGGGCCGTCGGGCAGCCCGGCCAGGGCGGTGGCCTCGGCGGCGAGTTCGGCGAGGGCGTCCATGCAGCGCTGGACGCCGACGTGCTGCGGCGACGCTCCGGGGCCGCGCACGGCGGCCAGCACCGACCCGTCGTCAGCGACGAGCAGGACGTCGGTCTTGCTGTTGCCGCCGTCGATGGCCAGCACTGCGGGCTTCATCGGGCCCACGGCAGGAACTGGGCGTTGCGCCGCACGAGCTCGTCGGCCAGCCGGTCGGCGACCGCGTGCTGGCCGATCAGCGGGTGCGCGAGCAGCGCGTCGGCGACCCGGTCCCGGCCGCCGCGCAGCGCCGCGTCCAGCGCCAGCTGCTCGTAGCCCGCGACGTGCCCGATCAGCCCGGCCAGCGCGGGTTCCACCGGTCGCACCGGGAGCGGGCGGGCACCACCGGTGTCCACAGTGGAGTTCGTCTCGACCACCATGTCGTCCGGCAGGAACGGGAGCGCGCCGTCGTTGCGCACGTTCACGACGTGCTCGTCCGGTCCGCCGGAGGTCAGCGAGCGCACGAGCTGCACCGCCGCCTCCGAGTAGTAGGCGCCACCTCGTTGGGACAGCTCTTCCGGCTTGGCCTTCAGCTCGGGATCGGCGTAGCGCTTGAGCAGGTTCCGTTCCACGTCGGCCACCACCGTCGCCCGAGGCGGCGATTTCCGCTGCTGGGCAAGCACTTCGTCGTGCGCGTAGAAGTACTTCAGGTAGTACGACGGCACCGCTCCCAGCCGGCGGAACAGCTCCGGCGGCAGCCCGATGTGCTCCGACATCGCCTCGGCGTGCTCACCGAGCAGGTCCGGCAGGACGTCCCGGCCCTCGACCCGCACACCGCGCACCCAGGTCAGGTGGTTGAGGCCGGTGTGCTCCAGCTGCACGGAATCCGGTGTCACGTCGAGGAGTTGCGCGATCCAGCGGCTGAAGGTGATCGCGACGTTGCACAGCCCCACCGCGCGATGCCCTTCGCCGAGCAGCGCGCGGGTCACGATGCCGACCGGGTTGGTGAAGTTGACGATCCACGCCTGCGGCGCGACCTCCCGCACGCGCTCTGCGATGTCGAGCACCACCGGCACCGTGCGCAGCGCCTTGGCCAGGCCTCCCGCACCAGTGGTCTCCTGGCCGATGCACCCGCAGTCCAGCGGGAACGTCTCGTCGCCGTACCGCGCCTGCTGACCGCCGACGCGCAGCTGCAGCAGGACCGCCGAAGCTCCGGTCGCCGCCTCGACCAGGTCGGAGGTCGTGCGCAGCCGCGCCGGATGCCCGGCCTCGCGCAGGAGCCGGCGGCTGAAATCCGCCACCACGGCCAGCCGTTCGGCGTCCGGGTCGACCAGCACGATCTCCTCGATCGCCGGTTCGCGGCGCCGGGCCAGTCCGTCGATCAGCTCGGGCGTGTAGGTGGAACCACCGCCCACCACCGTCAGTTTCATGGTCACCCCTTGACTCCGGTGAAGGTGATGCCGCGGACGAAAGCGCGTTGGGCGAACAGGAACAGCACGATGACCGGCAGCATGACCAGGACCGTGGCGGCCATCGTCAGGTTCCACTCCACCCGGTGCATGCCGCGGAACGAGGCCAGCCCGACCGACAGCGTCCAGGACTGCTGGTTCTCCCCGGCGTAGAGCAGCGGGCCGAAGAAGTCGTTCCAGGTGTAGAGGAAGCAGAACATCGCCGCGGCCGCGATGCCCGGCCGGGCCATCGGCAGCACGATCCGCAGCATCGCGGTGAACTCCGAGCAGCCGTCCACCTTCGCCGCGTCCACGTAGGACCGCGGGATGGTCAGGAAGAACTGCCGCAGCAGGAAGATGCTGAAGGCGTCGCCGAACAGGTGCGGGATGATCAGCGGCCACAGCGTGCCGGTGAGCTCGAAGCGGGTCCACAGGATGTACAGCGGCACCGCGGTCACCTGCGGCGGCAGCATCATCGCCGCGATCACCAGCACGAACGACACGCCGCGACCGCGCCAGCGCAGCTTGGCCAGCGCGTAGGCCACCGGGATGCTGGAGACCAGCATGAACGCGGTGGCCAGCACCGAGTACAGCAGGCTGTTGAGCAGGAAGCGCAGCATCGGCGCCTGCACGAAGACCTGGGCGAAGTTCTCCCAGTGCCACTCCTGCGGCCACAGGTTCGCGGTCAGCGCCTGCTGGTCGGACATCACCGCGGTGAGGAGCACGAACACCAGCGGCAGCAGGAACACCACCCCGAGCGCGAGCCCGAGGCTGTGCACCGCGATCCAGTTCAGCCGGCGATTCCGGCGGTACCGCACGAGATCAGCGCGATCGGGGTTCAGCACGGCGGTCACTCAGCCCACCTCCTCGGCGTTGGTGCCGCCGCGCATCCGGCGGATCAGCAGGGCGGTGAAACCGAGCGAGAACGCGAACAGCACGACGGCCATCGCCGCGGCGTAACCCATGTTGTAGTAGTGGAATCCCTGCTGGTAGAGCCAGGCCGGGAAGGTCAGCGTCGCGTTGTCCGGATAGCCCAGGACCTTGCTGCTGCCCACCACCTCGGCCTGCCCGGAGGCCACCGACCCGGCCACCACCGCCTGCGTGAAGTACTGCAGCGAGAAGATGATCGAGTTGACCACGCCGAACAGCAGCACCGGCGCGATCGACGGGATCGTGACGTGCCGGAAGCGGCCGACCGGACCGGCACCGTCGAGCGCCGCCGCCTCGTGCAGCTCCTGGGGCACGTCCAGCAGCGCGGCCAGCATGATGATCATCAGCTCGCCGCTGCCCCACAACGTCAGCAGCGTCAGCGCCGGTTTGGCCCACGCCGGGTCGTTGAACCACAGCGGCCCGTCGATGCCCAGCAGACCGAGCAGCCCGTTCACCGGCCCTGTTCCGGGGTTGAACAGGAAGGTGAACGCGAGCGTGGCGGCGACCGGCGGGGCCAGCGCGGGCAGGTAGCACAGCGTGCGGACCAGCCCGACCCCGCGCCGCAGCCGGGCGATCACCGCCGCCACCCCGAGGGCGAACACCACGCGCAGCACCGTGAGGACCACGACCAGCCACAGCGTGTTCGCGGCCGCGATGCGCACCACCGGGTCGCCGAACAGCAGGTAGGCGTAGTTGCGCAGACCCACCCACTCCGGCGGGCTGAGCAGGTCGTACCCGGTGAACGAGAAGTAGCCGGTGGCCAGCAGCGGGTACGCGAAGAACACGGTGAACCCGATGATCCACGGCGACATGAACGCCACCACCTGCAAGCGGCGACGCGTTCTGCGGGCGCGGGCCGCGCGTTGGAGCGTCACGGCCATCAGTTGCCGCCGAGCGCCTTGGCCGCGTCGATCTGGCCGTCCAGCTCCCGCAGCGCGGCACCCAGGTCGCCGACCTGGCCGCTCTGCCACTTCACCGAGAAGTCCTCAGTGGACTTCATGTAGGCGCTGCCGTTCGGGCTCGGCGGGCTGGGCACCAGCTGCGGGTTGTCGAACAGGTCGAGGAAGGTCTGGTACTGCTCGCTGGTCTCCACCCGCGGGTCGTGCAGCGCTGCGGTCGTGGTCGGCACGTTCTTCAGGCCGTTGGCCAGTTCCACCAGCGCGTTCGTGTCGGTGGTCAGGTAGCGGACGAGTTCCCAAGCCGCGCCGGCGTTCTCGGCTCCGCGCGGGATGCCGATGATGGTGCCGGTGACGAACCCGGTGCCGTAGAGCTCGGGTTTCGCGTCGGCGACCGGGAACGGCGCGGTGGCGTAGCGCAGGTCCGGCGTGGTGTCCTCGATGAACCCGGTGCGGTACTCGCCGTCGATCATCATCGCGATCTTGCCGCTCTGGAAGGCGTTGTCGGCGGAGTACTGCTGGCCGAGCCCGGAGGTGAACTGCACCAGCCGGTCCCAGCCGTAGAAGTCGACGAGCTCCTTCTGCCAGCGGTACATCTCCTGCCAGGCCGGGTCCTGGCCCAGCACCGACTTGCCCTGCTGGTCCATCCACTCCGCGCCGAAGTGCGGCGCCCAGTTCCACGGGTGGTTGGCCTGCGAGCCCAGCACCGGCAGGAAGCCGGCGACCTTGATCGAGCCGTCCGGGTTGAACTCGGTGAGGCGCTTGGCCATGTCGGTCAGCTCGGACATGGTCTTGGGCGGCTGGGTGATGCCCGCGCGGGCGAAGGCGTCGGTGTTGTAGAAGAGGCCGTAGACGTCGGCCAGCAGCGGCATCGCGCAGCGCTTGCCGTCGAACTCGGTGTACTTCTGGGACACCTCGACGATCTGGTCCAGGTCGACCCGGTCGCGCTGCAGGTAGGGGCCGAGGTCCTGCCAGGCGCCGCTGGAGCAGAACTGGCCGAGGTTGATGGTCTCCGCCGAGATCGCCACGTCCGGCGGGTTGCCGCCGCGGATGGCCTGGGTGATCTTGTCGTCGTCCTGGTTGCCCTGGCTGTTGATGGTGATGTTCGGGTGCTGGGCGTGGAACCCGTCGAGGACCCGGTTGAGCACGTCAAGCTCGCGGTCGGTGAACTGGCTGGACACGGTGATGGTGACCTGCTCGTCGGGACCCGGCGCGGGCTGCGGACCGTCCGATGTGGACCCGGCGGTGCAGGACGCGGCCACCAGCGCGGTCGCCGCGGTCGCGAGGGCCAACAGCCCGCGTCTGCTCGCGCGGGCGGGGAACCTCGATCTCATCGCGCCTCCTACTCGACTTGGTCGTGCGGGACAGACCGGACTCCCACCGCCGTGACGGGCAGTCCGAAGAGCTGCTCCCGGGCCATCCCGAGAGCGACTTGCAGCGCACCCGCGCGCACCGCGTCGTCGGTGCACCGCGCGAGTTCGACGGGGGTTCGCGGCACCACCAGGCGGTGCAGTTCCGCGGTCACCAGGTCGGTGAGCTCCGGGCCGCCGACCTGCGCGATCTCGGCGGTCAGCAGCACGAGTTCGGGGTCCAGGACGCTGACCACGCCGGCGACACCGGTGGCCACCCGGCGCGCCAGGTCCGCGAGGAACTCCTGCCCGGCGCCGGCTCGGGCTTCCCGGACAGCGGCGATGGCGTCGCGGGCGTTGATCCCGTGCGCGCGGGCGAGCTCGTTGATCGAGCGGTGGCTGAGGAGCCGGCCCAGCCTGTCGCCTGTCCGGTCGACGCCGGTGTCCCGGTGGGCCCGGTCGGGCACCCGGATCCAGTCGATCTCACCGGCACCGCCGGTGGCGCCGCGGTGCAGGACGCGGTCGATCACCACCGCCGCGCCGAGCCCGTCGCCGAGCCAGACGAGCACGAAGTCGCGGACGTCGCGGGCGCGACCGTTGGTCATCTCCACCAGCGCGACGAGGTTGACGTCGTTGTCGACGGTGACGTCGGTGCCCAGCGACTCGCGCAGCCTGCCGGGCACGTCGAAGCCCTCCCAACCGGGCAGGTGCGGGGCGAAGCCGAGATGACCGGTCGCCGGGTCCACACCGCCCTGGGCACCGACGACGACCTCGGCCAGCTGATCGGTGCGCAGTCCGATGCGCCCGGCGGCCTCTGCCATCGCCGCGGCGAACGCCTCGGGCGCACCAGCGCCGGACGGCAGGGCACCTCGGTGCTCCACGTGGACTTCGCCGGTGATGTCGGCGATCACCACGTCGACCTCGTCGGGGGTCAGGCTGGCACCCGCGACGTGCCCGAGATCGCCGTTGACCGACCACATCTGCGCGGCCGGACCGCGGTTCCCGCCGCGCATCTCGCCGCGCCGCACCATCCCGGCCTTCTCCAGCCGGGCCAGCAGCGACACGGTCGCGGGCTTCGAAAGTCCGATGGCGGCTTCGAGTTCTGCCCGGGTGAGCGCGCCGCGGCGCAGCATCGCCTCGATCGCGGCCCGATCGTTGATCTCCCGCAGCAACCGAGGACTGCCGTCCCGCCCCGCACCTGACTCCCGCGCCACCAGCACCCCTAACCGTTAACTTCCCATACGGTTTCAGGGACGCTAGTAACCCGCGTCACAGGTGTCAATGGTCCATACCTGTTTTAGGGGACCGCAGCCCGGACTCCGCTCGGGCCGCTCCTGCTTCAGCAGCGGGGGAAGTTCAGCAGCTCATGGCTCGTGAGCACTTCGGGGCGCTATGGCACCCCGAAGTGCTCACGAGGCAACTACTGCCAGTGGGAGATGTCGTTGACCAGGCGGACCGAGGAGTGGCCGTCCGGGTAGAACTCCACGATGGACAGCGAGGCCAGGTCCAGGTGGAGGCTGTAGAACATCTCCGGTCCCACGCCCAGGCCGAGGCGGAGCAGGGACTTGATCGGGGTCACGTGGCTGACCACGATGATCGTGCGGCCCGCGTAGCGCGCCACCAGGTCGTCGCGGGCGGCCCGGACCCGCTGGTAGACCGAGTCGAGGCTCTCCCCGCCCGGCGGCACGACGCTCGGGTCGCCGAGCCACTTGCCGTGCAGCTCCGGGAACTGCTCGGAGGCCTCCTTGAACGACAGGCCCTCCCACTCGCCGAAATCGGTCTCCAGCAGACCGTCGTGGAAGTGCAGCTCGCTGCCGGTCGCGTCGACGACCGCCTGCGCGGACTGCCGGGTGCGGGTCAGCGGCGAAGCGATCACCGGGGCCACGCCGTCCGGCGTGATCACCCCGTCCATCGCGGCCAGCCGCTTGCCCGCCGCGCGCACCTGCCGCTCCCCCAGCTCGGTCAGCGAGACGTCACCGCGCCCGGAGTAGCGCCGTTCCACCGACATCGGCGTCTGACCGTGCCGGAGCAGCAACATCCGCGTGGGCGTGCCGTTGGCACCGGTCCAGCCGGCCGGCCGGGTCCGAGCGCTCGACGTGGGTTCCTCGGACTTGGGCGAGCCGCCCTCCTGCCGGTCCATCGCCTCGTTGGCGAGCCGGTCCGCGTGCGAGTTCTCCGCTCGCGGGATCCACTCGAAGCTCACCCGCCCGAACCCGGCGACCAGGCCGCGGGCCTCCTCGGCCAGCGGCTGCAGGTTCGCGTGCTTGACCTTCCAGCGACCGGCCATCTGCTCGACGACCAGCTTGGAGTCCATCCGCACGTCGACCTCGGCTGCGCCCAGCTCCGCCGCCGCGCGCAGCCCGGCGATCAGCCCCTGGTACTCGGCGACATTGTTGGTCGTGACGCCCAGGCTGATCGAGCGCTCCGCCAGCACCGCGCCGGAGGCCGCATCGCGCACCACGGCCCCGCAGCCCGCGGGACCGGGGTTGCCGCGCGAACCGCCGTCCGCTTCGACCAGCACAGCCGAGGTCACGCAGACTCCCCGGTGCGCACCATGATCGCGCCGCACTCCTCGCAGCGGACCACGTCGTCGGCCGCCGCCTCGCGCACCTCGTTCAGCGCGGTGCGGTCCAGCTCGATCCGGCACGCGCCGCAGCGGGCGCCTTGCAGCAGCCCGGCCGCGACGCCGCCCTTCGCGCGGATGCGGTCGTAGAGCGCCAGGAGGTCCTCCGGGAGTCCCTTGGCGATCAGGTCGCGCTCGCCCTGGAGCCGGGCCTGCGAGGACTCGAACCCGGCGAGGGCTTCGTCGCGGCGCTCCTGCACCTCGCGCAGCTTCTCCTCGGACTCGGCCAGCGCCTCGCGGGACTTGGTCACGTTGGTCTCGAGGGCTTCGCGCTGCTCCATGACCTCGAGCTGCTCGTCCTCCAGGACGCCCTGGCGGCGGGCCAGGGTCTGCAGCTCGTGCTCGAGGTCCTCCAGCTGCTTGGCCGAGGCGCCCGCGGCCATCAGGTCGCGGTCGCGCTGCTCGCGCTTGCGGACCTGCTCGACCTCGTTCTCCAGGCGCTTGACCTCGCGGTCCAGATCGCTGAACGCCGTCTCGGCGACCACCAGCTCATCGCGCTTGGTCCGCACCTCGCGCTCGGCGGCGCCGATCAGCTCCAGCTCGGGCAGCGACCGGCGGCGGTGCTGAACGCGGTTGAGCTCGGCGTCGGCGTCCGCGAGATCGAGCAGCCGTCGTTGCACGGCGGGGTCGGCTTTCACGCCAGCGCCCTCCCTGGGTCTGATGCCGCACCGGCGTGGAGCGTCCACGGGTCGGTTCGGCGGGTGGAAACGAGGACTTCGACTGTATCCGGCAGCGCGGCGGCCACGATGTCCGCGGCCTGCTGGCACCACGGCCACTCACTCGCCCAGTGCGCCACGTCGACCAGCGCCGGCACCTGGGTGCCCGGCACGTCCGCGCGCGAGATGTGCTCACCGGCCGGGTGGTGCCGCAGGTCAGCGGTCACGTAGGCGTCGACCCCGGCCGCCGCGGCGGTGGCCAGGTAGGAGTCGCCGGCACCGCCGCACACCGCCACGGTGCGGATCGGGCGTTCCGGATCACCGGCACCGCGCACGCCCCACGCCGTGGTCGGCAGGCTGTGGCCGACGCGGGCGACGAAGTCGCGGAACGGCTCGGCCGCGGGCAGCTCGCCGATGCGGCCCAGCCCGGTGTCCGCGCCTTCGGCGTGCGGGGCCAGCGGGCGGGTCACGGTCAGGCCGATCGCTGCGGCCAGCGCGTCGGACACGCCCTGCACCGCGCTGTCGGCGTTGGTGTGCGCGCAGTACAGGCCGATGCCGCCGCGGATCAGCCGGTGCACGATGCGCCCCTTGGGGTCGTTCGCGGGCACGCCGTGCACACCGCGCAGCAGCAGCGGGTGGTGCGAAACCAGCAGCTGCGCACCGAAATCCACCGCTTCGTCCACAGTGGCCTCGACCGGGTCGACGCAGAACAGCACCCGCTGCACCACGGCGTCCGGGTCACCGCACGCCAGGCCGACCGCGTCCCAGCTCTCCGCCAGACCGACCGGGTAGGCCGCTTCCAGGGCCTCGACCACATCCCGAATCCGAACCGCCACCGGTTCACCCCCATCCCAGAACATCGCGAAAAGCCTTGACCAACAAGGCGTTCTGCTCCGGATCGCGCACCGCGACCCGGAGGTGGTCAGCAGTCAGGCCGGGGAAGGTGTCACCGCGCCGCACGGCCACCCCCCGCGCCCTGAGTTCCTCCCGGACCTGCTCGCCGTCGTCCACCCGCAGCAGCAGGAACGGCGCCCGCGCGGGCTCGGCGACCTGCAACCCCGGGATCGCGGCCAGCTCGGCGACCAACCCGGCCCGGTGCTCCTCGAACTCCGCCGCGGCCCGCTCCGACTCTGCCAGCGCGGACGGCTCGCAGCAGGCGATCACCGCTTCCAGCACCAGCGAGTTGATCGGCCAGTGCGGGCGGGTCCGGCCCAGCTCGGCCAGCAGCTCCGGCGCACCCAGCGCGTACCCGGCGCGCAGCCCGGGCAGGCCCCACATCTTGGTCAAGCTGCGCAACACCAGCAGACCCGGCTCGCGGCAGCCCGCCAGCGACTCCGGCTCGCCCGGCGTGGTGTCGGTGAACGCCTCGTCGACGACCACGATCCGGCCCGGCCGCAGCAGCCGCCGGATCTCCGCCGCCGGGTGCAGCACGGACGTCGGGTTGGTCGGATTGCCCAGCACCACCATGTCCGCCTGCTCCGGCACCGCGTCGGCGTCCAGCCGGTAGCCGTCGGCCGGATCCAGCTGGACCCGGGTGACCTCGACACCGGCCGTGCGCAGCGCCAGCTCCGGCTCGGTGAACGACGGGTGCACCAAGGCGGCCAAGCGGGGGCGCAGCGACGGGAGGAGGGCGAAGCCCTCCGCGGCGCCCGCGAGCAGCAGGACCTCGTCCGCGTCGCGGCCGTGGCGGGCGGCGGCAGCGGCGCGAGCGGCGAGGTCGTCGGCGGCCGACGGGTAGCGGCCGAGGCCGTCCAGCGCCGCCGCGAGGCGTTGGCGAAGCCACGCCGGCGGGCGGTCCAGGCGGACGTTGACCGCGAAGTCGAGCAGCCCGTGCTCGGCGTCCACATCGCCGTGGTGGCGCAACAAATCCCGATCGTGCCCGCTGCTCATCGACGGCAGTCTAACCAGGACTCGACATCGACCGTGCGCCCTTCGACTTCCACCGGCCGAGCCGCCCGTACCCTCGGTGGACGTGCACATCTCCTTCATCTGCTCCGGCAACATCTGCCGCTCCCCGATGGCCGAACTCGTGTTCTCCGAACAGCTGCGCCGGGCCGGGCTGGACGGGCAGGTCGAGGTCTCCAGCGCCGGGACCGGGCCGTGGCACGCCGGGGAACCCGCCGATCCGCGGACCGCGAAGGTGCTCGCGGACCACGGCTACCCCACCGAGCACGTCGCCGCGCAGATCGACGACCACCACCTGGGCGCGGACCTGCTGCTGGCGATGGACGCCGGGCACCTGCGCGCGGTGCGCCGCCTGGCCGACGACCCGTCGAAGGTCCGCTTGATGCGCTCCTTCGACCCGTCGTCGGAGGACGGCGCCGAGGTGCCGGATCCGTACTACGGCGGGCCGAACGGCTTCGACGACGTGCTGGCGATGGTCGAGGCCGCGATGCCCGGCCTGCTCGACTGGGTGCGCGAGCGGCTGTGATGCGCGACGAGGCCCGGGCGGCGGTCGCGGACATCACCGGCCGGGCGCCGGTGGAGGTGCGGCAGCTCGGCGGCGGGGACACCTCGGCGGCGTTCGCGGTGCGCCTCGAGGACGGCACGGCTGTGTTCGCCAAGACCGCGCCCGCGACGATGCCCGGCGCCATCGAGGCCGAGGCGGCGTCCCTGGCCTGGCTCGCCGAACCCGACGTGGTCGCGGTGCCCGAGGTGTTCGGGAGCACCGAGCGCTGGCTGGTCACCGAGCACATCGCGGAGTCAGCGCCGACGGCGGCAGCAGCCGAGCAGCTTGGGCGCGGCCTCGCGGCGCTGCACGCAACCGGGGCACCGGCCTTCGGCGCCGCGCCTCCGGGCGGCCCGGCGGATGCCTGGATCGGTCTGGCGCCGATGCGCAACGAGCCCGAGCCGGACTGGCCGACCTTCTACGCCCAGCACCGGATCGAGCCCTACCTCCGGAAGGCGGTGGACGCCGGCACGCTGAGCTCGGCCGACGGCGCGGTGATCTCGCAGGTCTGCGCGAACATCGACCAGCTGGCGGGGCCGGCCGAGCCTCCCGCGCGCCTGCACGGCGACCTGTGGAGCGGCAACGTCCACTGGAGTGCTCAGGGGGCGTGGCTCATCGATCCGGCAGCGCACGGCGGTCACCGCGAGACCGACCTGGCGATGCTGCACCTGTTCGGCTGCCCCCACCTGGACCGCATCGTGGCCGCTTACCAGGAGTCCCACCCGCTCGCGGCGGGCTGGCGCGAGCGGATCGCGCTCCACCAGCTGTTCCCGCTCCTGGTCCACGCGGTCCTGTTCGGCACCGGCTACGCAGCCCAAGCCACGCGTGCGGCCCGCTCGGCCCTCCGAGCCGCCTGAGCCCCTTCCCGACCCACGAGCACCTTCGGACATTTCGTCCATAACGGAACCGGGGGTCGGCTGACCTGCTAAGACGCGAGTGCGCGCCATCCTTCGCCACCGGGCAACGGCATCCGAAAACCGCAGGTCAGAGCAGCTCGGTTACGGTAGGGGTGTGCGCCTGAAGTTCTTGTTGCGACCTGGTTGGCTCGGCCTGATCGCGCTGGTCGCGGTCTTCACCACGCTGTGCCTGACCGTGCTGGCCCCCTGGCAGTTCAGCCGCAGCGACGAGGCGCAGACCCGGAACAACGCGATCTCCGAGTCCTTCCACTCCCCACCGCGCCAACTGGCCGAGGTGCTGCCCGCCGGGCAAGCACCGGACCAGCGCACCGAGTGGTCCCAAGTGCTGCTGCGCGGCCAGTACCTGCCCGAAGGCGAGACGTTGGGCTGGCAGCGGACCGTGCTCGGCGAGCCCGCGTTCGAGGTGCTGACCCCGTTCCGCCTGGACGACGGCACGACGGTCCTGGTCGACCGCGGCTACATCCGCCCGGTCGACGGCACCCGGGCCCCGGCCTACGACGCGCCGCCGCCCGGCGAGCAGACCCTCACCGCGCGGGTCCGCAGCGACGAGGTGGACAGCAAGAACCGCCCGCTGTTCGACCACGACGGGCACCGCTGGGCGTACGCGGTGAACTCCGGGACCGTCGCCGCGGGCACCGGAATCGCCATGCGGCCCGGCTACTTCTCGCTCAACGAGAACCAGCCCGGCGTCCTCGAACCGCTGCCCCTGCCCCGCTTGGAAGCCGGCCCGTACTTCTCCTACGCGCTGCAGTGGATCGCCTTCGGCGTCATGGCGGTCATCGCCGTCGCGTACCTGATCTACTCGGAACTCCGCCCCGGCGCCCGCCCGGCCTGGCGCGACGCGGACGACGCGGCCACCGACGACGCCAAGCCGTCCGAGGCGCCGGTGCGCCGCAAGAAGATGTCGGTCGCCGCAGCCATCGCCGAAGACGAACGCCGCGAACGCGAAGCAGCCGAACGCGAAGCCCCGTCCCCGACCGAGGACGCCGAGGGCCACGCCACCAACAAGACCTGACCCCTATCGCTTCACCCGTCCGGGCCAGGTCAACACCGCAGTTTCAATTGAAACTGCAAACCCCACCCACGGCGAATCACAGTTTCAATTGAAACTGCGGACTCCACCCACCGAAGGGGTGACGCTCCGGGTGGGACGCAAATTCCATTGAAATCGGACCTTCGATTTCAATGGAATTTGCGGCGGAGACGGACGGCGGAGCTGGGCGAGGGGGTCAGCGGCGGGTTCGGCGGATCGCTCGGGCCAGGGCGAAACCGGCCGCCAGGGCGCCCGTCACGGTGCCGATGACTCGGGACAGCTCGACGCTGCGGGTCACGTCGCCCGCATCGGCCGTGCGGCCTTCGCCGAGGACCGGGCGCTGCTCCACGACGTGGCCGTAGACCGTCCGGCCGCCGAGGCGGATCTGGAGCGCTCCGGCGAAGGCAGCCTCGATCTGCCCGGCGTTCGGGCTCGGGTGCGCCGAGGCGTCGCGGCGCCAGGTGTGCCACGCGCCTTTGGCCGAGCCGCCGACCACTGGTGCGCACGCCGAGGTCAGCACCGCCGCCAGGCGGGAGGGCGCCAAGTTGAGCACGTCGTCCAGCCGCGCGGACGCCCAGCCGAAGTTGCGGTAGCGAGCGGAGCGGTGGCCGACCATCGCGTCCAGCGTGTTCGCCGCGCGGTAGGCGAGCAGCCCGGGGACTCCCGCGACCGCGCCCCACACCAGCGGGGCGACCACGGCGTCGGACGTGTTCTCCGCCACGGATTCGACGGTCGCGCGCGCCAGGCCCTGGCCGTCGAGCACCGCCGAGTCGCGGCCGCACAGGTTGCCCAGCCGCTCGCGGGCAGCTTCGACCTCGCCAGCGTCGAGCAGGCGGGCCATCGCGGTGCCCTCGTCGGCCAGCGACGCGCCGCCGAGCACCACCCAGGTCGCCAGGCCGGTCACCGCCGCCTCCAGCGCCGGGCTGCGCTGCGACAGCCGCTGCGCGACCACGCCGAGCCCGACAGTGCCGCCGACCAGCACACCTGTGTAGATCACCCCGGCGAAGCGCTGGTCGCGGTGCAGGAGCCGCTCGGCGGCCTGCGCGGCCTTGCCGAAGGCCGCTACCGGATGTCCGCGCTCCGGGTCGCCGAGTGCCGCGTCCGCAGCCACGCCCAGCAGTAGTCCGACCGCCCGTCCCGCGCTCACCGGTGCTGTCCCCTCCAGATCGATCACGCCGCAAAACTGCCCGAAACGCTACCCGGCGGCCGGTGCGCGCGATCACCGCATGGCCAGGTGACCGGCCGTGTCCGCCCCACCGGATATCGTGGCGGACCGTGACGGCCCCGGACCACGAAGCCGATGTGCTGCGCGCGGGCGTCGCGGGTACCGCGGCGGACGTGCCTGCGCACGCTCTCGAGCAGACCCGCGACGACGGGCAGCGCCTGCAGCTGTTCGCCTACCTGCAGGCGCCCGAGCATCGCACCTACCTGGCGATCATGCGGCTGTTCACCTCGACGCTGCTGGCGGACCTGTCCGCGGGCGAGGTGGGCGCGGCGCTGGCCGCTGCCGAGCGGGAGGGCCGGGTGGCGCCCGGCGAGTCCGATGTGGACACCGTCATCGACCGCCTCAAGCGGCTGGTGAAGTGGGGCAACCTGGTGGTGGGCCGCCGCGAGACGATCGCGTCGAGCATCGCCGAGTTCCAGCACGGCAGCGTCCGCTACCAGGTCAGCAAGCTCGCGGTCCGCGTGCAGCGGGACGTCGACGCGCTGCTGCGGGTGCCGGAGGGCGCGCGCGAGGTGTCCCGCGAGCTGCTGCCCGCCATCGACCGCGGTCTGGCCGGGATCGGCACGGCGCTGTCGGACGCGTTGACCGCCGAGAGCCGCGATCCGCGGGCGAAGACCGCGCGGGTGGCGCGGGAGCGGCTCGCCGAGCAGGTCACCACGGTGTTCCTGCAGCACGCGGAGTTGGCCGCCACCGTCCGCGACTTCTACGCCTACCTGGGCCAGGTGGTGACCCGGCACCAGTTGGCGCCGGACGAGATCTCCGGGTTCCGCAACCTGCTGGTCGAGTACATCCAGATGGTGGTCGAGGACGTGCTGCGGCACACCGAGACCATCGCCGGGTCGCTGGCCGGGCTGGCCGGGGTCCGCGGCGAGCTGCTGCGCCTGCTCGGACCGGCCGACCAGCTGGGCACCGACGTGGAGCGGGCGCGCGGGCGCACCGCGGCGGACTGGCAGGAGCTCACCGACTGGTTCGTGGACTCCCCCGGCCGTCCGAGCCAGGTCGCCGCGCTGCGCGAGGCCACCGCCCGCGCGATCGGCTCGCTGCTGGCCAGCGTGAAGCGGGCCACCTCCGGCGGCGGGCTGGTCCCGGGTCGCCGGGGCGAGCTGCTGAAGCTCGCGAAGTGGTTCGACGGTGCCGACGAGGCGACCGCGCACCGGCTGTACTCGTCGGCGTTCGGGCTGCACTCGGCCCGCCACCTGCAGCCGGCGCCGGACTACGACACCGACAACGACAAGGTCTCCTGGCGCGACGGCCCGGTGCTCGACGTCACGGTCAGCGTGCGCAGCCGCGGCGACCGCGGTGCCCGGGGCCGGACGTCGCGGGTGCTCGACGACCCGATGACCGAGGAAACCCTGCTGGCCCAAGCCCGCGAGGCCGACCAGAAGCGCAGCGCGGCGGTGGCCGAGCTCGCCTCGGCCGGGACGCGGCTGGCCGAGCAGCAGCTCTCCTCCGACGCCCTGGGCGTGCTGTGCGAGCTGTTGACGCTGGCGATGGCGCAGCGCGAAGGTTCCGACGAGCAGGGCACCGCGCTCGACCCGGTGCACCGGCTGCGCGTCACCGTGCGCCCGGTGGAGGGCCAGCACACCGAGATCGCCAGCGCGTCCGGTGTGCTGGTGCTGCGCGACACGGTGCTGGAACTCGCCGGGGACGGCGCGATCCCGGAAGAGCAGGAGACCGCCCGATGAGCACGACGACCTTCGACGAGCTCCCGGACATCGACGCGGCGAACGTGGTCCGCTGCGCGCGGGTGCTGCTGCGCCGTCCGCTGCTGCGCGCCGACGGCACGGACGGCGACCTGCTGCCGATGATCTACCGGCAGCGCGCGGTGCTCCAGGAGGTGTTCTCCTCGCTGCTGGGCTACCGGCTGGTGGTGGAGCGCCGCTTCGCCCGGCTGTACAAGGCGGGCACCGGTGAGGACGCCACCCGCGGCGAGGCGTCGCTGACCCCGCGCGGCTACGCCTACCTGGCGCTGACGCTGGCCGCGCTGACCGGCATCGGCCGCCAAGTGCTGCTCTCGCGCCTGGTCAGCGATGTGCGCGCCGCGGCGGCGGAGGCCGAGATCGCGGTGGTCGACGACCCGGCGGACCGGCGCGCGCTGACCGCCGCGCTGCGGCAGCTGGTGGCGCTGGGCGTGATCACCGAGACCGAGGGGTCGGTCACCGCCGAGTCGTCCGCGGAAGCGCTGATCACCATCGACACCGACCTGCTCGGACAGCTCGTGGCCGGCCCGCTGGCCGAGGCCGGCAGCCCCGAGCAGCTGATCGAGCTGGCCTGCGCGGCCGGGCCCCGCAACCTGGAGCACGCGGTCCGGCGGCGGCTGGTCGAGGACCCGGTGGTGCTCTACGACGACCTCCCGCCCGAGCAGTCCAGCTGGCTGCGCGAGCGCGTGACCCGCGAATCCCGGCTGCTGGAGCGGTTCTTCGGGCTGGTCAGCGAGTGCCGCGCGGAAGGCGTGGTGGTCTGCGACCCGGAGGACTACCTGAGCGACCTGGCCTTCCCCGGTCCCGGCACGGTGGCCCGGATCGCGCTGCTGGCGCTGCCCGAGCTGCTGTCCACATCGGACCCGGACGCCGCGGGCAAGCACCCGGTGACCTGGCAGGACCTCACCGACGTGTGCCGGGACCTGGTCGAGGCCTACCCCGCCGCGTGGTCCCGGCAGGCCACCGAGGACCACCAGGACCTGGTGCACTCGGTGGTCGGGCTGCTGCGGCGGCTCGGCCTGCTGCAGGAGGCCGACGGGAGCTGGCTGCTCAGCCCGGCCGCGCACCGGTGGCTGCCGCAGCCGGACGCCACTCCGGCGACCAACCGGGAACCGGAGCCGCCACCCGCCCCCGAGCCGGAGGGCTGGTCCCTGTTTGACGAGATGTTCGACGAGATGCGAGGGGAACAGCGGTGAGCCACGAAAGCACGGAGCCCGCGGCGAACCGCTGGCGGCTGCACCGCGGCGGGATCGTCAACATCTGGCAGTACGCCGAGACGACCTTCGACCTCGACGGCGGGCGGGCGATCTTCCAGGGCACCAACGGTTCCGGCAAGTCCCGGACCCTGGAGCTGCTGCTGCCGCTGTGCCTGGACGGCGACCTGCGGCAGCTGGGTTCCAAGGGCTTCGACACGGTCAGCATCCGGCGCCTGATGCTCGACGAGTACCCGGGCGGGCCGAACCGGATCGGCTACGCCTGGATCGAGCTGCGCCGCGAAACCCCCGACGGCGGCGAGGAATTCCTGACCTGCGGCGTCGGCGTGAAGGCGTCCAAGACCTCGCAGTCGATCAGCGATTCGTGGCGGTTCATCACCAGCCGCCGGGTCGGCATCAACCTGTACCTGGTCGGCGCGGACCGCGTGCCGCTGGGTTCGGCGCAGCTGCGCGACCTGCTGGGCGCCGACTGCGTGCTGGACGACCAGGCGTTCCGCGCCAAGGTCGCGGCCACCGTCTACGGCGTGCCCGCCGCCCGCTACGGCGACCTGCTGCACCTGCAGCGCACGCTGCGCAACCCCGACGTCGGGCTGAAGGTGCTGGAGGGGCAGCTGGAGCAGATCCTCTCCGACGCGCTGCCCCCGCTGGATCCGGGCCTGATCGAGCGGCTGGCCACCTCCTTCGACGACCTGGAGTCGATCCGGGAGAACATCGTCCGGCTCACCGGCGCGGACAAGGCGCTCACCGCGTTCCTGTCGACCTACTCCGGCTACGCGTTCGGCGCGCTGCGCGACCGGGCCGAGGCGATGCGCACCGCCCAGCAGAAGCTCCGGGCGCTGCGCAAGGAGCTGGCCGCTCTGGAGAAGCAGGTCGCCGGCAAGCAGCAGGACCGCGAGGCGGCGCAGCAGACGATCGCCGAGCTGGAGCAGCGCGAGGCCGAGCTGGAGTCCAGCATCGACGCCCTGCGCTCGCACCCCGCCTACTCCGAGCTGCAGAACCTGCGCGATCGCGAGCAGCTGGTCGAAAGCGCCCGCAGCTCGGCGGTTTCCGCGCTGGACACCGCGGCCAAGCACCGCGCGCAGGAGAACCGGTCGGCGGAGTCGGTCGTGGGCATGCTTCGGCGGTTGTCCGGTGACACCGAGGCCGCCGGCCAGGCGGCGGCGCGGGCGGCTCAGCAGCTGTCCACCGCTGGTCTGGACGGTTCGCTGGTGCCGAAGCCGCCGACGATCCCGGTCGCGGAGGTGCGTGCCGAGCAGGCCGAGGTGCGCACTTCGCCGGAGCCCGACGCGGCGCCGCAGGCCGTGCAGCGCGCCGTCGCACCGCAGCTCGACGCCGATGCGCTGGCCGCGGAATTCCGTGCTGTGGTGGACAATTCGCAGCACATCGCCGCCGAGTCCCGGCAGCGTTCGGCTCTGACGCTGGCGCTGCACCAGCAGGCCGTGGAGCTGGACGCCGAGCAGGACAAGGTCGCCGAGCTGCAGCGGCAGGCCCGGCAGGCGCAGCTGACCTCGACCGAAGCGGCCGGGCGGCGCAACCAGGCCCAGCAGGAACTCGCCGACGCGGCCGCGGTCTGGGTCGAGCGCGCGCAGAAGTGGGCCGCCGAGTGGCCGTCCACTGTGGAGGAACCGGCGCCGGAACCGCCCGCCGCCGACGAGCTCGCCGAGAACCGCACCGCGACCCGGCAGGCCCGCGAGGAGGCCCGGCGCTGGGCGCGTCCGCAGCTGCACGAAGCGCGCCGCCAGGTCTCCGCCGTCGAGCAGGAGATCTCCGAGCTGCGCGCGGACTCCCGCATCCGCGAGAAGGAACTGGCCGAGCTGCGCGCCGGTCACGAGCAGACCCCGAGCCGCCCCGGCTGGGCCGACGCCGAACGGGATCCGGCGCAGGGCCGCGCCTTCTACGAGCTGGTCGACTTCCAGCCGTCCGTGAGCGCGGCCGACCGGGCCGGGCTGGAAGCGGCGCTGCAGTCCAGCGGCCTGCTCAACGCATGGGTCACCGCCGACGGCGCGGTGCCCGGCCTGGCCGACCTGCTCGCCGAGCCCGCGGACCCGAGCACCGGCGGCACCCTCGCCGACCTGCTCGCCCCCGCCACCGTGACCGGCTGCCCGATCCCGCCGGAGCGGGTCGCGGCGCTGCTGTCCGCGGTGTCGACCGATGGCAGCGCCGGACTTTCGGTGTCGGTCACCGGAACCTGGCGCGCCGGCGTGCTGTCCGGCTCGTGGCGCAAGGACGCCGCGGAGTACGTCGGAGCGGGCGCCCGCGAAGCGGCCCGCGCGCGGCGCATCGCGGAGCTGGAGGAAGACCTGTCGCGGCTGCGCGCCGAGGTCGGCGACGGCGAGCGGCGGCACCGCGAAGCCAGCGAGCACGCCGCGGAGCTGGAGCAGCACCTGGAGTCCTACCCGGACGACGGCGACCTGCTCACCGCGCACGCCAAGCTGACCACCGCGATCGAGGCGGCGGCCGACAGCGAGCAGAAGGTCGTGCAGCTGCGCGAGCAGCACGAAAGCGCCGACCAGCGCTGGCAGGCCGCGCACGCCGAGCTGGTCCGCTCGGCCGGTGAGGCGGACCTGCCCGCCGATACACGGGCCCTCGACGCCGCGCACCGCGCGGCCATCGACGCCCGCAGCGGGATCGATGCGCTGCGGGACGCGATCGAGTCGCGCTGCCTGCCGACGTTGGCGGACCTGCAGGACATCTCGCTGCACCACGACGTCGCCATCGCCGACCGGATGGAGGCCGAGGCGCAGGCCGAGCAGCGCTGCGCCGCGTACGCCGAGCAGGCCACCGGCCTGGCCGAGCTGACCGAGGCCGTCGGCGGCGAGGCGCAGGAGATCTCCGACAAGGTGAGCGCGTTCGAGCGCGAACGCGCCGAGCTGCGCAAGCAGCTGCCGCAGGCGCGGGAGCAGATCAGCTCGCTGCGCGAGGCCGCGGCGCGGCTGGAAACCCAGCTGGAGAACAAGCAATCGCAGCTGCCGGGCCGCGAGCAGGACGCGTCGTCGGCCACCGAGATCTTCCAGCAGGCGCTGCGGATCCCCGGTCTGTGGTCGGCGGCCGAGGTCGCCGAGGAGATGCCGGCCGACCTCGACGAGGCCGCCGGGCTGCTCACCGGCGCCGAGCGGCGCGGATCGTCGGAGGCCACCGTGCTCAACCGGCTGCAGACCCTGCAGCACTCGCTGAGCGGCAACTACGACATCACCGCCGCCGACCAGCACGGCCTGCTCACGGTGACCGTCACCGGCGAGGAAGGCCCGCAGCCGGTCGCGGAAGCGGCTCGCCGGGTCGGCGAGCGGCTGGGCGAGCAGCGCGGCTACCTCAACGAGCGCTACCAGTCGATCTTCGCCGACTACCTGATCCGCGACCTGGCCGAACGCCTGCGCGGGCAGATGTCCATCGCCGAGGACCTGTGCAAGCGGATGAACGAGGTGCTCGACGGCGCCCGCTCCAGCCAGGGCGTGCACGTCCAGCTGGACTGGCAGCCGTCGGCGGCGCTCGGCGAGGACATCAAGCAGGCCATCGACCTGGTGCGCACCCCGTTCGCCGACCGCAGCGACGACCAGGACGCCCTGCTGCGGCGGGTGTTCACCGACCTCATCGAGGCCGAGCGGGACAGCACTTCGGGCGGTTACGCGGAGATCCTGGCCCGCGCGCTGGACTACCGCTCGTGGTTCGCGTTCACCGTGCGGGTCCGCGACACCGGGCCGGACAGCAAGCCGCGGGTGCGGCGCCTGCGCCAGCTGTCCTCCGGCGAAACGCGCCTGATCTCCTACGTGACGCTGTTCGCCGCGGCAGCGGCGTTCTACGACGCGGTCAGCGTGTCCTCCGACGGCCGGGGCCCGCTGCGCCTGGTCCTGCTGGACGAGGCGTTCGAGCGCCTGGACGACCCGACGATCGCGCGCATGCTGGGCCTGCTGGTGGACCTGGACATGGACTGGCTGATCACCTGGCCCAGCGGCTGGGGGGTCTCGCCGAAGATCCCGAAGATGCACATCTACGACGTCCTCCGCCCCCGGAGCGGCCACGGCATCGCCTGCACCCACACGACGTGGACCGGAACAACGCTGGACCGCAGCGACGTCTAGAAGAGCTCTCCGTTTCCGCAGGTCATGGCACGTGAGTACGTTGGGGTGCTACAGCGCCTCGAAGTGCTCACGTGCGTTCACCAGGGCGAACAGTGCCCTGAGCTAGGTCGTAGGAGGATTTTCCGTGGGGGTTGCGGACGACGTTCGCGCTGCGTGGGGCGTCGAGGCTCTGCGCGGGTTGTGGGAGCAGGCGCGAGAAGCGCTGGAGGCGCCCAAGCCCGCGGCGACGTTCCGGTTGGAGCTGCCCGACGCCGAGGCGCAGCAGGCCGTGGGCGAGGTTTACGGGCGCCCGATGATGGGCATGGGCACCCGGATCAGCGTGTCCAAATTGGACGCTGCTGTTCGGGAGCGCGGATTCGGGTTGGGACTCGAGGAAGTCCTGGAGATCTTGCACGGGCGACCGGTGGTCCAGCGAGAGTCGAGCTCCGGGGATGAGCAGCAGGAGCAGACGGTCGCGACGCTGCGCGCGGCGCTGGACGAGCAGGGACTCGCTGACGCGGACTGGGTCGCGCCGTGGATGCAGTGGATCCACCAGTACGGCCGGGTCGCCGCGGACGAGCTGCCGACCGTCGCGCGGCGCGCGGCCGGGGTGCTGGCCCGGATCTCCTTGGACCGCGCGCCCGAGGTGTGGACGTCGCGCGGTGAACTCGCGGCGCGCGTCAACGCCGAGTACCAGCTGGACAACGGCACGACCTTGAGCCGGGTCGTGCTCAAAGCCGCCGCGCTGGCGCACGGGGTCGAATCGCCGAGCAACGAGCGGGAGCGACGAGCGCTGTGGGAGCGCTGCGGCGTCACCCTCGACGCGGTGTCCTCGACCGTGCTCAGCTGGGCCCTGCCGCTGGTCGGCCCGGATGCCTGGTCGAGCACCGTCCGGCAGCGCTCCGAGCTCGGCCTGCCGACGCACCTGACCCACCTCGACCTGCGCACCGCTCCGCCCCGGCTGGTCGAGCCCGGCACCGCCGTCGCGGTGTGCGAGAACCCGCGAGTGCTGGAGTGCGCTGCGGCGGAACGCATCGAGCACCCCGTGGTGTGCGTGTCGGGACATCCGTCGACGGTCGCGCTGACCCTGCTGGGCCGGCTCATCTCCGACGGCGCGACGTTGCACCACCACGGCGACTTCGACTGGACGGGCATCGGCATCGCGCGGTCGCTCTGGGAGCACCACGACGTCCAGCCCTGGCGGATGTCGGCCGCCGACTACCGCCAGGCCGTCGACCGGGCCGCCGCGGAGCGCACCGACCTGCCGAACCTCGTCGGGACCCCGGTGCCGACCCCGTGGGATCCGGCGCTGGCCGAGCTCATGTCCACCGCTGCCCGCGCCGTCGAGGAGGAAGTCGTGCTGCCGACCCTCCTCGACGACCTCCGGACCGGGCTCACAGAAGCCGGTACATGACGAGCAGGCCGACGTAGCCGTGCACCGGGTGGTGGAAGGCCTGCGGGAGCGTCCCGACGATCTCCATGCCCAGGGACCGCCACAGGCCGACGGCCCGGGTGTTGGTCTCCACCACGGCGTTGAACTGCATCGCGCGGAAACCGTCGGCCCGCGCCTGGTCCAGCACGTGGCGCCCCAGCGCACGCCCGGCACCGCGTCCGGCGTGCGCCGGGTCGACCATGAAGCTCGCGGTCGCCACGTGCGCGGCCGGGCCTTCGTGGTTCGGCCCGGACACCGCGGTGCCGAGCACTGAATCGCCCTCGACCGCGACTACCGTGCGCCCCGGAAGCCCTGGGAACCACCGCTCCCAGGCGCTCTCCTCGGAGATCCCGCGGTCCCAGGAGAACGTCTCCCCCGCTGCCGCGATGTCCCGCATGAACGGCCAGATCGCCGGCCAGTCGTCCGGGCGCGCGTCGCGAATCAGCATGACCAGCAGCTTGGCCCACCGGGGCCGGCGTCCGCCACTCGATTTCCACCGCTCCCGAACGCGGGCTCTGCGGTAGCTTTCGGATGTGGCGCCGGTCGTCGTGGAGTTCTCGGCGCGGGAGCCGGAGCGGCTCGCGCGCTGGTGGGCCGACGTGCTCGGCTGGCACCTCGACGGCACCTCGGTGCGCCCCACCGGCGCCGGGGTCGAGCTGCGGTTCGTGCCGAGTTCGACGACCAAGACCGGCAAGAACGGCGTGCACCTGGACCTGCGCAGCGAATCGCACGACGACCAGAACAAGATCGTCGAGCGGCTGTTCAACGCGGGTGCCCGCTTCGCCGACATCGACCAGAGCAGCGACGTGCCCTGGGTGGTGATGGCCGACGTCGAGGGCAACGAGCTGTGCGTGCTCGAACCCCGCAAGGTCTACGAGCGCACCGGTCCGGTCGCCGCGATCGTTGTCGACACCCCCGACCCGCGCGCGCAGGCCCACGCCTGGGCCGAGACGACCGGCATGGACCTGGTCGGCGACCGCGCCGAATTCGCCTCCCTGCGACCGCCCTCCGGCGAGGGCCCCTACCTCGAATTCCTGGCGGCCGACTCCGGCCCCACCGGAATGCTCCGCCTCCTCGCCGAGTGACCCCGGGGCCGCGACGGGAAGTGGTCAATTCCGCGGCTCGACAGCCCGGCCCGCGCGTGCGCGACGCAGCATCTTGGCAGGCGGGCCGCGCAGGCGGTGTTCCGGGCGCGGCCCGCCGTCGGCGGGCTGTGTCAGTGCGCGTCCGCTTCCTGCGGAGGCGTCGACGAGGCGCCCCAGCCCTGCGGCGTGTCGCTCATCGCGAAGCGCAGCGTGCCGCCCCGCAGCAGGTCGGCATGGCTCAGGACCGGATGGTTGATGCCCTGGCCGTTCAGGGACAACGACTTGACGTACTGGTTCGTCGCCGCCCCCGGGGCGCTGATGGTCAACGGGCGGGGCGCGTTCGGCAGTTGCACCCAAGCCCGGTCGAAGAACGGGCTGCCCACGGCGTACGTCGCCGATGCGGGGTTGACCGGGTAGATGCCCAGCGAGGACAGCACGTACCAGGCGGACATCTGTCCGCAGTCCTCGTTGCCGCTGAGACCGTCGGTGCGGTTCGCGTAGTTCGCCGCGGCGATGCGGCGCACCGCCTCCTGCGTCTTCCACGGCTGGCCGGCGTCGTCGTAGAGGTAGGCGACGTGATGGCTCGGCTCATTGGTGTGGTTGTTGTGGCCGCCGGCGAAGTAGTCGTCCAGCCACGCCGCGAACTTCTCCTGACCGCCCATCAGGTCCATCAGCCCCGGGACGTCGTGCAGGACGTCCAGCGTGTAGACCCACCGGTCGCCCTCGGTCCAGCCGCCGATCGCCCAGGAGCCGTCGAGGTTGCGGGCCTGCATGAAGCCGGTCGCGGGGTTGTACAGCTTCTTGTAGTTCGCGCTGCGCCTGAGGAACATCTCCGCGTCGTCGGTCTTGCCGACGGCCTTGGCGACCTGGGCGACCGCCCAGTCCTCGTACGCGTAGTCCAGCGTGCGGGACGCGGACTCCGCGGTGCGGTCCGCGGCGACCCAGCCGTTCTGCTCGTAGTAGGTCAGGCCGGCCCGGGCTTCCACCGGGGTTCCTTGCTGGCGGTCGAAGTAGGCGAGTTCGGTGTCCTTGTCCGGCGGGGTCATCGCGTCCTTGCGCACCGCCTCGTACGCGAGGTTGCGGTCGAAGCCGGTGAAGCCCTTGGCGATGTCCTCCGCGATCACCGAGTCGGCGTTGGTGCCGACCATGATGTTGGTCTCGGTGATGTTCTTCCACATGGGCAGCCAGCCGCCCTCTTGGTAGTCGTGGAGCATCGAGGTGACCATGTCGTCGATCCGCTCGGGGGCGAAGAGCGTCAGGAACGCGTTCTCGGCGCGGAAGGTGTCCCACAGCGAGTAGCCGGTGTAGCTGACACCGGAGTGGACCTCGTCGTCGTAGGCGCTGTAATAGCGCCCCTGTTCGGAGTTCTCCGACGGGTACTGCAGGGCGTGGTACATCGACGTGTAGAAGATCGCCTGCTGGTCGGCGGTCGCACCTTGCAGACGGACCCGGTTCAGCTTCTCGTTCCACTGCGCTCGGGTGGTTTCGGCGATCTGCTCGAAGGACCGGTCGTCCGGGGCCTCGGCGGCCAGGTTGGCGCGCGCCTGCTGCAAGGAGATGAACGATGTCGCGATCCGCACCTGCACGGTCCGGGTGCCGGAGGGGAAGCGCACGTACGCGGACAGGTCGCCGTCGGTGCGGTCGCCCTGGCCTTCGTGCAGCGTCCCGCCGGTGGCCGTGCCGTAGCTGTCGAAGCCGGTGTCGAACCGGGCGACGAAGTACCCCTTGAAGTTCGATGCCTTGAACGGGCCGAGGTTGCTGTCCTGCCGGTCCGGGTTGTAGCCGGTGATCTCCCGGGTGGCGGGATCGACGTGCACGTTGCCGGTGACGCCCGAACGGGTCGCCTGCAGCACGAAGTTGGTGTCCACGCCCTCCGGATACGTCGTGCGCAGCAGACCCACGCGGGACGTCCCGGTCATCTCCGTCTTCAGCGTCCGGCCCGAACCGGCCTGCATCCGAACCGAGTAGCGGTCCGGTGCGGCGTGCTCGTCGGCGTGGCTGAACGGCAGCGCCCGGTCGTCGGGGCTCGTCTTCACCGGCCCCACGCCGGGCATGCCCACCACGTAGCCGGAATCGCCCATCCAGATGGCCGGCTGGTGGGTGCCGATGAAGCCGCTGATCTTCGTGTCGTCGTAGTGGTACGGGGTCCGGCTCACGTAGTTCTGCCGGGTCATCGGCGACCAGCGGGTCATGGCGAACGGCGGGGCGGTGCTCGGGATCATCCCGCCGTACTCGGTGTCGCTGCGGCCCGACGTCCCGATGAACGGGTTGACCAGGTCCACGTTGGACTGCTCGGTGTCCGCCCGGCCGGTGGCGGCGGACGGCGGGGTGAACGCCGCCACCAGCGCCGTTGCGATGACGAGGGCCCACGCCAAGGGGACTGGGTGCCGGCGCCGCAGGCGCGGGGAGCCCGGGGCCGGGGATCTGCCGTTGCGCATGCAGACTTCCTTCACTGAGTTGACATCGTTGTCGAAGGGCGGGCCAGGTGGGTCGCGGGCGCGTCGTAGACCTGCAGGTGGACGGGCGGCTCAGCCGCGCTGAGCGCGGATGAGGTCGCGATACCACGCGAAGGACGCCTTCGGGGTGCGGACCTGGGTGTCGTGGTCGACGTGGACGAGACCGAAGCGCTGGTGGAAGCCCTCGGCCCATTCGAAGTTGTCGATCAGGGTCCAGGTGAAGTAGCCGCGCACGTCCACGCCCTGGGCCACGGAGGCGTCGACGGCCTGGAGGTGGGTGTCCAAGTAGTCGATGCGGTCGAGGTCGAGGACGGTGCCGTCCGCGTCGACGACGTCCTCGACCGAGCAGCCGTTCTCCGTGATGTAAACCGGCGGGAGCGCCGGGTAGCGCTCCTTGAGGCCGACGAGCAGTTCCCGCAGACCGTCGGGGACGACGGGCCAGTCGAAGGCGGTGCGGCGGTAGCCCTCGATGGGCGCCTCTTCGAACGGCAGGCCCTCGGACGCCGGCGCCTGGATCCGGGTCGGGTTGTAGTAGTTGATGCCGAGCGCGTCCAGGGGGGCCGAGATCAGTTCGAGATCGCCGTCCCGGACGGAGCCGCCGAAGGTGGCCTCCGCGCCGAAGACCGACAGATCGGGGTAGGCGCCCGTGAGGATCGGGTCGTTGAACAGGCGGTTGTGCAGGTTGTCGTAGGCTCGCGCGGCAGCGCGGTCGGCGGGGGCGTCCGAGGCAGGCCAGACCGGGGTGCAGTTGTTGGCGATCATCACCTGGAGGCCGCGCGCCCGCAGCTCCCGCAGCGCCAGGCCATGGCCGAGCAGCTGGTGGTGGGCGACCGGCAGGCAGTCCAGGAACAGGGTGCGGCCCGGCGCATGGGTGCCGAGGCCGTAGCCCCAGACCATGTGGACGAACGGCTCGTTGAGCGTGATCCACTTCTGGACGCGGTCGCCCAGCCTGTCGGCCATGATGGCGGCGTACTCGGCGAAGCGGTGCGCGGTGTCGCGGTTCAACCAGCCGCCGTCGTCCTCGAGGCCCTGCGGGAGGTCCCAGTGGAAGAGGGTCGGGACGGGTTCGATGCCACGTGAGAGCAGGCCGTCGACCAGCCGGTCGTAGAAGTCCAAGCCCCGGAGGTTGACCTCTCCCGTGCCGGTCGGCTGGATCCGGGGCCAGGCGACGGAGAAGCGGTAGCCGGTGAGGCCCGCCTCGGCCATCAGCGCGATGTCCTCCTCGTACCGGTGGTAGTGGTCGCAGGCCACGGCACCGGTGTGCCCGTCGCGGACTGCGCCGGGCCGGGCGGTGAAGGTGTCCCATACCGACGGTCCGCGGCCGTCCTCCTCGGTGGCGCCCTCGATCTGGTACGACGCCGTCGAAGCGCCCCAGACGAAGTTCGCGGGGAGATGGTCCAGTGTCACACCCAACCTCCTAAAACATGAGCCATGCTCACGTTAACGCGTTCGATGGGATGATGGAAGCGTGAGCCAAGACCGCAATGCAGGGACGCTGCGCCGGCTGCCAGTCCAGAAGCGCAGCGCCGAACGCTTCGAACGGCTGCTGAACGCCTGCGCCGAACTCCTGGACGAGGTCGGCTATGCCGCGCTGACCACCAAGGAGGTGGCCCGCAGGGCCGGGGTGCCCATCGGCACCCTCTACCAGTTCTTCTCCGACAGGGAGGGGCTGATCGGCGCGCTCGCCGCCCGCAATCTGGAGTCCTTCTTGGAGCGGGTCGCAGACCGGCTGGAGCGCGTGGAGCCCGACGACATCTCAGGCATCGTCGATGTGACCGTCGACGAGTTCGTCACCATGCGGCAGACGATCACCGGTTTCGGCGTGGTCGACTTCGGCGCGGTGGGGCAGGACCACATCCTGGAGCCGAACCTGGACAACAACACCGCGGTCGCCGGAAGGCTGCGCGCGCTGACCGCATCCCTGACCGGAACCCAGGACAACGCCGAACTGGAGATCGCGGTGCGGGTGGCCCTGGAGTGCGCGGACAGCGTGCTGAAACTCGCCTTCCGCACCGATCCGCAGGGCGACGCCCAGCTGATCGCCGAGTGCAAACGAGTCCTCAAGAGCTACCTGAACGATCGGCTCCGGTGACTGGCGACCGGAAGAACGAGAGACCGCAGGGGCGGTCGACCCATCGGCTACGGATTTCGCGACGTGCGGTTCGCTGCGCCCTGCGTGGCTCGGTCGGCGAACACGCCGGAAAGCCAGCCGGGGCCGACCGGATCAGGAGAGCTGATCCGGCCGGCCCCGGCCCTGGACACCACCTCACGGGTGCGTCAGTTGGCGTAGACGCCGACCTCGCGAAGTGAGTAGCCCCACCGGGTTCCGCGCTCCAGCCCCTTGATTCGTACGTAGCGCGCCCGAGTTCCGGCGAAGCGTGCCGTGTCCAGGCCACCGTCACCGGCGGCCGTGGACCACACCGCCTTCCAGTTCGTACCGTCTTCCGACAGCTCGACGCGGTACGACTTCGCGTACGCCGCCTGCCAGTCGAGGGTGACGCGCTTGACCGGCTCATCGGATCCGAGGTCGATCCGCAGCCACTGGTCGTTGTTCCACTCGCTGGCCCAGCGGGTGTCCGCGTCGCCGTCCACGGCCTTGCCGGGCTCGAAGCTGGCGACCGGGTTCCACCACTCCGTTGAGGACGCCGAAGCGGCCGCGCCCGAGGCCAGGTTCTCCCCGGACTTGTGCTTCTCGGCGTTCCCCCAGGTCCGGAGGTAGGACTCGGCACCCGCGAAGAGGTCGTCCACGACCCCCTGACCGCCGACGATCCGGATGTCCTCGATCCAGTCCGGGACCGTGCCGTAGTGCGCGGCGCCGTCGGTGTTCAAGTCCCACGTGCGCTCGCCGGTGGTCTGCCTGTCGATCATCGAGCCGCCGTCCGCGCTGCGGAAGGGGTACTTCACGGGGTTCGGGGTGTCCCCACCCCGCGGGCCCGGCCAACCTCCGACACCGTTCATGTCGGTGCCGTAGCCGTAGCCGACCCCGTACTTCTCGCGCAGCGCGTCCGTGCGCTCGGCCTCCGCGCTGAACGCCTCGGAGCCGCTCATGTACTGGCCGATGAACCCGCCGAGCTTGTAGAGCCGCTCGGTCCAGTCCGAGTCCATCCAGCTGTGGGAGGAGATGATGCCCGGGTACGACTCGGATTCGAGGATGTCGAAGGCCTGGTCCGCGGCCTTGACGCTCATGTGGTCGATCTCCAGCATCATGTTGCGTTTCATCATGCCGCGCACCGCGTACGCACCCAGGTCGGTCAGCCCGCGGCTGTTGCACTGCGCGTCCGAGGCGTAGGAAGGGACAGTCACCCCCTTCGGGAGCTGCTTCTCCGCCTCCGGTGCCGCCGCGTTGCCGATGGGGTTGTCGTGCTGCGGGCCGCGGCAGGTCTCCGTCTTCCAGAAGGTGCCGGTCGACAGGAACTGGCCGATGTTGATGGCCGTACCGAGGGCGCCGGAGTCGAAGCGCACTCCGCACAGGGCGTTGTCGAACTTGTGGCACAGGAACATGCTGCGCACGCCCAGTTGGTGCAGCTCGTCCAGGCCGCGGTCGACGTCTTCCTCGCTGCACTGCGCCTGGTCCAGGATCTGCTTGCAGCCGAACGGCTCGGAGGTCTCAACCCCCAGGACGACGGCCAGCTTGCCCTGCTTGATGACCTCGCGGGCCTGCGCGCTGTCCGTGACGATCCGGAACCAGCCCTTGCCCGGGCCGCCGTACATCTTGTCGATGAAGGCCTGCATGTCGTACGACTTCTTCGCCTCGAGGCGGATGGCGGTCATCTCGTCGCAGCTGCGGTCCTTGAAGAAGTAGACCGAGCAGATCACGCCGTTGGTGACCAGGTCGTTGACCAGCACCCGCTGGCCACCGCGCCACGCCCGCTCGATTCCGGCGTAGTAGTTCTGCTGGTGGGTCAGCGAGTCGTGGGCGGGCCAGTCCTTGAACGTGGGCCACCCGTTGGGGTCGTGCCTGCCGTCGCCGCCTTTGGTGATGAAGTCGAAGATCGCGAGCGAGCCGTCGGGGTAGTGCTCGGGGCAATCCTTGAGCGCGTCAGCGACGCCCTGCTCCGAGAACGGCTTGCCGCAGATCAACCGACCGCCGAAGCCCTCGTTGGCCATGATGTGGTCGTGGGCGTCGACGAAGCCCCTTACCCGCCCCTGGGCATCGGTGCCCTTGAACGGCTCGCCCGTGACGTTGATCTGCGCGTCGGGCGTGGGCCGCGCGGTCGGGGTCCACCAGCCGGGCTCCGCCGCGGAGCTGGACGTCGGACCGAGTACCAGGGTCATCACGACGAGAAGCAGTGACACCACCGTGAGGGATCTGAGTCTGCGGCGCGGAGGCTGAACGATGATCATCTCGATCCTTTAAATGTGAGCAGGACTCATGTTCCGCTCATACGTTAGGGATGCGAGCCCGCAACGCCAACCCCTAGACGGGGCTATCGCCGGGAAATGGGAAGAGCACCCCGCCGGAACGACCGCCGGTGGCATCGCTCGCTCTGACCGGAATGGTCACCGTTCATGCGGTCCAGTCCAGGTGGGAGCGCACTGGCGGGAGCTGCGACGTGGCGGGGAGCCGGATGCCGTTCTCGGCCAGTCGGTTGGCGTCCGAGGTGAGTCGCGGATCCGGTTCCCAGGTGATCGGGCTTTGGCCCCGGCATCGCGTCCGCCACGACCGACCGAGGATTTCCGCGACGTGGCCGAGCGAGCGCCGGAGGGCGACCAGGGTCATCTGCGTGCCAACACCGGTCGACGACCACCTCGTACCCGCGGTCAGCTGCGGGCTGGTTCGATGATCCGGATTCCGTGAAGTCGGCGGACGAAGTCCGGGCCGAAGGCCGTGGACGGCGTGTGGGCGCCGGGTGCCGGCTGTTCGGATTGCAGTGCGTTGACCGCGCGCAGGACCGAGTCGGCCGTGAGGTCGTAGGTGTCCGGGCCGATCAGAGCTGCGGAGACGCTGCGCCCGGCGTCGTCGGTGGCCTCGGCGTACACCTCGACCCAGCTGCGGGACCTGGCGCTCTTGCCGGGACCGCTCACGACAGCGCTGATCGCGGCCTTGCCCAGCCGCTGCACCGCGGAACTGCTCAGCAGCGCTCGAGACAACCGGCTCGACCGGCGCCCCGCCCGGTCCAGCCCGGGCAGGTGGGCGAACGTGGTGATGTTGGCGATCCCGGTGCTGCGGTAGGCCGTGCTCACATCGCCCCAGGGCAGCGAGGTGACCCGCCGCGAGCCGGACGGGAACAGCACCTCCCGCCGCCGCCACGCCATCGGTACCTCACGCACTTCTCCGTCGATGCGGGCGCGACCGCCCAGCGCTGCTCCCTCCAGCGCGCTCTTCAAAGTGCCGCCGCTGATCCCGCCGCTGGTCTGGAAGGCCAGGTCCAGGTGCGTCGCGGTGGGCAGTTCGGCGGCGACCATCGCGGCCAGGCAGTCGGTCGGCACCACGTCGAAACCGGCACCGGGCAGCAGCACGACCCCGGCGCTGCGGGCGCGCTCGTGGTTGGCGAACACCGACTCGAAGACGTCGATCTCGCCGGTGATGTCCAGGTAGTGCGCGCCGGCGCGCAGGCAGCCCTCGACCATCGCCGCCGAGGTCGCCGAGAACGGCCCGGCGCAGTGCGCGACGACGTCGATGCCCGCCAGGCCCTCGTCCACCGCTTCCGGGTCGGCGAGGTCGAAGCTCCGGTAGGGCAGCCCTCGCGGAGTGGCCACTTCAGCGATCTTCGCCGGGGCGCGACCGGCCAGCACCGGGCGTTCACCGCGGTCGATCGCCAGGTCGGCGACCAGCCGGCCGGTATAGCCGCTCGCGCCGTAGATCATCCAGCTCATCGCGATCCTCTCCCGGGTAGCACCGATCATCCTGCTAACGAACACCGTTTGCCGGCGTCACGGGTTGCCGGGAGTTCCCCCGATCACTCGAGCGCATCAGAGGCCGTCGGTGGTTGCGCTGCCCAGGAGGCGCCGGACGGGCTCTCAGTGCAGCGGTCGGCCGAGCGCGGTGGCGATCGCGTTGGCCGCCTCGCGCATCCGGCGGAGCGGGTTGTCCACCGCAGGTCGGTCGGCTGCGGCCCGGACCGCGGTCAGCGAGATCGCCGCGCCCAGCCGCCCGGTCGCGTCCGGGATCGCGACCCCGGTGCAGCGCACCAGCGGTTCGAACTCGGCCTGGTCGGTCGCGTAGCCGGCGCGCTCGACCGCTTCGAGGTGCTCCCGGAACTCGGCCGGATCGGTGATGGTGCGCTCGGTGAAGCGGGTGAAGGTGTGCGCGTCCAGCAGGCGATCGCGGTCCGGCGCGGGCAGCGCGGCCAGGATCGCCTTGCTGGCGGCCGCGGTGTGCAGCGGTACCGCCCGGCCGATGCGCGACCAGGTGCGGATCGTCGTCGCGCCCTCGATCTTGTCCACGTAGACGATCTGGTCGTCCACCAGCTGCGCCAGGTGCACCGTCGAGCGGGTCGCCTCGGCGAGCGCGATCAGGTGCGGCCGGGCGACGACCCGCAGGTCCATCTCGTCGAGCACCTGCTGCCCGAGTTCGGCCAGCCGCAGCCCGAGCCGGTACCGGTTGTCCGGTCCTCGGGCGATCAGGCCGCCGTCGGCCAGCGGCTGCACCATCCGCAGCGCGGACGAGCTGTGCACGCCCAGTTCCCGGGCCAGCTCCGCGATCGTCTTGGGTGCCGCGGCGAGGGAGTCCAGCACGTGGACCGCCTTGGCCACCGTCTTGGACATCCGCACCCCCATCGACCGACGCGCAAGATTAACAGAGCTGTTGCAGATTCTGCAGCCACGCTACGACATGATCAGGATTCATATTTTTCTGGCTCAAGCAATGCCCCGAATCGAAAACGGGCGACGACACGCCGAATGACTTTACTCGGCCGGGTGAAAAAATCCGCTCCACTCGACCCCGAATTGACAGCGATCAAGCCGGGTGATCGACTCCCCGATGCCCCCTGCTGGCAATTTCAACAGTCAGAAAGAAGGCATCGGAATGCGACGTTCACCCGTCATGTTCGGCGTTGCGGCCGCGCTCTCCGCGTTCGCGCTCGCGCCCGCTGTTCCGGCGATCGCTGCCGCTCCGGAGCAGTCCCCGGCGTGCGCGCTCTTCGCCAACCACCCGACCCGCGAAGGCGACACCCTGGTCGCCACGGGCGGGCGCACCGGCTGCACCAACACGGCGACGGTCAACGTTCGCATCGTCGTGGCGCAAAAGGACGCGACGCCCAAGGTGATCGGTGAACTGGCGCAGAGCGGCACCGAGGTCCAGCTGACCACGAAGGCCCCGTGCACCACCGGCGGCACCGTCGAGGTCTACACCGAGACGACGAGCTCCACCGGAGCCACCTACCGCTCCGCTTCCACCACCTTCGAGAAGTGCTGAACGTCGCTACCAAGAGCACTGCTCGTCACCATTAGCAGCACGAGAAGCTGAATCCGGGAAAGCGGGTGCGATGCCGATCGGCGTCGCACCCGCTTTTCGCGTTCAACCCCGCATCATCACCGAAGAAGAACCGATGTCACGCGAGGGCGAGCGCGGCGTCGATGATCAGCCAGCCGCCGAAGATCGCGAAGAGCGCCGCGGCTCCGTAGCGGATCATCCGCTCCGGCAGGTGCTTTCCGAGCAGCAAGCCGACTCCGATGGCCAGCGCGTCGGCCACCACCATGCCGATCGTCGACCCGATCCAGGTGCCGAGCCAGTCGTGGTGGGTGGCGAGCGTGACCGTGGCCAGCATGGTCTTGTCGCCCAGCTCCGCGAGGAAGAACGCGACCGTCACCACGAGCACGGCAGAACCGACGCTCCGAGCGGCCTTGCCCTTCTCCTCCTCCGTCAGCCGATCACCGCGCAACGTCCAAGCGGCGAATCCCAGGAACGCGACTCCCGCGATCAACGCGATCCACTCGGTCGGCAGGAGTTCACCCATTCCGAACCCCAGCGCGACCGAAGCCGCGTGCACCGCAGTGGTCGCGATGGTGATGCCGATCAGCACCTGCCACGCGCGATAGCGGGTCGCGAAGGTCATCGCCATCAATTGGGATTTGTCCCCGAGCTCGGCCACGAAGATAGCCACGGAACTCAGCGCAAGACTGCCCAGCACGATGAACGTCCACCTCTCACATCACGGCCAGGACGAAGGCGCGCAGCATCTTCGGCCCGGCATGCCATTGCCGGTTCCGAAGGTCTCGCCCACCTCGAATCCAAGGCTCCGCGACCGGGTGCGCACTGAACGGGCACCAGCATGTCGACCGCGATATTGAGGACTACTCCCCTTCTCCGCCCCGGAACATTACCCCCTTTCCCCGATAAATCAAAACCCCATCCGGAAACGCCTCAGTTCAATTCATTCTTCCCATTCTCCAAACGAAGTTTTCGGCCCGCCGCAAACCAATTGTTCGCCGAGCCAATCGACGTTTTCCCCGAATGCGAACCGCTGGAATTCGGAATTCGGCAGGATCGGCCGCGACCTGCACCGATGTCAGGCCTGCCCGAGGGGCCGCCCCGGCACGTCGGGGTCGCAGCCCAGCCGGGGAAGCTGTGCGCGCACCGCGGCACGGGTGCGGCCGAGCTCCTCGGCGAGCTCCCCGGCCAACCGCGCCGCCGACTCACCGAGCGCGTTCAACCACCGCTCGCGCAGCAGCTCGCCGTCGGCATCGGTCCACGGCCGCCCGGCGTTCGGCGGGCGTGGTCGACTTCGGGATCGCCCCGGCGGGGCGTGCAAGGCCGCCAGAGCGTCCAGCGTCCGGGTCAGGAACGCGCTGGCATCGCCCAAACCGTCGACGGCGATCAGCAGGTTCCCCTCCGCGACCACGCGGCCGTCGGCATCGGCGCCGGTGAACTCCACCGCCACCCCGGCCGGCTGGTCCTCGCCAGCGAGTTCGCCCTTCGCGTTGATTCCGTAGGTGTGCTGTCCGACTCGAACCTCGTCGTGGAAATCCATGCCTCGAAGCTAGGACCAGCGGCGGCGCGAGCCCGGCAGTCAAGCATCGAAGGGGCGCGTGTCAGGAGGTCTCGATCAGGTGAGGGGTGGCTCACAGCAGAACCCGGAACACCAGACCCCACCCGCCCGTTGAACAGTCTGGTCGATGCGCCCGTGTCCCCGGGCCTCAACTAACGCCTTCGCGGAATACCGTTCGGCAGGAGCCGCGTCGCGCCACTCGCCGCAGAGGCGACCGGCGCGTCGACCCCAACGAAGAAGTCCCCCCGCCCTTCTCCTCGGGCGGGGGGACTTTTCGTAGTTCGAGAGGGCTCAGCTGAAGGGCTGCTTGTTCGGTTGGCAGACCTGGCCGGGCTCCGGGACTTCCAGGTTGATCAGGTAGTTCGCCGCGAACGCGTCGGCGCAGGCGCTGCGGCCCAGGATGCAGTGGCCGTACGCGTCGACGGTGACCAGGCGCGCGTTGCCCAGCTGCTGCTCCATCCGGCGGGAGAAGTCGTAGCGGGTCGCCGGGTCGTAGCGGTTGCCGAACAGCAGCACCGGGTTCTCCGCCTGGTGCGCCCACGGCCCGCGGTAGACGTCCTGGCCGGTCTCCGGCCACGACGAGCAGCCCGCGAGATCGCTGAAGGCCTGCGAGCGGCCGAAGGTCGAGGACTCCGCCTCCCACTTCGCCGCGATGCCCGGCACCTGCTCGGGCGCGCGCGGGAACGGCTTGTCCGTGCAGTTCACCGCGAAGTAGCTGTCGTCGACGTAGTCCGAAGCGGCGTCCGCCGGCGCATCGAACTTGCCCAGCTGCGTCGGCACGTCGAGCACCGTCAGCAGCTCCGGGACCAGCCCAGGCCGCGGGTGCAGCTGCCGGTACATCGACTCGAGGTCGCTGGCGAGCTGCTCGTACTTCTCCGGGGTGTACAGCGTACTTCCGGTGCTGTCGTTGAACTGGTCGAGCGTGATCTCCGTGCCGTCGGGCATGGTGATCGGCTCTTCTCGCAGGTGGTCGCGGATCTCGTCGAACTTCGCCCGCGGATCGCCGGCGCCGAACGCGCACTTGTCCGGGTTCTCGGCGCAGCGCTGCAGGAATCCGGCCAGCGTGATCTCGAAGCCCTGCGCCCGTTCGCGGTCGTGCTCGATGCCGTCGGAGGTCCGCAGGCCGGGGTCGACGTTGCCGTCGAGCACGATCGCGCGGCTGCGCTCCGGGAACAGGTTGACGTAGGTCGCGCCCAGCAGGGTGCCGTAGGAGAAGCCGACGTAGTTGAGCTGGTCGTCGCCCACGCCCTGCCGCATCAGGTCCAGGTCCCGCGCGACGTCCTTGGTCGACATGTGCCGCAGCAGTTCACCGGCGTTCTCCTCGCAGGACCGGCCGTAGTCCTGGTAGGCGCCCATGGTGGTGTCGATCTGCTCGTCGGTGACCGGTACCGACGAGATCCGGCTCATCACGTCTTCGGCCTTCTTCGCCGAGGTGAAGCAGCGCAGCGGAGTGCTGCGGCTCACCCCGCGCGGGTCGAAGCCGATGATGTCGAAGCGTTCCAGCACCTCGGGGCTCAAGCGGTTGCCCGCCGTCGTCGGCCGGTTGTACCCGCTGCCGCCGGGGCCTCCCGGGTTCATGAACAGCGACCCGATGCGCTCGTCCGCCTTGGTCGCCGCGCGCCGCATCATCGCCAGCTCGACGGTGCCCTTGCCCGGGTCGTCGTGGTCGATCGGCACCGGGTAGGTGGCGCAGCTGAACAGGTGCCACTGCGTGACCGGAACCCCGCTCAAGTCCCCGGTCTTGCACTTCTTCCAGGAGACCGGTGGTGCGCCGGTCGGCTGGGCCGCGGCGGGTACCGCCAGCAACCCGGCGCCCACCAGCAACGCGCTCACCGAGACCGCCAACTTCCGGACCAATCGCCCCGAATGCGCCACTGCGCCGAACCTCCTCGTCCCGCCTGCCAGCTCCGCAAGGGGAGTCAACAGCCGGAACGGCGGCCGTCACACCGCAGAATGCACGAACCTCGACGCGCCGAGAACGCGGTATTCGGCCGAATCCCGCGAAATCAGTCCAGTTCGGACAGTTGCCCGATTCGACGAGTGCATTGTGGACGCTCGGTCTGCCGGCCCGCTACGGGACGAGGTAGCGGCTGTCCCGGGAGTCGGTGATGGCCATGTAGCCGGGTGCGTGGCCGATGGCGAACGGGGGTTTGGACTGCATCACCGCTGCTTGCGGGGTCACCCCGCAGGCCCAGAACACCGGGATCTCGCCCGGGCGGATCTCCACCGCGTCGCCGAAGTCCGGCCGGTCGATGTCGGCGATGCCCAGCGCTTCCGGGGCGCCGACGTGCACCGGCGCACCGTGCACGGACGGGTAGCGGGAGGTGACGCGGACGGCGTCGGGGACGAGCTCGGCCGGGATCGGGCGCATCGACACCACCAGCGGTCCGGACAGCCGGCCGGCCGGGCGGCATTCGCGGTTCGTCCGGTACATCGGCACGTTGCTGCCGGCCTCGATGTGGCGCACCGGGACCTCGGCCTCCAGCAGCGCGGCCTCGAAGGTGAAGCTGCAGCCGACCAGGAACGACACCAGGTCGTCCCGCCACAGGTCGGTGACCTCCGCCCGCTCCTCGACCAGCTCGCCGTCCCGGTAGACGGTGTAGGCGGGCAGGTCGGTGCGCAGGTCCCCGGCGAAGATCCCGGCGCTGGTCTCCCCGGGCTCGGTCACGTCCAGCACCGGGCAGGAGCGCGGGTTGCGCTGCGCGAACAGCAGGAAGTCGTAGGCGAACTCGCGCGGCAGGGCGATCAGGTTCGCTTGGGTCCACCCGGCGCTGTAGCCCGAGGTGGGCACGCGCAGCCCGGCGCGGAACGCGGCGCGGGCCTGCTCCGGGGACATCTCCTGCGGGTTCGTCATGGCAGAACTCCTCGTCGTCTGTCTCGTGAGCGGCGGTGGTGGCTCTTACCGCCATCGCCGCTCACGACCTGTTGCTCAGCTGCTGCGGCGGAAGCGGATTCGCTGGCCGGGGCGGGCTTGAGCGGCCTTGTCCAGGTCTGCGGCGACGACCACGGCGATCACCGGGTACCCGCCGGTCACCGGGTGGTCGGCCAGGAACAGGGTCGGCCGCGCTGACGGCGGCACCTGCAGCGCGCCGGGGACCATGCCCTCGCTGGGCAGCTCGTCGGTCCGGCTGCGCTCCAGCGCCGGTCCGGCCAGCCGCATGCCGACCCGGTTGCTCTCCGCGGTCACCTCGTATGGGCTGCTGACCAGGGCGGTCAGCGCTTCCTCGGTGAACCAGTCGTGCCGCGGCCCGAACGCCACGCGCAGCGTGATCTCGTCGGCCGCGCACACCGCCACCGGCGCCTGGTCCACCCGGGGGAACTGCTGCGGCGCCGGGCCCACCGGCAGCACCGAACCCGGTGCCAGCGGCTCCGGCCCCAGCCCGGCCAGCACGTCGGTGGCCCGCGAACCCAGCACCGGTTCGACGTCGATGCCTCCGCGCACGGCGAGGTAGCTGCGCAGACCCCGGTCGGGCAGCCCCAGTTTCAGGACCGCACCGGAGGGGACCCGCACGACCGAGTTCGCCGCAGCACCACGACCGTCCACTGTGATCGGACACGGCGCGCCGGTCAGCGCGACGGTGAGGTCCCGGGTGGCGCGCACCTCGAGCCCGCCGAAGGTGACCTCGATCGCCGCCGCGCCCTCGTCGTTGCCCACCAGCCGGTTGGCCAGCCGGAAAGCGCCGCCGTCGGCCGCGCCGGACGGCCCGACGCCGATCCCCGCCAGCCCCGGCCGCCCCAGGTCCTGGACGGTCGCGAGCGGTCCGGTGGCGAGCACCTCCACGCAGCTCATCGGACCTCCTGGAAAAGCACCCGCACACCCGGGCGCAGCAGCGCGGGCGGATTGCGGTCCGTCCGCCAGATCTCGAGATCGGTGCGTCCGATCAGCTGCCAGCCACCGGGCGATTCGCGCGGGTAGATGCCGCTGAACGCACCGGCGAGCCCGACCGAACCGGGCGGCACCTTGGTCCGCGATTCGGTCCGGCGCGGCACCGCGAGCTCCGGCGGGCCACCGGCGAGGTAGCCGAAACCCGGTGCGAAGCCGCCGAAGGCGACTGTCCACACCGCACTCGTGTGCCGGTGCACCACCTCTCGCTCGGTGAGCCCGGTCAGCTTCGCGACCTCCGCGAGGTCCGCGCCGTCGTAGACCACCGGCACCTCCACCAGGGAGCCGTCACTACCAGCGGTTCCGCGCGGTTCCACGGCGCGCACCGCGGCCTCGATCGCGGCGGCGTTGGCGCGCTGCGGATCCAGGTGCAGCAGCAACGTCCGCGCTGCCGGGACCAGGTCCGTGACCCCCTCGGGCGGCGCCTCGGCGAGCGCGGCGTAGAGCGCCTGCACGGCTTCGAGGTCGTCCAGTTCGACGAGCAGGCCGGAGTCAGCGCACCGCAGGAACCTCATCACAGACCCCGCGCGACGCACGGCCGCAGCTCGACACCACCGGCGACCAGCTGGTCCCGCACGGATTCGGCGATGGCCACCGCGCCCGGGCTGTCGCCGTGCACGCAGATCGAGTCGGCTTCGACGCGGATCATCGATCCGTCGGCGGCCTCGATCGGCTCACCGGCCGCCAGCCGCAGGCAGCGCTGCGCGATCAGCTCCGGGTCGTGCAGCACCGCGCCGGGCTCACGCCGCGACACCAGCGTGCCCTCCGGTGTGTAGGCGCGATCGGCGAAGGCCTCGCGGAACACCGGCAGCCCGGCCCGTTCGGCCTGCTCCAGCCACTGCGAGCCCGGCAGTCCGAGCACCGCCAGCGACGGGTCGTAGGCGCGCACCGCCTCGACCACCGCGGCGGCCTGGTCGGCGTGGTGCACGATCGCGTTGTAGAGCGCGCCATGCGGCTTGACGTAGCCGACCTCGGTCCCGGCGATGCGGGCGAACCCGGCCAGCGCACCGATCTGGTAGATCACGTCGTTGGCCAGCTCGCGCGGCGGGACGTCGATGAAGCGGCGGCCGAACCCGGCCAGGTCGCGGTAGCTGACCTGCGCGCCGACGACCACGCCCTGCTTGGCGGCCTGCTCGACCGCGCCGCGGATCACCGTGGCGTCCCCGGCGTGGAAACCGCAGGCGACGTTCGCGCTGGTCACGATGCCCAGCAGCGCCTCGTCATCGCTGAGCTCCCAGCGCCCGAAGCCCTCCGCGAGGTCCGAATTGAGGTCCATGCCCACCTCACTTCCACAGCGCGGCGATGCCGCCGAGCGAGTTGTATCCCAGGTACAGGGTCAGCAGCCACGCGACCACACCCACGATCAGCAGCCACTTCGGGTAGCGGTATCCCCCGAGCAGGTCACGGCGGCGGGCGGCGACGTACATCAGCACGCCGAAGCCGACCGGCAGGATCAGCCCGTTGAGCGCTCCGGCCAGCACCAGCAGCGTGGTCGGGGCCTTGTCGAGCAGCAGGAACACCACCGCGGAGATCGCGACGAAGCCCACCACGAGCCAGTTGCGGGCGCGGGCCAGCTTCGGCGAGAAGGTCACCAGGAACGACACCGAGGTGTAGGCCGCGCCGACGACCGAGGTGATGCTGGCGGCCCAGAGGATCATGCCGAACAGCCGCATGCCGATCTCGCCGGAAGCGTGCTGGAACGCCTCCGCGGTCGGGTTGGCCGAGGTCAGCGCCACGCCGCCGGCGACGACGCCGAGCACCGCGAGGAACAGCACCATCCGCATCACGCCGGTGACCAGCAGCGAGACGACCGAGCTGCGGCTGACGTCGACGATCCGCTCCGGGCCGGTCACCCCGGCGTCGACCAGGCGGTGCGCACCGGCGTAGGTGATGTAGCCGCCGACGGTGCCGCCGATGAGCGTGGTGATGGCCAGGAAGTCGACGTCGCTGGGCAGCACGGCTTCCTTCAGCGCCTGACCGACCGGCGGTGCGGAGGCGAACGCGACGAACGCAGTCAGCAGGATCATCACCACGCCGAGGACCACGACGATGCGGTCCATGGCCACACCGGCCTTCTTGCTCAGGAAGATGCCGATGGCGATGACCGCGGACAGCGTGCCGCCGATCTTGGCGTCCAGGCCGAACAGCGCGTCCAGGCCGAGCGAGGTGCCGGCGATGTTGCCGACGTTGAACACCAGTCCGCCGAAGACGACCAGCGCCGCCATCAGGTAGCCGAGGCCGGGCACCACCTTGTTGCCCAGGTCCTGCGCCCGCATGCCGGAGACGCCGATGACCCGCCAGACGTTCAGCTGCACGGCAACGTCGACCAGGATCGACACCAGGATCGCGAAGGCGAACGCGGCGCCGAGCTGGATGGTGAACTCGGTGGTCTGGGTGATGAAGCCGGGCCCGATCGCACTGGTGGCCATCAGGAACACCGCGCCGAGCAGGGTGCTCCGCTTGGCGGCCGAGGATCCCTTCTCGGTCGTCGTCGTCTCAGCCATGGCACTCCGATCAGCTGCGCACCGACCGGGGCCGGTGGGGGGAACGTCGACTTGGAGACCGCGCGAGCAGGCGGTTCGGGACAACATAGAGAATTGTTGAACAATCCGGCAATACCCTGGGTGAAAATTCTCGTTACACTCGAGATCAACTGAACCGGCGTCGTGGGGAGCTGGATTGACCACCGCGGATCCCTGGGCGGACCTCCTGGCGGCCGACCGGTCGCTGCTCGACCGCACGAGCACGGCCGAGCGCGTCGCCGAGCTGCTGCGCCAGCGGGTCATCGACGGCGCGCTCGCGCCGGGCACCAGGCTGTCCGAGGAAAGCGCAGGCCGAGCACTCGCCGTCTCGCGCAACACGCTGCGCGAAGCGTTCCGGCTGCTGGTGCACGAGCGGCTGCTGGTGCACGAGTTCCACCGCGGCGTGTTCGTCCGGGTGCTCAGCGACGAGGACGTGATCGACCTCTACCGCATCCGACGGTTGCTGGAGATCAGCGCGGTGCGCCGGGCGGCCGGGGCACCGTCGGAACTGGTGGCCGCAGTGGACCAGGCGGTCACCGAGGGTGAGCGCGCGGCCGGGGAAGAGCGCTGGTGGGACGTGGGAACCGCGAACATGCGGTTCCACGAAGCGCTGGCGGCGCTGGCCGAGAGCCCGCGGGTCAACGAGACGATGCGCCGGCTGCTCGCCGAGCTGCGGCTGGCGTTCCACCGCAGGTCCCGGCCGCGCGAGCTCCACGAGCCGTACCTGAAACCGCACCGGGAGATCGCGGACCTGATCAGCGCTGGTCAGGTGCAGGAAGCGGCCGACCGCCTGGAGGGCTACTTCGACGCCGCCGAGGCCCAGCTCGTCGCCGCCTACCGCAGCTACACCCCGGAGTGATCCCGGCTCTCGGCAGCGGGGGCTAGGATCGCCGCGCGTGAGGCTTCCGCTCAGCGCCGTCGTCGAGGGACACCAGTACCTCCTCGAGGCCATCTCCGCTCTGACCGACGAACAGATCGCCGCCCCGTCGCTTCTCCCCGGCTGGAGCCGTGGGCACGTGCTGGCGCACCTGACGGACAACGCGCGGGCCTTCGCACGGGTCTCCGCCCACGCGCTGCGCGGCGAGCTCGTCGATGCCTACGACGGCGGCCAGCAGGAACGCGACGCGATCATCGAAGGGCTCGCCGGCAACAGCGCCGAGGAGCACCGCGCCCGGCTCGCCCGGCACAGCGCGGCGCTGGAGGCGGTCTGGTCGCAGGCGGCGGAGGCGGACTGGAACCGCCCGGTGCGGTTCCGCAACGGCGACCTCGCCGGGATCGTGCGGATGCGCTGGCGCGAGGTCTGGATCCACCTGGTCGACCTGGACGTCGGCGTCGGCCCGGAGCAGTGGACCCCGGAGTTCTCCGAGCACGCCATCGACTTCCTGCTCCCCCGGCTCCCCGAGGGCTTCACCCTCCGCCGAACCGACGGCGACGGAACGTGGTCCACGGGCCCCACCGAGATCACCGGCCGAGTGCAGGACCTGGCGGCCTGGCTGGCCGGCCGGACCCCGGACCGAACCCCGTCCGGCCCCCTCCCCGAGCTCGGCCCCTGGCCCCCGCACCCGATCCCGACCCAACGCCCGGCCCGCAGCTGAGCGACGCGGGCAGCCGTGAACCGCAGTTTCAATTGAAACTGCAGATCTCAGGCACGACGGATCACAGTTTCAATTGAAACTGCGGGGGTTCCCCGGCGCACCGTCGGCGTGTCGGGCGCCCGACACGC
>NZ_JAQGLA010000025.1 GCF_027853915.1 Saccharopolyspora oryzae
TGATCTGCCTGGCCCGACGACGCTGCGACGTCCTGTTCGCCATGCTCAAAAACAAGACCCACTACCAGCCAACCCGACCCACGGCGCCCCCAGCAGCCGCTTGACAAAACCATAGGAACACCCCCCCAACCAGCACCATCACCTTGCCGCCACCCCTCTGACCTCCTGACCAGCACGGGGCGAGATGTTCAGGGTTCGACGAAGCAGGCGGACGGCGTAGAGCGCGTACCAGATTCCGGTGATTCCCAAGCCGATTCGTTGCCACAGGCCGTGATAGCGCCCCACCTGGGTGTCCATGTCGAAGCTGTTGGCGGCGACCACGATGGCGGCGGGGATCAGGATCGCGACGATGACACTGAGGACCGCCCATGCCAGTTCGCGGTTCCGCGCTGACCGGTACGCAACCGCGAGGACTGCGGCCGTCAGCGCGGCGAAGGTCGGGAACATGTTCAGGTTGTGCACCCAGCCCGACAGGGAGTAGTCGGTAGTCCCCTTGCTGCCGACCGGATAGCCCACGTAAGGGTCGGCGGTGAAGATCCCCTGAATGATGAGTTCCAGGCCGAAAGCACCGGCGAGCAACGGGATCGCCGCCGCGCCCGGACCGCCGGCGAGCACCCGTCGCAAGCCCACGGCGAAGGTGATGGTCAGCGCTCCGGTCGCGATGAAGTTGGCGATCTGGATCCAGCCCTGGTCGCCCAGGCTGAGCTCGCTCCCCCAGTGGTGCAGCGGATCGTAGCCGGAGCGCAGCTCGCCCTGGATCAGGATGACGACGATGAACAGCAGCGGAGCCATCCCGCAGGCGAGCAGAGCGCGGGTGACCCGGTCCGTACGCGCGGCCATGCACATCTCCTTAGCACTGTTAAATCCTTAACGACGCTAAGCTAGCTTTAGCACTGTTAAGGTGTCAAACCGTGGAGGACGCCAAGCGCAACGGGCTCGACCGCGACTCGGTGGTCGCAACGGCCCTGGATCTGCTCGACGAAGTCGGCCTGGACGGCCTGACGGTGCGACGGCTGGCGACCGAACTCGGCGTCAAGTCACCCGCGCTGTACTGGCACTTCCGCGACAAGCAGGAGCTGCTGGACCTGATGTCCCAGCAGCTCCAGACCGTCGGGGGCGGGACGCAGCCGCGCGAGGGCGAGCCCTGGCCGGAGTGGATCGCCCGGCTGGCCCACGAACGCCGCGCGCTCCTGCTCTCCCGCCGCGACGGCGCCCGGCTGGTGTCCGGCAGCAGCCCCGGCCCCGAGGTGGCGCGGAGGTTCGACGACGACCTGCGCGCGCTCTCGGAGTACGGGTTCAGCCCGGTCCAGGCGATGCGCGCGGTCATCGCCATCGGGCACTACATCACGGGCTTCGTCCTGGAAGAACAAGCCGCACAAGCACGCCCGCGCACCGAAAAGCGCCAGAAGCACCGCTCCCAGGAACAAACCGCTCCGCCAGAACGGTTGCCCTTCCTGGAGGCGGCCATCCGGGAAGGCGGACCGCCAGAAGGTCCCGAGGCCTTCGAACAGGGCTTGGGCATGCTCATCGACGGAATGCGAGCGCTGGCGAGAGAACCCTGACGCCCCTGGCCATTCCGCCAGCCGATCAAGTCATCGAGCGCACATCCGCGACGTCGTATTCGGCCACCGAGGCAGCGAGGACCCTGTTCGTCGCTGGGACCGCTGCTGTCTCGGAGCATGACCGCGGACTGACGCCGAACTCATTGGTGAAACGCGGTTCGGCCCTGCGCGGAGTTGAACTCCGAGCAGGGCCGAACCGCGTTGGAGCGTCAGTCCTTGATCTCGCAGAGGGTGGTGCCCTGGGAGACCGAGTCGCCCGGTTGGGCCGACAGGCCCGTGACCGTGCCCGCCTTGTGGGCCGTCACCGGGTTCTCCATCTTCATCGCTTCCAGGACCGCAATCTGCTCGCCTGCCTCGACCTGCTGGCCGTCGGTGACCGCGACCTTGACGATGGTGCCCTGCATCGGCGCCGTCACCGCGTCACCCGACACGGCCGCGCCGGCCTTGCCCGCGGAACGCTTGCGCGGCTTGGCCTTCCCGGCCGGTGCCGCGCCGGACACCGCCAGTTCGGCGGGCAGCGTGACCTCGAGTCGGCGGCCGCCGACCTCGACGGTGATGCTCTGCCGGGCTTCCGGCTCCTCGACCTCGGCGCCGCCGGTGAACGGCTCGATGGTGTTGTCGAACTCGGTCTCGATCCAGCGGGTGTGCACGGAGAAGCCGTCGGTGCCGGTGAACGCCGGGTCGCGCACGATCACGCGGTGGAACGGCAGGACCGTGGCCATGCCCTCGACGACCATCTCGTCCAGGACGCGGCGCGAGCGCTCCAGCGCCTGCTGGCGGTCCGCGCCGGTCACGATCACCTTGGCCAGCAGCGAGTCGAACTGCCCACCGATGACGCTGCCCGACTCCACACCAGCGTCCACCCGCACGCCCGGGCCCTGCGGCGCGACGAAGCGGGTCACGGTGCCGGGGGCGGGCAGGAAGCCGCGGCCCGCGTCCTCACCGTTGATGCGGAACTCGAAGGAGTGGCCGCGCGGCGCCGGGTCCTCGTCGAACGCCAGCTTCTCCCCCGCCGCGATGCGGAACTGCCCGCGGACCAGGTCGATGCCGGTGGTCTCCTCCGACACCGGGTGCTCCACCTGCAGCCGGGTGTTGACCTCCAGGAACGAGATCGTCCCGTCCAGCCCGACCAGGAACTCCACGGTGCCCGCGCCGTAGTAGCCGGCCTCCGAGCAGATCGCGCGGGCCGCCTCGTGGATGGTGCGGCGCTGCTCGTCGCTGAGGAACGGCGCCGGGGCCTCCTCGACCAGCTTCTGGTGACGGCGCTGCAGCGAGCAGTCGCGGGTGCCGACGACGACCACGTTGCCGTGCTGGTCGGCCAGCACCTGCGCCTCGACGTGGCGCGGCCGGTCCAGGTAGCGCTCCACGAAGCACTCGCCGCGCCCGAACGCGGTCTCGGCCTCGCGCACCGCCGAGGCGTAGAGCTCGGGAATCTCCTCGATCGTCCGGGCCACCTTCAGACCGCGGCCACCACCGCCGAAAGCGGCCTTGATGGCCACCGGCAGCCCGTGCTCCTCGGCGAAGGCGACCACCTCGTCGGCACCGGACACCGGGTTCTTGGTGCCGGGCACCAGCGGCGCACCGGCGCGGGTGGCGATGTGGCGGGCGGTGACCTTGTCGCCGAGGTCGCGGATCGCCTGCGGCGACGGGCCGATCCAGATCAGGCCCGCGTCCAGCACCGCCTGGGCGAACTCGGCGTTCTCCGACAGGAACCCGTAACCCGGGTGCACCGCGTCGGCTTCCGCCCGCTTGGCCGCGTCGATGATCTTGTCGATGTTCAGGTACGACTCGCCGGGCGTGGAACCGCCCAGCGCGAAGGCCTCGTCGGCCATCCGCACGAACTGCGCGTCGGCGTCCGGCTCGGCGTACACGGCGACGGAGGCGATGTCCTCGTCCTTGCAGGCGCGGATCACCCGCACCGCGATCTCACCGCGGTTGGCGATCAGAACCTTGCTGATCGGCGTCACGTCCACAGTGGTCAACCCCTCATTTCCCGGCGCGACGCCGGACATCTGGCGAAAACTTGTCTGAACACCTCAGCCCGGCAGCGCCGAAGCGCGCCAAGCGTGCGGGCCGGGGCGCAGCGGTCGCCGCCCCGCCGGGTGGCGGACCGCCGCGGCCGGGTCGCCCCACAGCGACATCGGCTCGCTCTCCGGTTCCGCCGGTGCGGCCTTGGCCGCGGCCAGCCCGGTCAGCGCTGCGGTCAGCGCGGCGAGCTCGACCTCGTCGGGATCACCGCGCACGATGCGCAGCACCGGCCGCTCCGGTGCCGCGTCCGCGTCGTGGCTCATTGCGCACCTCCTCGGGCAGGCGTCACAGCGGGATGTTGCCGTGCTTCTTGGCGGGCAGGCTCTCGCGCTTGTCCCGCAGCATCCGCAGCGACCGCGCCACGTACCCGCGGGTGAACGACGGCGGGATCACCGAGTCGACGTAACCGCGCTCCGCCGCGACGTAGGGGTTGCACAGGGTGTCCTCGTACTCCTGCTGCAACTGCGCGCGCACCGCTTCGACGTCCTCGCCGTTGTCCACGGCCTCGGCCAGCCGGCGCCGGTAGAGGATGTTGACCGCGCCCTGCGCGCCCATCACCGCGATCTGCGCCGTCGGCCAGGCCAGGTTGACGTCCGCGCCCAGGTGCTTGGAGCCCATCACGTCGTAGGCGCCGCCGTAGGCCTTGCGGGTGATCACGGTGACCAGCGGGACGGTGGCCTCGGCGTAGGCGTAGAGCAGCTTCGCGCCGCGGCGGATGATGCCGTTCCACTCCTGGTCGGTGCCCGGCAGGAAGCCCGGCACGTCCACGAAGGTCAGCACCGGGATGTTGAACGCGTCGCAGGTCCGCACGAACCGCGCGGCCTTCTCGCTGGCGTCGATGTCCAGGGTGCCGGCGAACTGGGTGGGCTGGTTGGCCACCACGCCCACCGGGTGGCCCTCGACGCGGCCGAAGCCGGTGACGATGTTCGGCGCGAACAGCGCCCCGACCTCCAGGAAGTCCTCGTCGTCCACGACGCGCGAGATGACCTCGAGCATGTCGTAGGGCTGGTTCGGCGAGTCCGGGACCAGGGCGTCCAGCTCGCGATCGGTGTCGTTGATCGAATCCGCGATCGCGCCACCGGCGACCTCGGCGTCGAACACCGGCGCCTCGGCGAGGTTGTTGCTGGGCAGGAACGACAGCAGCTCCTTGACGTAGCCGATCGCGTCGTCCTCGTCGGCGGCCAGGTAGTGCGCGTTGCCCGAGCGGGAGTTGTGCGTGCGGGCGCCGCCGAGCTCCTCGAAGGTGACGTCCTCACCGGTGACCGTCTTGATCACGTCCGGACCGGTGATGAACATGTGCGAGGTCTGGTCGACCATCACGGTGAAGTCGGTGATCGCCGGCGAGTACACCGCACCGCCCGCGCACGGGCCCATGATCAGCGAGATCTGCGGGATCACGCCGGAGGCGTGGGTGTTGCGCTTGAAGATCTCGGCGTAGAGGCCCAGCGCCGCGACGCCTTCCTGGATCCGCGCACCGCCGGAGTCGTTGATGCCGATCAGCGGGCAGCCGGTCTTGAGCGCCAGGTCCATGACCTTGACGATCTTCTCGCCGAAGACCTCGCCCAGCGAACCGCCGAAGACGGTGAAGTCCTGGGAGAACACGCACACCTTGCGGCCGTCGACGGTGCCGTAACCGGTCACCACGCCGTCGCCGTAGGGGCGGTTGGCGTCCAGCCCGAAGTTGGTGGAGCGGTGCCGCGCGTGCTCGTCGAGCTCCACGAACGAGCCCGGGTCCAGCAGCAGGTCGATGCGCTCGCGGGCGGTGTACTTGCCCTTCTCGTGCTGCTTGGCCACCGCGCGTTCCGAGCCGGCGTGCACCGCCTCGTCGTTCCGCCGGTACAGATCCGCCAGCTTGCCCGCGGTCGTGTGGATGTCCGGCACGTCCACCGGTGGCTGACCGACCGGCTCCGTCGCGCTGCTCATGCAACCAACCCGTCCTCGTTACCTGCTCGACCCCAGTATCCGCGCACGACGGCGATCTCGGCGCACGCAGCACTGGCCATCGCGGAGATTAGTGGGACGGGTACGCCGAAGTCAATCCGGAAGTGACCAGCGCCTAGTCCGCGCCCACCGCCATCTAGCTGCCAATTCGACGGTTAAGTGAACGGCGGATAGCCGCGCCCTAGATCAGTCGACGGGCGTGTCCAGCATCAGCGCCGCGCCGACCCGCAACAACGCCTCGACGTCGCGGACCGCGCCGGTGCGCGCCATGTCGTTGGCCACCGTCAGCGCCGCCTGCACCAGGATCCGGGAACGCACCTGGTCCAGCTCCGGCCGCGCCTCGCACAGCAGCCCGACCCACTCGGCGACGTAGGCGTGCTGGGTCTGCCGCGCCCGGTGCCGCTCGTCGTCGGGCAGGTGGTTGACCTCGCTGACCAGGATGTCGATGAAGCGGCCGTGGTCGAAGGCGAAGGTGATGTAGGAGCGCAGCAGCTCGCGCAGCGCGTCGTCGGCGGCCGGGGTGCTGGCCAGGGTGCGTTCCAGCTCCACCTCCAGCCACGCGTTGCCGCGGGTGATCACCGTGCCGAGCAGCTCCTGCTTGCTGGCGAAGTAGTTGTAGAGGCTGGGCCCGGCGATCCCGGCCGCCGCGCCGACGTCCTCGGTGGTCACCTTGGTGTAGCCGGCGTCGGAGAACAGCCGCGTCGCCGCCGCCAGCAGCAGGCGGCGCCGGGAGGCGCGGCTGGCGAACAGCGCCGACCGCTGGTCGGAGCCGGCGCGGCGCTCGGCGAACCGGTGCGGGGCCTGGTTGCCGATGACCACCACCATCGCCCGCAGCAGCTGCTCGAACTCCCGCCTCGGCAGGTCGACCTGGTGGTAGGAGGGGCTGGTCAGCACGCTGAACGTGCACCAGGCGCGGAACCGGGCGTCCTGGCCGGTCAGCTCGGGCCGGAAGGCGCGGGCCACCTCGGACAGACCGCTGGCGACCTCGCGCAGCTCGTCGCGCAGCGCGTCGCGCTGCTCATCGGGGAGCTGCCGGGCCTCGCGCTGCCAGAGCACGCCCAGCTGGCGGTGCTCCAGCGCGGCCGCGGCGAGCCGGTCCACCACCTGGTCCAGGTCGGTGACCTCGGCGGTGATCTCGCTGAACGGCCGCAGCTCGTCGAGCACGACCCGGGTCAGCAGCTGCTGCTTGCCCGCGAAGTGCCGGTACAGCGCCGAGGACCCGACCCCGACGGCTTCGGCGATGTCGCTCATGCCCACCCGCGCGTAGCCCTGCCGGTAGAACAGGTCCGCGGCGGCAGCGGTGATCAGCGCGCGCCGGTTGCGCGGACGCGTGTTGCGGGCGGGCGGATTGGTCACCTCGGGCATCGCGTCCTTCCTCTCCCGGGCGGTCCCGAGCATACTTGCGCACTGCTCGCGCCCGGTGCCAGAGAAGCATGGCAGACCGCACCCGTTAGCAGCCGCTGAGCTGGCGCTCAATACGCAGAACCCTTATCCGGCAGGCCTTTCGATCGCGCCCGTGGCACGTGATACTTCGGCATCACCACCGCACGACCAGGAGCCGCCGCATGCCGCCAGAGAACGCCGACCTGATCGCAACCGGGGTCACCGGTCTCGCCGCACGGCTGCGCGGCGGAGCGCTGTCCAGCCGCGATCTGGTGTCGGCCAGCCTGGAGCGGGCCGCGGCGCTGGACGAGCTCAACGCCCACATCACCCTCGCCGAGGACGCCGTCAAACGCGCCGACGCGCTAGACCAGCAGCTCGCCGAACGCGGACCGGTCGGCCCGCTGCACGGGATTCCCTTCAGCGTCAAGGACAACTACCGGACCGCGGGCATCAGGACGACCGGCGGCATGGGCGTGCTGCGGGACTGGACGCCGGACACCGATGCCGCGGTGGTGCAGCGCCTGACCGACGCTGGTGCGGTCATCGTCGGCAAGACCAACATGCACGAGTACAGCTTCGGCATCACCTCGGACAACCCGCACTTCGGCCCGGTGCGCAACCCGGTCGACCCGACGCGAAGCGCGGGCGGTTCCAGCGGCGGATCCGGCGCGGCGGTCGCTGCGCGGATCGTGCCTGCCGCCATGGGCACCGACACCGGCGGATCCGTGCGCATCCCGGCCGCGGTGTGCGGCGCGGTCGGGCTGAAGCCGACACGCGACCGGTTGCCGCTGGACGGCGTGCTGCAGGTGTCCTACGGCTTCGACGTGCCCGGGCCGATCACCCGGGACGTCACGGACTCCGCGCTGCTGATGCACGTGCTCACCGGTGGCGAGACGGTGGCGCCATCGGCGTTGCCGACCGATCCCGCGGCGCTGCGCGGTGTTCGCATCGGCATTCCGGTGGGCGACTACTGGGCGGACAACCACCCGGAGGTCGAGCGGGTGTACCGCGAGGCCGCGCAGCGGTTCGTCGACGCGGGCGCCGAACTGCGCGAGGTGACCGTCGAGCACGCCGAGATCGGCAGCGAGACCGGTTTCCTGATCGCCACTCCGGAAGCGGTCGTGCTGGTGGCGGAGTTGTTCCGCGAGCGCGGGCTCGGCTCGATCGAGCAGCGCCTGGACGATTTCGGCGCCGACGTCGCAGCCCTGCTCCGCAGCCAGGTCGGCGCGGACGCCTCGCCCGTTCCCGCGCACGAGTACCTGGACGCGATCAACGAGACCGTGCCCGCCATCCGCCGCGGATACCTGACCGCGCTGTCCGATGTGGACGTTCTGCTCACGCCCACCGCGCCTGCTCCGGCGATCCCGTTGGCGGAGACCGGTCTGATGCAGCACAACGGGCGGTCGGTCGATCCGTTCCCGACGTTCGTCCGCTACACCTTCGGGCTCAGCGTGATCGGCCTGCCGGCCATCTCCGTCCCGGCGGGGACCACGAGCGACGGCCTCCCGGTGGGCGTGCAGCTCGTCGGCGCCCACCACGCCGAATCAACGCTGCTGCGCCTGGCCCGGGCCTTCGAGCACACCTCGGACTGACCGGTCACCAGCGCCAGCGGGTGGCGGCAACGAGTTCCTCGGGGTCCGCGTCGGCGAAGCGCTCGGCCTCGGCTCGGCGGACGGTGAGCATCGCGTCGTGCATTTCGGGGCCCATCGCATCGGCCAGCACTGCTGAGGCCGCCAGCGCGTCAGCGGCCTCGGCCGGGTTCGTGGGCAGGCGCCGGATTCCGGCCGACTCCCGGGCGCGCTCGTCGAGCGCCGCCGGGTCGCCGGTGACTTCGCCGGGAAGCCGCAGTTCCTCGCGCACACCGGCGAGACCGGCAGCGAGCACCGCACCGACCGCGAGGTAGGGGTTCGCGGTGGCGTCGAAGCACTTCACCTCGGCGTTCGCGGCCCACTGCTCGGTGCCGGTCGTACCGGTGATCAGCCGCAGCGCCGCCTCGCGCGCCTCACGACCCCACACCTGCCACACCCCGGCCCAGCTGGACGGCTTCAGCCGCAGGAAGCTCGCCGGGTTGCCGGCACCGATGGCCAGCAATGCGGGCAGTTCCCGCAGCACACCGGCCAGGAACGCCTCCCCCGCCGGGCGCAGCCCGTGCGGGCCCGAACCGCCGGCGAACAGGTTGCCGTCCTCGTCGTGCACCGACAGGTGCAGGTGTCCACCAGAACCGCCGCCACCGGGCACCAGGCAAGGCGCGAAGCTCGCCCGCCAACCGTGCCGCCTCGCCACCGAGCGCACGGTGTGCCGGACCAGCACCGCGTCGTCGGCGGCAGCGACCGGGTCGGACGCCGCCACCGAGAGCTCGACCTGGCCGAGCGCGTACTCCGGGTGGAACTGCTGGACGTCCAGCCCCTGCTCGTGCAGGGCGGCGGCGAGCTCGCGGGCGTAGCCGGCGGTGGCTTCCACCCGGATCTGACCGTAGGCAGGTCCGTCGAAGGCCGGGACGAAGTCCTCGGTGTCGTCCCGGCCCAACACCCACTCGTGCTCGAAAGCCGCGGAGGCCGTCAGCCCGAGGTCAGCGGCGGCCCGGACCTGCCGGGCGGCGAACGCGCGCTGGCACCCGACGAACCGCTCTCCGTCCTGGGTGAACTTGTCTGCGGGCGCCCAGGCCCAGCCCGGCAGCGCGGCCAACCGGACCAGCCGGTGCACGTCCGGCACCAACCGCAGGTCGCCGTCCGGGCCACCCAAGTAGCGGCCGGGCACCATCACGTCGTCGAAGGTGAAGGTCTCGAAGCACGGCGAGGCGCCGACCCCGAACCGCGTCGCAGCGGCCAACCGCTCCAGCGGCACGGCCTTGACCCGCACGTTCCCCGCATTGTCCACAAAAGACAACTCGATGAGGCTCACGCCGTCGTCGCGCAATCGCGCGATGACGGCGGTCAACCCCACCGGCTCGGACGCCGGAATCCGATCAGCCACACCGCCACCGTAGCCACCTCGGGCGGCTCAGGACACCCGGAACCGACCGGTCAGGATCCCAGCCCCAAGCGCTGCCGCTCCGGGAAGTACCAGCGCATGACCTTGCGCAGGTTGTCGGAGTCGGGGCGCGCCCAGTTGCGCATCAGCTCGGCGCCGAAGGAGATCGCGGTGACCGGCTGCGCCCCGGCCGAGATCATCCGGTCGAACGCGCGGTCGTGCGCCACCGGACTGATCCCGCCGACCGCGTCGGCGACCGGGTGGACGTCGTAGCCCTCGGCGAGCATGTCCAGCACCGGGAAGGTCAGGCACACCTCGGTCCAGAGGCCTGCGATGACCACCTTGCGGCGGCCCGAGCCCTCGATCGCACCGCGGAAGTCCGCGTCCTCCCAGGCGTTGACGCCGGTGCGGTCGATCTCCTCGACCCCCGGCAGCTCGTCCAGGATCCGCTGCGACGTGCCCTTGTTGACCCCCATGTCGACGCCGACCGTGGAGACGACGACCGGGACGTCGTAGGCCGTGGCCAGCTTGCACAGGGCGAGCACGTTCAGGTCGATCTCCTCGCGGGTGCTGGAGGTGACCGTGGAGTACTGCTCGGGTTGGAAGTCGATCAGCGCCACGACGCAGTTCTCGGGCGTGAGCAGGTGGTCGGTCCGGGGATCACGTCGGGGTTCGGGCTGGGTCTTGGCCATGGCGGTCTCCTCTCCGAGCACGGGCTGTGTCCGGCACCGCGGTTGTGGACAGCCCACGCTTGGGAACGTGCGTCTACGATCTCGCCGACGCCGGGAGGGCGCCACCCGCTGCGGGCAGCGCCCTCCACCCGGGATCAGTTCTGGGCCAGCAGCTGCTCGAAGGAGACGACGTCCTCGAACGGGTCCGCGCCGGCCGCGACCGGGCGAGCCGCGATCAGGGCCGCGAACTCCCCCGCCGCGCGGTCGATGCGGTCGGCCAGGGCCGTGCCGTCGCCACCGTTGCCCCAGTCCTCCGACGCCGCGTAGACCGCCGTCGGCACCACGGTCGCGCGCAGGTAGCTGAACATCGGGCGCATCGCGTGCTCGAGCGCCAGCGAATGGCGTGGCGAGCCGCCGGTGGCACCCATCAGCACCGGCTTGCCCACCAGCGATTCGTTGTCCACCACGTCGAAGAACGACTTGAACAACCCGCTGTAGGAGGCCTGGAAGATCGGCGTCACCGCGATCAGCCCGTCGGCCGCGGCCACGTCGTCGAGCACCTCCCGCAGCTCGGTGCCGGGGAACCCGGTGACCAGGTTGTTGGCGATGTCCTTGGCGTGGTCGCGCAGCTCCACCACCCGGGTGCGCACCGGCAGCTCCCGCTCGGTGGCGGTGGTCAGCCGATCGGCCAGCAGCCGGGTCGAGGACGGCTGGCTCAAGCCCGCCGAGACGACGACCAGCTTCCGCTCAGTCACTTCGCAGCCTCCATCTTCTTCGCGTCCTTCGCCGCCAGCAGGGAGGCGTGCGTCGGCGCCTCCGGGACGTGGCTGGGCCGCCGCGACTCGAATTCCTTGCGCAGCACCGGGACGACCTCCTCGCCGAGCAGGTCGAGCTGCTCCAGCACGGTCTTGAGCGGCAACCCGGCGTGGTCCATCAGGAACAGCTGGCGCTGATAGTCGCCGACGTAGTCGCGGAAGCCCAGGGTCCGGTCGATGACTTCCTGCGGGCTGCCCACGGTCAGCGGCGTCTGCTCGGTGAACTCCTCCAACGTCGGCCCGCCGCCGTAGACCGGCGCGTGGTCGAAGTACGGCCGGAACTCGCGCACCGCGTCCTGGGAGTTCTTGCGCATGAACACCTGGCCGCCCAGACCGACGATCGCCTGGTCCGCCGAACCGTGGCCGTAGTGCTCGAACCGGCGGCGGTACAGGTCCACCATCCGCGCGGTGTGCTCCTTGGGCCAGAAGATGTGGTTGTGGAAGAAGCCGTCGCCGTAGTAGGCGGCCTGCTCGGCGATCTCCGGGCTGCGGATGGAGCCGTGCCAGACGAACGGCGGGACGTCGTCCAGCGGGCGCGGCGTGGAGGTGAAGCCCTGCAGCGGGGTGCGGAACTTGCCCTCCCAGTCGACCACGTCCTCGCGCCACAACCGGTGCAGCAGGTGGTAGTTCTCGATGGCCAGCGGGATGCCCTGGCGGATGTCCTGGCCGAACCACGGGTACACCGGGCCGGTGTTGCCGCGGCCCATCATCAGGTCCACCCGGCCCCCGGCCAGGTGCTGCAGCATCGCGAAGTCCTCGGCGATCTTCACCGGGTCGTTCGTGGTGATCAGGGTGGTCGAGGTGGACAGGATCAGCCGCTCGGTGCTGGCCGCCACGTAGCCGAGCATGGTGGTCGGCGAGGACGGCACGAACGGCGGGTTGTGGTGCTCACCGGTGGCGAAGACGTCCAGGCCGACCTCCTCGGCCTTCAGCGCGATCCGCACCATCGCCTTGATCCGCTCCGCCTCGGTGGGGGTGCGGCCGGTGGTCGGGTCCGCGGTGACGTCGCCGACCGTGAAGATCCCGAACTGCATGTCAGCTCCCTCGCTACCAGATCCCGCCCATTTAGTACGAGATGCAACTACTTCCGTGAACGATTCTTCCCTACGAGCTATTCCCGGCGCCAGTCGGTACCGGCGGGACGCACGTCACAGCGGGCACCCCGACGCGCCCGGGCATGTCGGCACCGGCACAACAGCTCGCCGTCGTGGGGGCTGCGTAAGATGCGCGCCGTGGCTTCCCCGGACCTGGCGATCAGCGATGCGCAGCAAGTCCTGCAGCGGGTGTTCGGCTACGACTCCTTCCGCGGCGAGCAGCAGGAGATCGTCGAGCACGTGGTCGGAGGCGGCGACGCGCTCGTCCTGATGCCCACCGGCGGGGGCAAGTCGCTGTGCTACCAGATCCCCGCGCTGGTGCGACCCGGTGTCGGGATCGTCGTCTCACCGCTGATCGCGCTGATGCAGGACCAGGTGGACGCGCTCAACGAGCTCGGCGTCCGAGCCGGCTTCCTCAACTCCACCCAGAGCTACGAGCAGCGCCGCGACACCGAGCAGGCGTTCGTCGCCGGCGAGCTCGACCTCCTCTACCTGGCGCCGGAACGGCTGAGCCTGGACTCGACGCTGGAACTGCTCGACCGCGGCGAGGTCTCGCTGTTCGCCATCGACGAGGCGCACTGCGTGGCGCAGTGGGGCCACGACTTCCGCCCCGACTACCTCAACCTGTCGGTGCTGCACCAGCGCTGGCCCTCGGTGCCGCGCATCGCCCTGACCGCCACCGCCACCCCGGCGACCCGCAGCGAGATCGCCACCCGGCTCGAGCTGACCGAGGCCCGGCACTTCGTCGCCGACTTCGACCGGCCCAACATCCAGTACCGGATCGTGCCCAAGAACGATCCGCGCAAGCAGCTGCTGCAATTCCTGCGCACCGAGCACGCCGGGGACGCCGGGATCATCTACCGGCTCTCCCGCGCCGAGGTGGAGCGGACCGCGGAGTTCCTGGTCGCCAACGGCATCGACGCGCTGCCCTACCACGCCGGGCTGGACAAGCAGGTCCGCGCCAAGCACCAGGCGCGGTTCCTGCGCGAAGAAGGCCTGGTCATGGTCGCCACCATCGCCTTCGGCATGGGCATCGACAAACCCGACGTGCGCTTCGTCGCGCACCTCGACCTGCCCAAATCCGTCGAGGGCTACTACCAGGAGACCGGCCGCGCCGGCCGCGACGGACTGCCCTCCACCGCCTGGATGGCCTACGGCCTGCAGGACGTGGTCCAGCAGCGCAAGCTGATCGACCTCTCCGACGGCGACGAGGCGCACCGCCGCATGCAGTCCCGGCACCTCGACTCGATGCTGGCGCTGTGCGAGACCGTGAGCTGCCGCCGCACGCAACTGCTCGCCTACTTCGGGCAGGACCACCCGGACGCCTGCCAGAACTGCGACACCTGCCTGAACCCGCCGGAGTCCTGGGACGGCACGGTCGCCGCGCAGAAGCTGCTGTCGACCGTGGTGCGGCTCGACCGCGAGCGCAACCAGCGGTTCGGCGCCGGGCAGATCATCGACATCCTGCGCGGCAAGAAGACGCCGAAGGTCGAGCAGTTCCGGCACGACTCGCTCAGCGTGTTCGGCGTCGGCTCCGACCTGAGCGACAACGAGTGGCGCGGGGTGATCCGCCAGCTGCTGGCGCAGCGCCTGATCTCCGTCGAGGGCGACTACGGCACGATCGTGCTCACCGGGACCAGCGGTGAAGTGCTGCGCCGGGAAGACCCGCGCCAGGTCCTGCTGCGCACCGAACCCAAGCGCGTCGCGTCGACGCCCAAGGCGAAGGCCGCGAAGCAACCCCCGCAGGAGATGCCCGCCGAGGCCGAACCGGTCTTCCAGAAGCTGCGCGCCTGGCGCCTGGCCACCGCGCGCGAAGAGGGCAAAGCGCCGTTCATCATCTTCCACGACTCGACGCTGCGCCAGATCGCCGCAGCTCAGCCGTCCACCCTCGACGAGCTCGGCGGCATCAGCGGGATCGGCGAGCAGAAGCTCAACAAGTACGGCCAAGCCGTGCTCGACGCCCTCGCCGCGGAGGAGTGATCACGGGGCGAGGTGCTCCAGGACCAGCACCTGCGCCTCGCCGACGACGAAGCCGAGTGCGGCGCCGGTGGCGATGAGGGTTCGCTCCTCCTCGCGGAACGCGGGGCGCAGCAGCTCCTCGAACTCCGAGGCGTCGAGCTCCTTCATCTTGCCGACCAGCGTGTTGCGGATGTCCATCGCGTCGGCCGCGTAGTCCTCGACGTAGCCCATCGTCTCCGGCAGCTTGGCCATCAGCAGCTCCGAGACCCGGTGCTTGAGGTCCTGGTAGCGGCGCCCGCCGATGGCGAGCACGAGCAGCGGCTTGGCGATGCTCGCGCGGCGGCTGAGCTCGTCGTCGACCTGGCGCTGCACCAGGGCCATCACCTTGTCCGACATCGGGCCCCGCAGCACCGCCTCGATGACGTTGCGCGGGGTGATGATCTCGGCGGCGATCAGCTCGCAGTAGGCCTCGGCCACCTCGTCGCGGCGCTTGTGGAACAGCCCCTGCCACTCGAACCCGAAATAGCGCTTCGGCCGCTGCGGCCGGAAGATCATCTTGAGCGCGAGCCAGTCGGTGAACCAACCGGTGAACAGGCCGAACAGCGGCATGATGAGCGGCACCTTGAACACCACCCAGGCCGACATCTGCACCACGCCGATCAGCGCGCCGAACACCGCGCCGGACCGGCGGATGAACTGGAACTCCTTGCCCCCGGCCTGCAGGAAGATCCGGTTCAGCAGCTCCTTGTCCCGGACCAGGCTGGTGACCACCATGTCCTTGAGGTCGAAGACGTTGTCCACATCGGACTTGATCTCGCCGAGCACCTCGGACAGCAGCCGGGGCGCGTCGGCCTGCACCCTGCTGATCACCGCGCGCTGCACACCGCGCGGCATCGACTCCCACAGCCCCGGCTGGTAGGCCGAGGCGACCTCGCGGACGATCTCCTCGATGGTCTGGCGCAGCGGCTCTTCGACCTCGGCGACGATCCGCTCGGGATCCAGCCGGTCCAGGACCTCCTGCGGCTGGATCAGCTGCTGGGTGAGCGTGTCGCAGGCGACGCCGGCCATCTTCGCCGCGTGCTTGGGCACGATGCCCTGCCAGCCGAGGAACGGTTTGATCCCCTTGAACTCCACCGGGCCGAACATCATCCGGATGGCGAGCACCTTGGTGACGTAGCCGATGAGCGCCGCCACCACCGGGATGGAGAGGTAGACGGGCCAGTGCGCGGCGAAGTCCTGGATGATCGCGTTCATCCGGCCCCTAACTCGGAGCTGGGGTCGCACCGCTGCCAGAACCGGGTGCCGAGCGCCGACATCCGCACGCTGCGCCGCACCACCTTGGTCGGTTTGGGCGAGCTCAGCGCCTCGCGCACCCGGGTATCGGTCTGCAGCAGCTCGTACTGGTCGTCCACGTCCGGCAGGGCCGGGCCGATCTCGACCAGGCCGAGAGACTGCAAGCGGGTCAGGTAGTGCGGGGTTTCCTCCGCCAACGACACACCCACGGAACGGCCCACGGTCGAACCGTTGCGCAGCACTATTCGGGCGTTTCCGCCCACCACGCCGCGTTCGGCGACGTGCAGCACCGGGTACGACGAACCATCGCCCAGACCTGCGAGGATGCGGGCCTCGTCCGGTGTGATGAGGCGCAGGATGCCCGAGTAGAGGTCTTCGGTGGCCTCTTCGCGGCCGGTCATGGCCGAGCGGTACAGCAGCTCGCCCATCCGCTCGCGCAGGTCCTGCCCCTTCGGGGCGTCCTCGGTCTGATCGTCCGGATCATCGGGCGCCGGGTCGGTCTCTTCCTCGGAGTGCGACTCGACTTCCTCGAGCCACTGCCGCGCACCGGTGGCGATCGCCCGCTCCACGGTCCGGAATCCGCGCTCCACCTCGGCCCCACCGGGCAGCTGCCGCACCAACCCGAACCCGATGCGCGCGAGCCCCCAGCTCGTCCTGGCCGTCCACCCGATCAACTCGCCGAGCGCATCGGACTGCGACCCGTCCGCCCGATGACCGTCCAACCCGCATTCCTCCGCTCCGGAAACACCGAACACCGGGTCGACCCAGCGCTGAGTGATCGGAGCATAACCAGCGCACCCCGGCAAAAGCGAGCACCGGCGGGCGGGGTCAGAACTCGAAGCCGCCCGGCTTCCCGTTGCGGTCGGCCAGCAGCCCGGCGAGCGTCGCGATGGCGATCTCCGGCGGAGTCCGGGAGCCGATGTTCAGGCCGATCGGGCGGTGCACGCGCGCGATCTCGGCATCCGGCACACCGAGCTCCCGCAGCGCCGCGACGTGCGGGCCCTCGTGGCGCGGGTTGCCCATGACGCCGATCCACCGGACGTCGCGCTTGAGCACGTCCTGCAGCACCGGCCCGAGTTCCTCGCGGTGGTGGTCGGTCACCACGACGTCGACGCCCGGCCCCAGCTCCGGCACCTCGGTCACCGCGTCACCACCGGCCGCCGCTGCCCGCTCGGGGTCCGGTTCGACCAGCGAGACCCGGAAGCCGAGATCCCGGCCGTATCGCAGCAGGTGCTCCGCCACCGGCGACGCGAACACCGCCACCAGCGCGCGATCACCCGCATCCACCTGCACTTCACCGTGCGCCACCGCGCACGCAGCATCCTCGGTCATGGCGCCGAGTGTGCCAGCAGCGACCGGCCGGAACCACCCCCGGACTCCACTGTGGACATCAGAGCCGGGTGGCGCGGGCCAACCAGGCGGGCAGATCCACCACCGCGTTCTCCTCGACGCCCAACGCAGCGGCGTGCTCCCCCACCGCGACACCCCGGTAGCGGCGCTCCTCGATCCCCTCCAGCCGCCAGCCCGGCACACCGAACGCCTCGCGCACCACCGCCTCCGAGATCTCCGGGCCGAAGCCGGGCCCGGTATCGGCCAGGGCCAAGACGTGGACGGCCGCACCCGGTCGGCACACCGCGTGCAGGCTGCGCACGTACTTCTCCCGGTCCTCCGGCCCGAACACGTGGAACAGCGCGCTGTCCACGACGGTGTCGTACGGGCCACCGTCCAGCGCCAGCGCGTCAGCGATCTCGAACCTGGCCTCGACCTGGTGCTCGGCCGCGTTGGCGCGCGCACGCTCGATCGCCGGGCGGGAGAAGTCCACGCCCAGCACGTCGTAGCCCAGTTCGGCCAGCAGGATCGTGTGCTCACCGGCGCCGCAGCCCGGATCCAGCACCTTCCCGCCGATGCCGCCACGGCGCTCCAGCTCGACGATCGCCGGTTGCGGCTCGCCGATCACCCAGGGCGCCGCGTTCTCCTCGTAAGCGGTGTCGAACACCGTCCGGTCCAGCGAAGTCCCCATGCCCACAACCTCTCCACGAACCATCTGCCGCTCACAACGTGCAACTTCCACTCCACTCGAAGTCAACGCCCCTCGCCCACCGGCGATCCGAGTGACTCAGGCCACTCCTGTGGCTGATGGGAATTACCTGGAGGGGGCTTACGTTGGTTGATACGAGACGACTCAAGTAGATGGCGGCGGAAGCCAGCAACACCGTCGCGAGGAGGTTAGGCATGGCGACGTTCTTCGGACCGGCTGGTGGCCCGTTCGACGAGTACTTCGCGCGATTCTTCGGAGCCGACGACGCCTCGTCCGGCTCCCGGCGGATCGACATCACCCAGCTGATGACCGAGCAGGCCCAGCAGCTGGTCAGCGGCGGTGCCCGCTTCGCGCGGGACCGCGGCCAGACCGACCTGGACGCGCTGCACCTGCTGTGGTCCGCCACGCAGGAGGAACCCACCCGCGCCCAGCTGAAGCAGGTCGGCGTCGACCCCGACGCGTTCGCGGCGGAGGTCGAGGCGCACCTGCCCGCAGCCGGTGACGCCGCCGGCGATCGCCCGGTGACGCTGACCCTGGCGGCGCGCACGGTGCTCGCCGACGCCCACCGGGTCGCCCGCGCGCTCGGCTCCACCTACATCGGCCCGCTGCACGTGCTGCTGGCGATGTCGGCGAGCCCCGACTCCGAGACCGGACGGCTGCTCGGCTCGGCAGGTGCCGGCCCCGAGGCGCTGCGCGCCGCGGCCCAGCGCCCGCAGGTCGAGCAGGAACAGCCGAACGCGGACAGCAACACCCCCACCCTCGACCAGTACGGCCGCGACCTGACCGCGCGGGCCCGCGACGGCGAGCTGGACCCGGTGATCGGCCGCACCGACGAGATCGAGCAGACCGTGGAGATCCTGTCCCGGCGCACCAAGAACAACCCGGTGCTGGTCGGCGAGGCCGGCGTCGGCAAGACCGCGATCGCCGAAGGCCTGGCCCAGCGCATCGTCGCCGACCAGGTCCCGCAGGTGCTCAGCGGCAAGCGGGTGGTCCAGCTGGACCTGTCCGGCATGCTGGCCGGCACCCGCTACCGCGGTGACTTCGAGGAGCGGATGACCAAGGTCATCGACGAGATCGCCGAGCACCGCGACGAGGTGATCGTCTTCGTCGACGAGCTGCACACCGTGGTCGGTGCCGGTGGCGCCGAGGGCGCGATGGACGCGGGCAACATGCTCAAGCCCCGCCTGGCCCGCGGCGAGCTGCACGTCATCGGGGCGACCACGCTGGACGAGTACCGCAAGCACATCGAGAAGGACCCGGCCCTGGAGCGCCGGTTCCAGCCGGTGCAGGTGCCCGAGCCGAGCGTGTCCGACACCGTGCTGATCCTGCAGGGCCTGCGCGAGAACTACGAGGCGCACCACCAGGTCCGCTACACCGAGGAAGCGGTGCAGGCCGCGGCCCGGCTGTCCGACCAGTACATCAACGACCGGTTCCTGCCGGACAAGGCGATCGACCTGATCGACCAGGCCGGGGCCCGCAAGCGGTTGGCCGCGCTGGCACCGGACGACGCCGAGCTGCGCAGCCGCATCGAGCGGCTCGAGCAGCAGAAGGACGACGCGGTCGCCGCGGAGGACTACGAGCGGGCGTCGGCGCTGCGCGACGAGATCAACCAGGCCCGGTCCGGGCTCGGCGACGCCGGGACCACCGGGGAGCTGGAGGTCACCGCCGAGGACATCGCCGAGATCGTGGCGCGGGCGACCGGGGTTCCGGTCAGCCGGTTGACCGCCGCGGAGAAGGAGCGGCTGCAGGGCCTCGAGCAGGAGCTGCACGAACGCGTGGTCGGGCAGGACGACGCGGTGCGGGCGCTGGCCCGCGCGGTGCGGCGCTCGCGCAGCGGGCTCGGCGACCCGAACCGCCCGGTGGGCAGCTTCCTGTTCCTCGGGCCGACCGGGGTCGGCAAGACCGAGCTGGCCAAGGCGCTGGCCGAATCGCTGTTCGGCGACGAGCAGCGGATGATCCGGCTGGACATGAGCGAGTTTCAGGAACGGCACACCGCCAGCCGGCTGGTCGGCGCCCCGCCCGGGTACGTCGGCCACGGCGAGGCCGGTGAGCTGACCGAGGCTGTGCGGCGGCACCCGTACTCGGTGGTGCTGCTCGACGAGGTGGAGAAGGCGCACCCGGACGTGTTCAACACGCTGTTGCAGGTGCTCGACGACGGTCGGCTGACCGATGGTCAGGGACGCACCGTGGACTTCAGCAACACGGTGCTGATCATGACCAGCAACCTGGGTTCGGAGGTCATCTCCAGCCCCGGCGGCAAGATCGGCTTCACCGCCACCGACGCCGCACCGGCGCTGGACGAGCGGATCATGCCGCGGCTGCGCGAGGCGTTCCGGCCGGAATTCCTCAACCGCATCAACGAGATCGTGGTGTTCAAGCGGCTCGACGGCGAGCAGCTGCACACGATCACCCGGATGCTGCTGGGGCACACCGTGCGGCGGCTGGGCGAGCTGGGCATCGACGTCGAGTTCGACCAGGCGGCGGTGGCCTGGATCTCCGAGCGCGGCTACCAGCCGGAGTTCGGTGCCCGACCGCTGCGGCGGGCGATCGAGCGCGAGGTCGACGACCGGATCAGCGACCTGATCCTGGACGGCGAGCTCGCCGAGGGAGCCAGGCTGCGGGTCTCGGCCGCCGACGGCGAGCTGACGCTGCAGGTCGACCAGCCGGTCGTGGCCTGACGCCCAGCCGAACGGGGCGGGCACGTGCGACGTGCCCGCCCCGTTCTCGCTCGTCCGGGCGCGCTCACCCGGCCAGGCCCGTCAGGGCAGGACCGACCGCACGGCCTCGGGCGTGCGGGCCACCACGGTGGTCCCGTCGTCGGCGGTGATGATCGGACGCTGGATGAGCTTCGGGTGCTCGACCATCGCTTCGATCCACCGGTCCCGGTTCTCCGGGTCCTTCGGCCAGGTCTTCATCTCGAGCTCCTTGGCCACCGCCTCGTTCGTCCGGACGATGTCCCAGGGCTCCAGCCCGAGCCGGTCGAGCACTTCGCCCAGCTCCGCCGCGGTGGGCGGTTCGTCCAGGTAGCGGCGCACGGTGTACTCCGCTCCCGCCTCGTCCAGCAAGGACACGGCCGACCGGCATTTCGAACACGCCGGGTTGACCCAGATCTCCATTCCCACTCTCCCCACACGCGGAACCCGATGCGCCGATCTTGCCAGGCCCACGACCAACCTCGACTACCGCACGAGGCACAAAACTGGGCGGGCCGATGGACCCTTCACAGGCGCCACGATCGTTGCAATACTTGTTCAAGGAGGCGGATATCCGTGGAGGCGCCATGCTACCCAGGGACGAGCGTCGCCGCCTGAAGGAGATCGAGAACCAGCTCATGGGCGACGACCCGAAGCTGGCTCGGAGGCTGACCGAAACCAGCACGCTGCGCCGGTTGTGGCTGCAGCTGTCGCCGCGAATGCTGCTGGTCCTGGTGGCGGCGGCGCTGGTTGTCGTGTGCCTCTTCCTCGGCGAGGGCGGCGGCATGTTCTTGTCCGCAGCGCTGGCCTTGATCGCATTCGTCTCCCGGAACTGGCAGATCCGGCTGGAATGAAGCGCGTTCCCGATCTTTGGGAGGATCCCGCGCAGCGTTGACGCTGGCGCGCGGGCATTGCGAGCATCTGCGGTGTGACCGGACGCATTGCGTTGACCTGGCGCTTGCACGTCGATCTTCGACGGCAGGCCAGCTCCGCGTGTCGTCCCCGCTGATCTCCCCGCACTGATCCGCCCCGCTGCCCGGCGCGCCCGTCGCCGCACTGCTCGGGGCCACTTCCTCCTGCCCGCTTCCCGTGAAATCGGAGCAATCGATCGTGCGCCGTCGTGATTTCCTGACCGTGCTCGCCCTCTCCTCGACCGGACTCCTCGCCGCCTGCGGACGATCCGATCCTCAGCAAGCACCGGTTCCCGCACCCGTCAGCCCTCAGCAACTCGCCGCGGTGACGCTGCGCGTCGGTGACCAGAAGGGCAACTCCCGGTCGCTGCTGCGTTCCGCAGGCCTCGACGACTTCCCCTACGCGGTGCAATGGGCCACCTTCCCATCCGGGCCGCCGTTGCTGGAGGCGGTTTCGGCGGACGCCGTGGACATCGGCGGCGTCGGCAACACGCCACCTCTGTTCGCCGCTGCCGCCAAGGCCAAGATCCGGGTCGTCGCGGCGTCCAAGGGCAACGTCGAGAGCGACGCCCTCGTGGTGCTGCCGGGCTCCCCGCTGCAGCAGGTCGAACAGCTGCGCGGCCGCAAGATCGCAGTGGCCAAGGGAAGTTCCGCGCACGGCCAGATCCTCCTGACGCTGCGCAAAGCCGGACTCACCCCGGACGACGTCGAACTGGTGTACCTGCAGCCCTCCGACGCCATGGGCGCGTTCAAGAACGGCTCGGTGGACGCGTGGGCCATCTGGGACCCCTACTTCTCCCAGATCCAGCTCGAGTCCAACGTCCGGGTGCTCGCCGACGGTCGCGGCACCGCCAACGGCCTGAGCTTCCAGGTCGCAGGACCCGCCGCGCTCGCCGACGCCGGCCGGAACACGGCGATCGCCGACTACCTGGTGCGACTGGCCAAGGCACAGCGATTCGCCGACGCCAACCGCGAGCAGCGCGCGCAAGCGTGGGCCGAGGACACCGGTCTGCCCATCGAGGTCACCCGGCGGGCCACCGAAACCGGACCGGACCTGCCGACACCGCTGGACGCCGAGGTGATCCGCTCCGAGCAGGAGCTCGCCGACGCGTTCGTGGCCGCCAAGGAAATCCCGCGACGATTCGAGTTCGCCGAGTTCGTCGACACCAGGTTCGCCGAACAACTCGCCGCAGTCTGAGCAGACCGGAGCCGAAGATGACCGTCACCACCCACTGGTTCCTGCCCACCCACGGCGACGGCCGGTCCATCGTGGACCGCCCACACGTGACAGCCTCCGGCGCGGACACGCCCCGCCAGCCGGACATCGACTACCTGGCGCAAGTCGCGCAGGCCGCCGAGCACCTCGGGTTCACCGGCATGCTCACACCCACCGGCAGCTGGTGCCAGGACGCCTGGATCACCACCGCTGCGCTGCTGGCCCGCACCCGGCGGATCAAGTTCCTGGTGGCCTTCCGCCCCGGTTCGCTGACCCCGACGCTGGCCGCCCAGCTCGCCGCCACCTACCAGCGGGTGTCCGGCGGCCGCCTGCTGCTCAACATCGTCACCGGTGGCGAATCCACCGAACAGCAGCGCTACGGCGACTGGCTGGACCACGACCAGCGCTACGAGCGCACGGACGAGTTCCTGGCCGTGCTGCGCGGGATCTTCGACGGCGAGCCGGTCGACTTCGACGGCGAGCACTACCAGGTCCGGGGCGCGACCGCCTTCGAAGCGCCCGACCCGCAGCCGCCGCTGTACTTCGGCGGCTCCTCCGACGCCGCGCTACCGGTGGCCGCCCGACGCGCGGACGTGCACCTGACCTGGGGCGAACCGCCGGATGCCGTGGCGCGGAAGGTGAAGCTGCTGCGCGAGCTGGCCGCCGAGGCGGGGCGCACCCTGCGGTTCGGCATCCGCGCGCACGTCATCACGCGGGACACCAGCGCGGACGCCTGGGCCACCGCGCAGCGGTTCGTCGACCAGATGGATCCCGCCGACGTCGCCGCCTCGCAGGCGAAGCTCAGCGCCACCGAGTCCACCGGCCAGCGCAACATGGTCGCCCTGCACGGCGGGGTGCTGCGCAGCAACGCTCGCGAGCTCGAGATCCACCCCGGTCTGTGGGCCGGCGTGGGACTCCTGCGAGGTGGGGCGGGCACGGCGTTCGTCGGCAGCCACCGCGAGGTCGCCGACCTCATCGAGGAGTACCACTCGGTGGGCATCGAGGAGTTCGTGCTCTCCGGCTACCCGCACCTCGAGGAGGCGTACTGGTTCGGCGAGGGCGTCCACCCCGAGCTCGCCCGCCGCGGCCTGCGCTAGGCCAGGGCGATGTCCTGCGGCCGCACCGGGACCCTGGCCAGCTCCAGACCGGTGGCGGCGCGCAGGGCGTTGACGATCGCCGGGGTCGACGACAGCGTCGGCGGTTCGCCCACGCCGTTCAGACCGTACGGCGAATCGGGGTGCGGGAACTCGTACAACGAGATCGGCATGCTCGGCACGTCCAGGATCGTCGGGATCAGGTAGTCGGTGAACGACGGGTTGCGGATGCGGCCGTTCTCGTCGAGCAGGACCTCTTCCATCACGGCAAGGCCGAGGCCCTGCGCGCTACCGCCCTCGATCTGCCCGGCCACCGACAGCGGGTTCATCGCCTTGCCGACGTCCTGCGCGGTGGCCAGCTCGACCACCTTCACCAGACCTAGATCCACATCGACGTCGACGACCGCGCGGTGCGCCGCGAAGGCGTAGGCGATGTGCGCGTCCCCCTGGCCGGTCTCCGGGTCGATGGTCGACGTCGGCCGGTGGTGGAACTCGAAAACGCGCTCCACCTCACCGGAACTGACGAGGTCGGCGATCGACATCAGCGCGGTGCCGCTGGAGTCGACGACGTGGTCGTCACGCAGCGCCAGCACCTCGGCCGGTTGGCCGGTGCGCGCTGCCGCGCGCCGCAACAGCTCCTGCGCTACCAGTCGGCAGGCCCCCTGCACCGCGCCACCGGACATCCAGGTCAGGCGGGAGGCGGACGCCGAACCCGCGTCCCCGATCGCGGTGTCCGCCGGCAGCACCACCACTCGGGACACGCCCAGCTCGGTGTTGGCGATCTGGCACTGCACCGTGGTGACGCCCTGGCCGCATTCGGCCGCCGCCGTGTGCACCGACGCCACCGGCTCACCTCCGGCAGCCGACACCACCACTCGTGCAGTGGAGATGTCGTCGACTCCGCCGGAGTACCCGATCGCCTTCACCCCGATCGCGTAGCCGACGCCGCGGCGGATGCCCTCGCCGTGCGAGGTGTTGGACAGCCCGCCAGGCAGCAGTTCCGGATCCGGCGGTGGCATCGGGCGGTCGCGCAGGTCCGCCAGCAGCTCGGCGACCGGCGCCGGGCCGTCCACCGCCTGGCCGGTGGGCAGCACCGTTCCGGTCGTCATCGCGTTGCGCAGCCGCAGTTCCAGCGGATCCAGGCCGAGCTCGCGGGCGAGTTTGTCCATGTTGGACTCGCAGCCGTAGGTGGACTGCACCGCGCCGAACCCGCGCATGGCCCCGCACGGCGGGTTGTTGCTGAACGCGGCGAAACCATCGATCTCCGCGTTGGGCACCTCGTAAGCACCGGCGACGAAGTAGCAGGCGTTGGCGATGACCACCGGCGAGGTCGAGGTGTACGCACCACCGTCCATCACCAGCTCCGCCTTGACGTGCACCAACTTCCCGTCCCGCGTCGCGCCGTGCTCGAAGCGCATCTTGGCCGGGTGGCGGTGCACGTGCCCGAAGAACGACTCCTCCCGGTCGTAGACCATCTTCACCGGTTTGCCCAGCCGCAGCGCCAGCATGCACGCGTGGACGTGCACCGAGAGGTCCTCGCGTCCGCCGAACGCGCCGCCTACCCCGGCCAGCGTCAGGCGCACCTTGTCGACGGGCAGCGCGAGGCAGGGGGCGATCTGCTCCAAGTCCTTGTGCAGCCACTGCGAGGAGACGTGCAGCTCGACACCACCGTCCTCGGTGGGCAGCGCCAACCCCGATTCCGGCCCCAGGAACGCCTGGTCCTGCATGCCGACCTCGTACTCACCGCTGACCACCACATCGGCCCGGGCACGCGCGGCGGCGACGTCGCCGTGGCGGATCTTGACGTGGCGGACCAGGTTCCCCTCCGGGTGCACCCGCCTGGTGGCCCCGTCCAGAGCCCGCTGCGCGTCCGTCACCGGTTCCAGGAGCTCGTAGTCGACCTGGACGAGCGCGGCGGCGCGCTTCGCGGTCCGCGGGTCGTCCGCCGCGATCAGCGCCACGGGTTCTCCCTGGTAGCGGACCTCGTCGATGGCCAGCACCGGCTGGTCCGCCACCTTCATCCCGTAGGTCTTCGCACCGGGCACGTCCTCGTGCGTCAGGACCGCGTGCACCCCGTCCAGCGCCAACGCCTTCCGCACGTCGACGGACCGGATGCGCGCGGCGGCGTGCGGGCTGCGCAGCGTGGTCCCCCACACCATGCCGGACACCCACAGGTCCGACGAGTAGGCGAACTGGCCCGTGACCTTCAGCGTTCCGTCCGGGCGGGGCGTGCTGCGCCCCACCGCCCCGGCTCGCTCGGTGCTGATCGTGCGGTGGACGGACTGCTCACGCATGCCTGCTCCCTACTAGCGGCCGGATTACATGTAATATCGCTGTCGAATCCCCCACCGACGAGTGAGGTCCCGCGATGTCCTCGGCACCCCGCCGCCTGACCCCGCTGACCGGCGAAGGCCTGCTGGCCGACCGCACCTACGCCGCGCTCAAAGCCGCCGTCCTGGACGGCACCCTGCCGCCCGGCACCGGGCTGAGCGTGCCCGAACTCGCCCGCCAGCTGGACGTGAGCCGGAGCCCGGTGCGCGAGGCCGTCCAGCGGCTGATCCACGACGGACTGGCCACCCACGTGCCGCACCGCGGCGCCGAGGTCAGCCGGGTGGACATCGACGACCTGCGCCAGCTCTACGTGGTGCGCGAACAGCTCGAAGGCCTGGCCGCCCGGCTGGCCACCGAGAACCTCGGCGCCGAAGGGCTGTCCCTGCTCCGCGAGATCCTCGCCGAGCACGAGCGGGCCCTGGCCGACGACGCCGACAACGCCGCGCACATCGAGCTGGACATGCGGTTCCACCGAGCGGTGCGGGAACTCGCCGACAACCCGCACCTGCTCGCCACCCTGGAACCGATCGCCGGACGTTCCCACTTCGCACTCCACTCGCTGTGGCGCAGCGACGAGGCGCCGCGACTGGCCCTCGACGAGCACCGGGCGGTGGTGGACGCGATGGCCAGCGGCGACCCCGAGTTGGCCGAAGTCGCCGCTCGCCGCCACATCTCGCGGCTGCGCATCCGCCTGAGCCAGGCCACCGCCCGCGCCCCGGAACGTCACCGGCTCGGCCGCGACCGATGATCAGCTCGCCGGATCCAGCTCCTCCGCCCAGGAGTCCGGCGTGTAGCCGGCGTAGGCGTCGGCGTGCGAGTTCGTCGCCGAGGCCTGCGTGAGCTCACCCCGCAGGTACGCCTCCGCCTCCGCCCGGTCCTTCGGCGGCGGGGTCGGCTGCAGGCCCAGCAGGTGGGCCATGTTGTTGCCCAGGTAGCCCTCCAGGTCGTCCTCGGACAGGCTCAAGCCCTGCGGCGGTTCGTGGCAGAGCACCTCCAGCTCGCGCGCCCACATTCCCGGTTCGTTGGGCGGCGAGTCGGTGCCGTAGACCATCTTGGTCTTCTTCATCTCCTTGGCGAACTCCACGATCCGCGACTGCAGCAGCCAGCCGGACTCGCCGATCACGTTGTGCGAGTCCTGGATCATCCAGAACGCCTCGAAGCAGTACACGCCACCGGTCTGGATCCCGAAGTGCCCCAGGATGAACGTGACGCCGGGGAACTCGCGGATGATCGGGTAGAACTGGGTGGGGATCGAGTACGGGCCGTCACCGGTGTGGATCAGCACGATCACGCCCAGCTCGTCGCACACCCGCATCACCGGCCGCAGCCAGTCCAGCGCCCGGTCCGGGCGGTAGGCGTGCATGTTGGCGTGCAGCTTGAGCATCTTGTAGCCGTGTTCCTTGACGTGGAACTCCAGCTCCTTGGCGCCGTTCTCCGGGCCGAACCGCGGGTTGTAGATGAAGTTGCCGACGAACCGGTCCGGGTAGCGCTGCACCAGGGAGGTCACGTAGGCCTGGTAGTCCCGGATTCCCTCGCGTCCGCCGCGGTTGCCGTCCCGCCAGGAGGTGTTGCCCGGCGGCGGCATGATGCAGCTGATGTCGACCCGGCGCGGCTTGCCGTTGATCCACATCGGACCGTCCATCATCTTGAGGGTGCGCTCGCCGGTGAAGGGCTCACCGGTGTGCCGCCACGCCTCGTCTACCAGGTTCGTCGGGTGCACATGCGTGTCGATGATCAACGGGATCTCTCCTATCGGTAGCACCCCGGCCACGAATCACCGCACCTACGGGTCGCCGCGCTCGAACCGCGGCGCGATCGAGTGCAACACCGGCCGGAGGCCGCTGTCAACAAGTTGCATGTAATTTTCGACCCCGCTGCACCGCCGGCCTCCGAGCACGGGTTCAGCGAAACCGGTTCAGGGCTGCTCGCCGGTTGACACGACAGGCTCGGCGAGTTTTACATGTTATCCGCATCGCACTCGCCGGTGACCTCCCCGCCGTGGGCCTCCGTTCGGCGATCCGAATCCCTCCGCACCGATTGGGCTGCCATCGGCCTGGGAAGTGAGGCGTGCATGCCCGCCGTGCACGAGAAGTTCTGCGACCTGCTGCTCACCGACGCAACGGTGCTGACCGTCGACGAACACCGCACCATCCACCGCCCAGGATCCGTCGCCGTCACCGGCAACCGGATCACCGCTGTCGGCCCGCAGGAAGAAATGGCCGACTGGCAGGGGAAAGAAGTCCTGGACTGCACCGGGAAAGCAGTGCTGCCCGGTCTCGTCGACGGTCACAACCACCTCTACCAAGCGCTGGCGCGGGGTTTGGGCGAAGGACTGTCCATCGTCCCGTGGCTGTGCGACTTCATGTGGCCGTACTCCATCGCGGTGGAAAGCTCCGACGCGGTGGCCGCGGCGCGGTTCGCCGCGGCCGAAGCACTGCGGCACGGGACGACGACCGTGGTGGACAACCACTACGCACCAACAGATCTGGACACCACCCTCGCGGTCGCCGACGTCATCGAACGAACGGGTCTGCGCGGAGCCATCGCGCGCGGAATCGTCGGCCCGCGCACCGAAATCGCCGCGAAACGCGGTCAACCCGACGCGCTGTTCCGGTATTCCGCCGCGGATGAACTCGCCATCACCCGCGAAGCGGTGCAGCACCGCCCACCGGGCTCGCGAGTCGAGGTCTGGCCCGCACCGCTGAACCTGACCTACGTGGACCAGGAACTCGTGCGCCGCAGCATCGAACTCGCGCGGGAACTCGGCACCAGCTGGCACGCGCACTGCTGCGAGGGCCGCACGGACCCGAAGAGCTACCTCGACGCGTACCGGGCGCGGCCCGTGCAATGGCTCTCGAAAGCCGGGCTGCTCGACGAACGGGCCACCCTCGCGCACGCGATCTGGCTCGACGACGCGGAGGTGGAGCAGATCGCCGCCTCCGGTGCGCGCGTCGTGCACAACCCGACGTCCAACGCCTACCTGGCATCGGGCACGCTCCCGCTGGCTGAACTGCGCACCCGCGGTGCCGTAGTCGGGCTGGGCACCGACGGACCGAGCTGCGGGCACCGGCAGGACCTGTTCGAGTGCATGAAGCAGTCCGTCCTCGCCCAGCGGTCGACCACCCTCGATCCCACCGCGATGCGCGCACAAGACGCGCTCGACCTGGCCACCCGCGACGGCGCGCGCTGCGCCGGAGTCGACGCCGGGGTGCTGGAACCCGGACGACTCGCAGACCTGATCGTCGTCGACCTCGACCGCCCGCACCTGCAACCGCTGCACGACGTCGTGAGCACGCTGGTCTACGCCGCACGCGGCTCGGACGTCGTCGTCACCGTCGTCGACGGCGAGATCGTCCAACGCGATGGCCGCTGCCTGCGCCTCGACGAAGCGTCCGCCGCCGCGGAAGCCCGGGAACGGGCCGAACTCCTGGTGCACCGCGCCGGTATGACCCACCTGCTGCGCTAAGGCCCGAGGAGGAGCCATGCGATTACGCCCCAGACCTCGCAGCACCGCCCCACCAGATGCAGTCGACACCGCCCCACCGCTGCGCCAACTCCTGCCGCTCGGGCTGCAGCACGTGCTGGTCGCCTACTCCGGCATGGCCACCGTGCCGCTGCTGATCGGCCTCGGCATCGGACTGCCCACCGAGCAGATCGCCGTGCTGGTGTCCGCGAACGTCCTCGTCAGCGGCATCGCCACGCTGCTCCAAGCGCTCGGCGTGCTCAACATCGGGGCCCGGCTGCCGATCGTGATGGGCTCGACGTTCACCGGCATCACCCCCGCCATCCTGGTCGGCAAGGACGGCGGGCTGCCCGCGGTGTTCGGCGCCACCATCGTCGCCGGGCTGCTCACCTGGCTCGTCGCCCCGTGGTTCAGCCGGCTGATGCGGTTCTTCCCGCCCATCGTCACCGGCACCATCATCGCCATCATCGGCTTCTCGCTGCTGCCCTCGACTTCGAAGCTCATCGCCGGAACCGACCCCGCCGCAGCCGACTTCGCCTCCCCCACCCGACTGCTCATGGCGCTGGGCACAATCCTGCTGGTGGTGCTGCTGGAAGCCTTCGCCCCGGCCGCCATCGCGCGCTTCGCGATCCTGACCGCGCTCGTCCTGGGCACGCTCGTGGCGCTGCCCCTCGGACTGGCCGACTTCTCCGCGGTGGGCGAGGCATCCTGGTTCGGCGCGGTGCACCCGTTCGCGTTCGGGCTCCCCGAGTTCACCATCGCCGCGATCCTGCCGATGATCATCATCCAGCTGGTGAACATGGTGGAATCCACCGGCGACACCCTGGCGATCGGGCAGATCGCGGGCCGCGACGTCGGCCGCGAGGAACTCGCCCGCGCGCTGCGGGCCGACGGGGTCGGCACCGCGGTCGCCGGGGTGTTCAACTCGTTCACCATCGTCACCTTCGGCGAGAACGTCGGTCTGGTGAGCATGACCCGGGTCCTCAGCCGGTTCGTGGTCGCCACCGCGGGGGCGCTGCTGGTCGTGATCGGCCTGCTGCCCAAGCTCGCCGCGGTCGTCGCCTCACTGCCCGGACCGGTGCTGGGCGGAGTCGGGGTGGTCATGTTCGGCACCGTCGGCGCGGTCGGCGTGAAGATCATGGCCCAGGCGGACCTCGGGAATCCGCGCAACATCCTGATCGTGGCCATCTCCTTCGGTTTCGGCCTGCTTCCGGTGGGCGCGCCCGAGTTCTACGCGAACCTGCCCGGTGTCCTGCAACCGGTGCTCTCCTCCGGTATCGCGGCCGGCGGCATCGCCGCCTTCCTGCTGAACCTGGTGCTCAACCGGCGAACTTCCTGAGAGGTGGACGAGATGGTGCGCGAGATCCCGTCCACATCGGACTCAGGAGTGGACGACCGGCCGCCGTGGGGCCACCTGGTCCTGCTGGGCCTGCAGCACGTGCTGGTGATGTACGCGGGCGCCGTGGTGGTGCCGATGGTGGTCGGTTCCGCCCTCGGACTCGGCCAGGACGAGATCGCCACCCTGGTCTGCATCGACCTCGTGCTGGCCGGCATCGGCACGATCCTCCAGTCGCTGGGCCTGTGGAAGTTCGGCATCCGGATGCCGCTGGTGGTCGGCGCGGCGTCGAACGGGATCGTGCCGATGATCCTCATCGGGCAGTCCAAGGGTCTGCCCACCGTGTACGGCTCGCTGCTGGTCGGCGGCGTGCTGTGGGTCCTGCTGGCACCGTTCTTCGGCAGCTTGATGCGCTTGTTCCCCGCCGTGGTGACCGGGACCGTGATCACGCTGATCGGCCTCACCCTGATCCCGGTGGGCCTCCGGCTGATCACCGGGAAGGACCCGGGCGCCCCCGACTACGCCGCACCGGGCAACCTGCTGATCGCCGGGTTCACCGTGCTGCTGGTCGTGGTGTTCTCCCGGTTCCTGCGCGGACTGCTGGGGCAGCTCTCGCTGCTGCTCGCGCTGGTCGTGGGCGCGATCGTCGGCTGGATCGCCGGGATGGGCGCGCTGACCCGCGTCGGCTCGGGGCCGGTGCTGGGCGTGCCCGAACCGTTCCACTACGGGATGGTGCAGTTCGACCTCCCGTCGATCTTGCTGTTCCTCATCGTCGTACTGGTGCTGACCGTGGAGGCCTCCGGCCAGGGGCTGGCCGTCGGGCAGGTGGTGGGCCGGAAGGTCGGGCCCGCCGAGATCAGCCGGCTGCTGCGGGTGGACGGGTTGCTGACCGCGCTCAGCGGGATCTTCAACGGCTTCGCCTACACCACGTTCGGGCAGAACATCGGGCTGATCGCGCTGACCAAGGTCCGCAGCCGCTACCCGGTCGCGGTCGGCGGTGTGATCCTCGTGCTGCTGGGCGTGGTGCAGCCGATCGGCCGACTGGTGGCAGCGATCCCGCAACCGGTGATCGGCGCGGTCGCGGTGGTCACCTTCGCCGCGCTGACCGTCTCCGGCATCGAGCTCCTGTCCGAAGTGGACTTCAGCCGGTCCGGGAACCTCGTGGTCGTGATGATCGCGCTCGGCGTCGGCCTGGCGCCCACCGGTGCACCGGACCTCTACCACCAGTTGCCGTTCGTCGCGCAGGTCTTCCTGGACAGCGGGGTCGCCACCGGCACCGTGCTGGCGGTGGTCCTCAACGCCCTGTTCCACCTGCGGAGGGAACGAGATGGTTGATCGACTCGTGGTGGGCGTGACCGGAGCCAGCGCACCGCACCTCGCCATCCACCTCCTGACCAGCCTGCAGCAGATCGACGGGGTCGAGACGCACCTCGTGATGTCCCGCGCCGCGCACCGCACCATCGAGCTGGAGACCGGGCTCCGGCCGGCCGACGTGGCCGCGCTCGCCGATGTCTGCCACCGGCGCGGCGACATCGCCGGAAGCATCGCCTCGGGCTCGTTCCGCACCGCGGGGATGGTCGTGGTGCCGTGCTCGATGAAGACGCTCGCCGGGATCGCGCACGGCTACAGCGACGACCTGCTGACCCGCGCCGCCGACGTCTGCCTGAAAGAACGTCGACGGCTGGTGCTGGTCACCCGCGAAACACCGCTGAGCCTGGTGCACCTGCGCAACATGACAGCGGTCACCGAGGCCGGGGCGGTGGTGCTGCCCCCGGTGCCTGCCTTCTACCACCGGCCCGAGTCGGTCGACGACCTGCTGGCGCACCTCACCGGCAAGGTCTTGGACCAGTTCGGCATCGAACACGACCTCTTCCTGCGCTGGCAAGGCGCCCGTCGAGAACTAGGAGCAGCCCGGTGAACCTTTCCCCGCGCCAGGACGCGCACACTTTCTTCACCGAGTACCGGCGCGCGCATCCTGACGACGTCCTGGTGGTGGACGAGCCGGTGTCCGCCGAGGGCGTGACCGGGCTGATCTACGAGCTGATCGCACGCGGCCGGGACGAGATGCTGGTGTGCAACGCGGTCGAGGGCGTTTCCTCACCGGTGGTGACCAATGTCTTCGCCGCCCGGCATCGAATAGCCCGGTTCCTCGACGCCGAGCCCGGACGGCTGCACGAGGCGTACCAGTCCCGGGCTTCGCGGATGCTCGCACCGCGCATCGTCGACTCCGCGCCGTTGGTGGCGGACGAGGTGGTGGACCTGGCGACCGTCCCGATGTTCCAGCACTTCGCGTCCGACCGGGCGCCCTACATCACGAGCGGCATCGTGGTCGCCGAGGATCCGGACACCGGGGTGGGGAACCTGAGTTACCACCGCGCCATGGTGCACTCCCCCACCGAGCTGGCGACGAGCCTGCATTCGCGCGGTGACCTGTGGCGGCTGTTGGCGAAGTACGCCGAGCGCGGGGAGCCGATGCCGGTCGCGATGGTCATCGGCGGACACCCGCTGTTCATGCTCGCGGCCTCCGCCCGCGTCCCCGCGGATGTGGACGAGCGCGCCGTGGCCGGCGGCCTGTTCGGTGAACCGCTGGACCTGGTGCGCACTCCCCGACACGGCATCGGCGTGCCGGCGTGGGCGGAGTTCGTGCTGGAGGGCACCATCGACCCGCAGCAGAACGCCGAGGAGGGACCGTTCGGCGAGTTCTCCGGGTACTCGTCGCACCGCTCCACGAACAACGTGCTGCGGGTCGAAACGGTCCTGCGCCGCGATGACGCGCTGCTGGTGGATGTTGCGGGCGGGAACACCGCGGACCACCTGAACCTCGCACGGGTACCGCGGGAATCGGAGTTGGCGGAGAAGCTCAAGGACCGCTTCCCCGATGTGACCGCAGTGCACTACCCGACGTCGGGCACCCATTTCCACTGCTACGTAGCCATGCGCGAATCTCGACCGGGCCAGGCCCGCCAGGTGCTGCTCGGCCTGCTCGGCTGGGACCCGTACGTGAAGACGGCCGTGGCCGTGGACACCGACGTGGACATCACGTCCGACGCCGAAGTGCTGTGGGCGCTGGCCACGCACTTCCAACCGCACCGCGATCTGTTCGTGGTGGATGGACTTCCGGGATCGCCGCTGGACCCTTCGTCGGATCCGGGCGGAACCACATCCCGGATGGGGCTCGACGCGACGCGCAGCCCCGACTTCGCCGGTGACCGGATCGTGGTCTCGGCAACCGCACGCACCGACGCCCGCCGACTGCTGGGCAGCGATGGAGGACGACGATGAGCAAGATTCCCGTGACCGTGCTGACCGGTTTCCTCGGCGCTGGAAAGACAACGCTGGTCAACCACATCCTCACCGCCGAACACGGGCACCGCATCGCGGTCATCGAGAACGAGTTCGGCGAGATTCCGATCGACGACGCGCTGGTCCTGCGCTCCGACGAGGAGTTCTTCGAGATGTCCAACGGCTGCTGCATCTGCTGCACGGCCCGCACGGACCTGATCGACATCCTGCGCAAGCTGATCGAGCGCAAGGAGAAGATCGACCGGGTGCTGATCGAAACGACCGGCCTCGCCGACCCCAACCCCGTCGCGCAGACCTTCTACGCGGACGAGGAGATCAGCGAGCACTTCGCCCTGGACGCGATCGTGACCCTGGTCGACTCCAAGCACATCGGCCAGCACCTGGACGGGGCCGGAGTGGGCCACCAAGCCGTGGACCAGATCGCCTTCGCTGACCGCCTGGTGCTCAACAAGATCGACCTGGTGACCGAATCCGAACTCGACGCCCTACGAGTACGCCTACGCGGGATCAACGCCACTGCCGAGATCTTCACCTCCAACTACTCGAAGGTCGATCTCACCGACATCCTCGGCGTCGGCGCCTTCAACCGGATCGTGCATCCTGCTTGGCTGGACGAGCAGGAGCACTTCCACGATCCTGCTGTGAGTTCCGTCGGGATCGAGCTGGACAGCGCTGTCGACGGGGATCTCGACGAGGACGCTCTTCGGGAGTGGCTTGGTCGGCTCACCGCTGCGCACGGTGACGACCTCTACCGACTCAAGGGCGTTCTCGCTGTTCGGGCGGATGCTCGGCGGTTCGTCCTGCAGGGGATTCACCGGTTGTTCGAGCTTCGTCCTGCTGAGCCTTGGGGGCGGGACTCTCGTCGTAGCAAGGTCGTTTTCATCGGGCGGGGTCTTGATCGGGCTTTGCTCGTTGATGGGTTGCGGACCTGTGCTGCTCGTTCTTCTTGAGTCTGTTGCCCTCTTCTGCGGCTGGTTCTTGTTTTCGCTGTTGAGTTTTCAAGGTGCTTTCTACCTGTGTCTGTTCAGTTGTTGGTGGGGGTCATCCCCGTGGTTGGTGGATTGTGGGGGCTGTGCTCCGGATGTCAAGCCCGGCCTTTGGCCGCCCCTGCGGGGTTTCAGGCTTGACATCCGGACCCCAGCCCCGTTTTGGCTTTATGTCACGGGGATGACCCGGTATGGAACGGACCCCGGATCTCGACACCATCGGGCCGGACTCGAGGCGGCTGGAACTGATGGACGGTGGGTTGAGGGTTGGTGGGTATCACCGGCGGGTCTCCTTTCACAGCGGGCCATGCAGCGGGCTTGCGGGATGTAGTGGGTTCTGGCCGTGGGATCAGGGGCGGGTCGAGGTCGCCTGCGGCGTGTTCGAGCGGGTCATCGGTTACGTTCTTGCCGACTTTGTGTCGGCCGGATTCCGTTTGGCGTGTCGCGGATTTTTCGTCGTTCGTGTCTAGCGGGTGTCGGTTTCGGCTGGGACGAATGCCCGAGATGCTGGGTTTCAGGCTGAGGGCAGGGCAGGGTGCCCCACCGGCCGTGCGCCGGTGGTCATCGGGTGTCCTCGAGTGGTGTTCGTGGTGTGGGGATGAGTTGTTCGAGGGCATGCTTGTGTAGGACGGGGGCGGCTTTCCCGCCTGGTTGGGGTGTTTGATCCGGATCCACACTGGACGGTGGCGTGAACACCGGGCGCCCCCGGTCCAGGGTGATGTTCCAGTGTTGGGTGTGGATGGTTCGGTGATGGTGGGCACACAGCATCACCATGTTGTCCACCCGTGTCGGGCCACCATCGATCCAGTGCCGGACGTGATGCGCCTGCGGCGTGCCCGGCGGGTGATCACACCCCGGGAACGCGCACGTCCCGTCGCGGGCCAGCAGTGCCGCACGCAGGTGAGGCGGGGCCGTGCGCTGAGACATCCCCACGTCCAGGGGGAGACTGTCGCCGCCGAGCACCATCGGCAGGACGTCGCTGTCGCAGGCGATCCGGCGGATCGTCTGCGGGCTCAGCACCTGGCCGGTGGCCTCCAGCGTTCCCGCCCCGCCCAACGCCGTGATCTCGTTGTTCTGGAGGGTGGCGGCGAGGTCCTCATAGTTGATGGTGACCGTCAGGTGGGGGCGCTGGCCGCCGGTGCGGGGCATGCCATCGGACTCCAGAGCAAGGTCGAGCAGGGCCGTGAAACCGTCGGCGTTGCGCTGCCCCACCGTGCGCGGATCCTTCACCCCGTCCTCCTCCGGACGCGGGGCGGCCAACGGCTGCAACGCCGCGACGAACTTCGCGCCCGCCTCGCGGTCCAGACGAGCCTTGATCACCAGCATCCCGTCCCGGGCGGTCGCATAGTGCAACTCCCGCGCCTCGAACTGGGCCTCCTCATCACGCACCACACCCTCGCGGTCGAGGGCGTAACGGATGCGGTCGGCGAGCTTGGCCAGATCACGCGGACACAACCGACACGCATGCTCCACCAACAGCCGCTCCACCTCACCCGCACGGCCACGAGCACGCTCAGGCAACCGGGACAGGCAACGGCAAATGACATTGGCGTGATCCACACCGATCACACCCTCGGCGAGCGCTTCCGACACGACAGGCAGCTCCACCCTGCCAGCAGAACCAGACTCGTCGGAGTCGACAGTGTTGGTGGCATCGGCGGTGGTGGCGGTAGCCAGACGGACCCGGACGGTGGCGTCAGGGCCATCGATGTTGAGCAGGCTCTTCAACCACACCTGCGTCGAACGCGCACCCCGCGCCGCATACACGCGACGACGGTCAGCCTCGGCGATCAGCCGCAACTGCTCCATCCGCGCCCGACGGATCCAGGCCTCCATCTCACCAATCCGCGCAGTCAACTCCTCATCAGTCAACGACGACACCACCGACACCAGCCCAGACCCGACCCCGCCCAGCTCGGGCGTGGTCGAGGACGCGACCACACCCGCAGCAGCGGGCGGCGCATCAACAGCGGTCATCAGCGGTGTCATGCCTCTATTCTCTCAACCATCGAACAGAATTTCGAGCACATAACCGTCGCCCAATAAGGTGATCAACGCCAGCAGAACAACGCGAAAACCCTTCCACACCAAGGAAACACGAACCCTTAGCGACATTCTCTTCGCGTTTCACGGCAGCCCATCCAGCCTATGTGGACAGTCACCCGGTGGTCCACCACCACACACTTCGGAACAGCACCGGGCCGACACGCCGTCAGGCGACACTCACCCACCACCAATCCCACAGCACCACACCCCGCCAAACAGCAACCCCGCCCCCCGGAGAACCCCCGCACCCAACCGGTCGGCAGCACTCAACACCCCCCAACCGGACCCCCATCAGCCCCCACCACCCCGCGACCGGCCCGATACAACCGAACCGGAGTCCATCCCACACCGGGTCATCCCCGTGACACAAAGCCGAAACGGGGCTGGGGTCCGGATGTCAAGCCTGAAACCCCGCAGGGGCGGCCAAAGGCCGGGCTTGACATCCGGAGCACAGCCCCCACAATCCACCAACCACGGGGATGACCCCCACCAACAACCCAACAAACACAGGTAGAAAGCACCCTGCAACCGCCACCAAAACCCCGCAGCAGGAGTCAGAAATCCCGCCCACACCGAGCCGCGGTAACGGCCCGGTGCAAGGTCTCCGGCGTACCGAACCCACCTGCCTTGGTGATCACATACCCAGGCTGAGGCTCGGTCCGAGCCAGAACAACCCCTGGCTCAAGCTCGTTCAGCAACCGCAGCCCAGTAACACCCCGCCGGCTCAAGACAGCCCGAGCGGTCTCACCCCCAGTGAGCACCAACAACGCAGCCCCACTAGTCGCAGGAGCGCAAACTTCGGCAAGCGCTGTGTTCAGCCGCCGCGCAACACTGACGTCCACAGGTCCGTCCAGGGTGACCACGACGTCACCCGTCTTCAACGCATCCCGAACCTGTTCCGACATGCGGGCGAGCGCAGCGGCGTTGGCGTCGAGCAAGTTCCGCACCGATAAGCGCCGGGTGTGCGGAAAGTGCTCCGCGAGGAAATCGGCCTGCTGGCGGGAGATTCCGTTAGCGCTGCCCACCACCGCGAGCGCGTGACCGTTGACCGGGGGCGGGGGTTCCACCTCGCGTCCTGGCCGCAGCTGCTCGGCGAGGGCGTCGGCCAGTCCCGCCGACCCCACCCAGCGGGGCCGCTTCGGAGCAGCCATCCCTGCCGTCACGACGGCGCGCAGGTCGCTCTCCGCCACGGCGTCGCACACGACGACGTCGACCTCCGCGAGCAGTTCGGCCAGGTGGGTTCGGAGCGCTGCGGCGTCACCTCGGATCGAGGCCAGCGCGATGCGCTTCACCGTGAGCGGTTCAAGCGCCGAGACGATGTCCGCTGGCGGTTCGGCTGCCTCAGTCGCCCAGGCTTGCGTGTGCTGCAGGGGAATTCCGTCGATGTGGACGACTCCGCCGAGGACGGTTCGTCCGGTGGCCGGGGATGCTGGGCACAGCAGGACTCCGCCGCCGCCGGCGTGCGCCACGATCGCGCCGATCTCGGCGGCCAGGTTGCCGCGCAGCGTCGAGTCGATCTTCTTGAACACGACCCGGCCGTCGGAGTGGCCGCGCAGTGCTTCCGCTACTCGTTTCGCCGCTACCTCCGGGGTCGCGTGCCTGCTGTCCGTGTCGGCGACGAAGACCTCTGCGTCTCCGGTGTCGTCCAGAGCGAGCAGTGTGCGCATTTCGCGCAATGCAAAGGGAACACCGGAGTCACCGGCACCGCTGAGGTCGTCCGCCACAACCAGCACTCGCGATCCCATGATCACCTGCTTTTCTTTTCGCCACAGCCCAATTCGGCCACCCGCCACTCCCCCACCGCGACGACGGGATCACCATAGACAGGTCTGCGCGATTCGCGCAATACTGCGCATATCAGCGTTCGGAACACGCAATGTGATCGGGGCTGACCAGCGCCCGGAGACGGTCCGGTAGGGTCTCCTGTTCGGCGGCGGGCCTTTCCGCGCGGCACCTGCTCGCTCCGCCTGGATCCAGCACTCGCTGCGCCGCGATCATCGACAGGAAGAGATTCCACCAGTCCCACACCGCGCCCGCCGTCGACGCGCAACGCCTGTCCGGCCGCGGCGCACGCCCGCCCTGCTCTTCCTGCGCGGATGCCGAGAGCAGGCGATCACGCTTCCACTGGAGTTCAACTCATGGCGCGAGCCAACCCAACTTCGTCCCCACCTGATCGGCTGGGCACGGTCTTCTACACGTCGGTGGCGCTGTGCGCGCTGTTCGTCGTGTGGGCCACCGTGTTCACCGACAGCCTCGACACCGCCACCAAAGCGGCGCTGAACTGGATCACCGGTTCCTTCGGCTGGGTCTACCTGGTGGCCAGCCTGGCCATGCTGGGTTTCCTGGCCGTCCTCGCGTTCAGCCGCTTCGGACGCATCCGGCTCGGCGCGGACAGCGACCGCCCGGAGTTCAGCACGGTCAGCTGGCTGGCGATGATCCTGGCCGCGGTGATGGGCATCGGTCTCGTCTCCTACGGCGTGTCCGAACCCATCACCCACTTCGTCGCCCCACCCCACGGCCTGGCCGAGCCCGGCACCAAGCACGCCGCCGCGGTCGCGATGCAGTACTCGTTCTTCGACTGGGGCCTGCACGCCTGGGCGATCTTCGCGGTGTTCGGCATCGCGCTCGGCTACTCGACCCACCGCAAGGGGCGCAAGGGCCTGATCAGCCCGATGCTGCGGCCGCTGCTCGGCGACCGCGTCGAAGGCCCGATCGGCAAGGCGATCGACGTGCTCGCGATCTTCGCGACGCTGTTCGGCACGACCACCTCGCTCGGACTGGGCGCGATGCAGATCAACGGCGGCCTGGCCCGGGTGTTCGGCGCCTCCGGCGGCACCGGCACCCAGATCGCGATCATCGCGGTCGTCACGCTGCTGTTCACGATCTCCGCGATCACCGGTCTGCACAAGGGGATCCGCTTCCTCAGCGAGACCAGCATGGGTCTGACGGTGGTGCTGTTCGGTTTCGTGCTGGTGCTCGGGCCGACCGGGTTCGTGTTCAACCTGCTGGTGGAATCGCTGGGCCTCTACGTCGGTGACTTCATCCCGATGAGCCTGCGCACCGGGACCTTCGGCGAGCTCGAGTGGATGCAGAGCTGGACCTACTTCATGCTCGCCTGGTGGATCTCGTGGGGCGCCTTCGTCGGCGTCTTCCTGGCCCGCATCTCCAAGGGCCGCACCATCCGCGAGTTCGTGCTGGCGGTGCTCGGTGTTCCCAGCGCGGTGTTCTTCCTCTGGTTCACCGCCTTCGGCGGGTCGGCGATCTTCCACGACTCCTTCAACGGCGGACACATCGCGCAGGACGCCGCGGCGGACACGAACAACGCGATCTTCGCCATGCTGGAAACGCTGCCGTGGCCGACCGTGACCTCGGTGATCGCGATGGCACTCGTCCTGCTGTTCTTCGTCTCCGGCGCTGACGCCAACACCTTCGTGCTGAGCATGCTGTCCTCCGACGGCGCGCCCCGGCCGCGCACGTCGGTGCTGGCCTTGTGGGGCGCGCTCACCGGCGTGACCGCGATCGTCCTGCTGGTCTCCGGCGGGCTGGACGCCCTGCAGAACACGGTGATCGTCACAGCCGCGCCGTTCGTCCTGGTGATGCTCGCGCTCGCGGTCTCGTTGTGGCGGGAGCTCCAGCACGACCCGCTGTTCGCCGCGGAGGTCGAACCCGATCCGGAGCCGGTCGCAATAGGGGCGAAGGGCCCGGAAATGTGATTTGCGCCGGTTTCCGAGCGCCGGGCGGGGTGCGCAACCGCCCCACCCGGCGCGTCGGGCCACAACCGCCCCAGCAGTTCGCGAAGCCGCCGGTCTATCCCCTTCCACCAGCGGTTATGGTGTCCGGATACAGCCTGCGAGCAATCGACGTCAGGAGTGCGCCATGGCTGATCCGCACGGCATCGACCACTTCGACGCCACCTTCGCGAGCGACCTCGCGTGGGCGCAGAAGTTCCGCGAGCAGCTCGCGGAACTGCCGACCACGCTCTGCGAGGACTCCGAACAGGTCGACTGAGGCTCACCCCGGTTCCTCGTCGGCGGCCAGTCCGGCGGGCAGGTGTTCGGAGAGCAGTTCCAGCAGCCGGTTCACGTCGACCGGCTTGCTCATGCATTCGGTGGCCCCGGCGGCGATGCTCTGCTCGCGGTCGCCCTTCATCGCCTTCGCCGTGACCGCGATGATCGTCAGGTCCCGGTAGCGCGGCATCTCCCGGATGAGCCGGATGGTGGCGTTGCCGTCCATCTCCGGCATCATCACGTCCATCAGCACGATCACGATGTCCGCGTGCTGCTGCAGCGCGCTGAGCCCGGCCAGGGCGTTGTCCGCGTGCACCACTTGCAGCCCGTGCTGCGCCAGCAGCGTCGTGATCGCCTGCACGCTGCGGTAGTCGTCGTCGACCACCAGCACCTTCTCACCGTTGAACCGCGGTGACGTGTGCTGCTCGGGCTCGCTGGAGCGCCGCATGTGCTGGTGGCCCTCCTGCCGGATCAGCTCGGTCGAGCGCATCGGCGGGTCGATGCCCTCCGCGGAGACGTCCATGCTGCTCTCCGCCTCGCTCGGCGGATGCGTCCGGGTGACCGGCCCCTCCACTTGTTCCGGCACCGCGGCGGACCTGGTCTCCACCGGCAGGTAGAGGGTGAAGGTGCTGCCGTGCCCGGGGTCGCTGCGCACCTGCAGCTCGCCGCCGAGCAGCGCGGTCAGCTCGCGGCTGATGGACAGCCCCAGTCCGGTGCCGCCGTACTTGCGGACCGTGGTGCCGTCGACCTGCTGGAAGGCTTCGAAGATCAGGTTCAGCTTGTCGGCGGGGATGCCGATGCCGGTGTCGCGGACCGCGAACGCCAGCCGCTGGTTCGCCTGCCGCAGGCCCTGCCTGGTGACCTCGGTGGGCTGGGCCAGGCGGATCCGCAGTTCGACCCGCCCCTTGTCGGTGAACTTGACCGCGTTGGACAGCAGGTTGCGCACGATCTGCTCCAGCCTGCTGCGGTCGGTGCGCACCGTGGGCGGCACCGATGGTGCCACGATCACGTCGAAGTCCAGTCCCTTGTCCGCCGCCAGCGGCCGGTACAGCGATTCGACGTGCGCGGCCAGGTCGGCGAGTTCCACGTCTTCCGGCAGCAGGTGCATCTGGCCGGCTTCCACCTTGGACAGGTCGAGCACGTCGTTGATCAGCTGCAGCAGGTCGGTGCCGGCCTGGTGCACGGTCTTGGCCAGGTCCACCTGCTGCGGGGTCAGGTTCCCGTCCATGTTGTCCGACAGCAGCCGCGCCAGGATCAGCACGCTGTTGAGCGGGGTGCGCAGCTCGTGCGACATGTTGGCCAGGAACTCCGACTTGTAGGCCGAGGCCTGGGACAGCTGCCGGGCGCGTTCTTCGAGTTCCTGCCGGGCCTGCTCGATCTCGATGTTCTTGAGCTCGATGTCGCGGTTGCGGGCGGCCAGCAGCGCGGCCTTCTCCTCCAGCTCGGTGTTGGAGCGCTGGAGTTCGGTCTGCTGCTCCTGCAGCTGCTCGGAGCGGGCCTGCAGCTCCCTGGCCAGGTGCTGGGATTCGGCCAGCAGCGACTCGGTGCGCGAGTTGACGACGATGGTGTTGACGTCGACGCCGATGGTTTCCTTCAGGCGTTCCAGCAGGTCCAGGTGCACCGGGGTGAACTCGGTGACCGAGGCGAGCTCGATGACCGCGAGGACCTCGCCTTCGAACAGCACCGGCACGATCGCCACGTTCGCCGGGGTCATCTCGCCGAGCCCGGTGCCGATCCGGATGTGGCCGGGCGGCGCGCTGTTCACCACGATCGACTTGCGGTCGACCGCGACCTGGCCGACCAGCGACTCCCCCGGTTCGAAGCGCAGCGCACGGCCGTTGCCGGGCGGGCGGCCGTACCCGGCGGTGCGTTCCAGGTACGCGTGCCCGTCCTGGTCGGTCCGGTTGAGGAAGAACGCGCCGTACTGGGCCGACACCAGCGGCGCCAGCTCGCTCATGATCAGCTGTGCGAGGGCGTCCATGTCGTGCTGGCCCTGCATCAGCGCCGACATCCGGGCCAGGTTGGTCTTGAGCCAGTCCTGCTCCTGGTTGTCCCGGGTGGTCTCCTTGAGGTTGCTGATCATCGCGTTGATGTTGTCCTTGAGCTCGGCGACCTCGCCGGAGGCGTCCACGGTGATCTGCCTGGTGAGGTCTCCTTCGGTGACCGCGGTGGCCACCTGCGCGATCGCCCGCACCTGGGTGGTGAGGTTGCTGGCGAGCCGGTTGACGCTCTCGGTGAGCCGCTGCCAGGTGCCGGAGACGTCGGCGACCTCGGCCTGACCCCCGAGCTTGCCTTCGGTGCCGACCTCGCGCGCCACCCGGGTCACTTCGGCGGCGAAGGCGGACAGCTGGTCGACCATCGTGTTGATGGTCGTCTTCAGCTCGAGGATCTCCCCGCGGGCGTCCACGTCGATCTTCTTCGACAGGTCGCCGCGGGCCACTGCGGTCGTCACCTGGGCGATGTTGCGCACCTGGTTGGTCAGGTTGCGGGCCATGATGTTGACGTTGTCGGTCAAGTCCTTCCAGGTGCCCGCGACGTTGGGCACCCGCGCCTGACCGCCGAGGCTGCCCTCGGTGCCGACCTCGCGGGCGACCAGGGTGACCTGCTCGGCGAAGGCGCGCAGCGTCTCGACCATCCCGTTGATCGTCTCGGCCAGTGCGGCGACCTCTCCCTTGGCCTCCACGGTGATCTTCTTCGACAGGTCTCCCCCGGCCACCGCGGTGGCCACCTGGGCGATGTTGCGCACCTGGTTGGTCAGGTTGTCGGCCATGATGTTGACGTTGTCGGTCAAGTCCTTCCAGGTGCCGGCCACGCCGTGCACGCGCGCCTGACCGCCGAGCTTGCCCTCGGTGCCGACCTCGCGCGCCACCCTGGTGACCTCGTCGGCGAACGCGGAGAGCTGGTCGACCATCGTGTTGATCGTGTTCTTCAGCTCCAGGATCTCCCCGCGGGCGTCCACGTCGATCTTCTTCGACAGGTCACCCCGCGCCACCGCGGTGGCCACCTGGGCGATGCTGCGCACCTGGTTGGTCAGGTTGCGGGCCATGAAGTTGACCGATTCGGTCAGAGCGCGCCAGGTGCCGGCCGCGCCGGGCACCTCGGCCTGACCGCCCAGCCGTCCCTCGTTGGCCGCTTCGCGGGCCACCCGGGTGACCTCGTCGGCCAGGGCGGAGAGCTGGTCGACCATCGTGTTGATGGTTTCCTTCAGCTCCAGGGTCTCGCCGGAGACCTCGACGGTGATCTTGCGGCTGAGGTCACCTGCGGCGACGGCCTTGGCGACGTGGGAGACGTCGCGCAGCTGTCCGGTGACGTCGGCGGCCATGCCGTTGACCGCGTCGGCCAGATCCAGCCAGGTACCGGTCAGGCCGGGGACCTGGACCTGGCCGCCGAGCTTGCCCTCGGTGCCGATCTCCCGCGCCACCCTGGTGATCTCCTGGGCGAAAGCGGAGAGCTGGTCGAGCAGGTCGTTGACCGCGGTGTTCAACCCGGCCACCTCGCCGGGCAGCTTCCCGTCGGTCCCGCGGCGCGACATCCGCTGCGTGAGGTCGCCGCGGGTGAGCGCGTCCAGCACGCGGTTGAGCTCGGCCACCGGTGCCAGCAGGCTGCCGACCACGTCGTTGACCGCGTTCGCCGCGACCGCCCATCCGCCCTGGTTCGCCCCGTCGAGCGCGACGGGTTCTATCGGCCACTCGCCCCTGTCCGCGGCGTCGCTGACCCGCTGCAGCTCCCCGACCAGCAGTTGGTTCCGCTCGGCGAGTTCGTTGAACACGACGGCGATCTCGGCGACCAGGCCGCCGCCGGAGGGGACCAGGCGGCGTCGGAAGTTGCCGTCCCGCAGCTCCCGCAGCGCCATCACCAGTCTGGTCAGCAACGCGTCTTCGCTCATCCGCGGCGCAGCCACCAGTTCCGCGGCCGCGACATCGGGCGGTCGTGACGACATGACGGCCTCCCCGCCGCACCCCAGCTCAGCGCTTGTTGCGCGAATCCCGGTCGAGTCGCAGTTCGGTGGCCAGCACTGCGGCTTCGCTGCGGTGCCGCATCGACAGCTTGGCCAGCATCTGGGACACGTAGTTCTTGATGGTCTTCTCGGCGAGGAACATCCGCTTGGCGATCTCGCGGTTGGTGAGCCCCTCACCGATCAGCTCCAGGACTTCCCGCTCGCGCGCGGTCAGCACGCGCAGCGGATCCGCCTGCTCCTGCTCCTTGCGCAGCCAGGTCAGCATCGCCTCGGTCTTCTGCTGGCTCAGCAGCGATTGGCCGGACCCCGCGGTGCGGATGGCGCTGACGAGTTCCTGGCTGACCACACCCTTGAGCACGAAACCGGCCGCACCGGCCATGATCGCGTCCATGAGCGCGTCGTGGTCGTCGAAGGAGGTGAGCATCAGGCAGCGCAGTGCCGGCAGCTGCGACTGCAGCTCGCGGCACAGCTCGACGCCGTTGCCGTCGGGCAGCCGCACGTCCAGCACCGCCACGTGCGGCTCGGCCTTGGGCACCCAGGCCAGCGCTTCAGCGACGCTGGCTGCTTCCCCGACCAGTTCCAGGTCGTTCTCGGCACCGACCAGCGCTGCGATGCCGCGGCGAATCACATCGTGGTCGTCGACCACGAACACCCGTATCGCCATCTGGCTCCGCCCCCTTCACCCTAAATCCGGGTAGGGCAATGACCAGCATAAATATCGCGCTGGGCGGCCGCTTCCCGGAGCGCAGTGCTCAGCACCCGGCCGCCGCAGCCGGGTGCTGAGCACGGCTGGATCACCTGGCCGCGTAAACGCTCTCCACGAAGTGCGCCAACTGCTCGTCGGTGAGGTGGCGGGCCAGGTCCGCTTCGCTGATCATGCCGACGAGCTGGTGCTCGGCGATCACCGGTACCCGGCGGATCTGGTACTGCTCCATCATGGTCAGCACCTTGGCCACGTCGGATCCGGCATCGACCCAGTGCGGCTTGCCCTGGGCCAGTTCACCGGCCTTCACCTCGGCCGGGTCGCGGCCTTCCGCGCAGCAGCGCAGCACGATGTCGCGGTCGGTGATGATGCCGTGCAACCGGTTGTCGCGACCGCAGATCGGCAGCGATCCGACCTTGAGGTCGCGCATCATCTGCGCGGCCGTGTACAGGCTGTCGTCCTCGTTCACGCATTTGGCCCCTGCATGCATGATGTCGCGCGCGGTGGTCATGGCTGGTCCTTTCAACGGCGGTGCTGGTTGCCCTCGCAATACCCCGCACCGCACGGGGCCGAAACCGCGACGCCGGGGCGTCAGAACCGCTTCGGCGACATGAAGTCGTAGCGCGGATCGTCGTTGCCGGACAGCACATCGGCCACCACCGCGGCCACCCCGGGGGCATATTTGAAGCCCCGCCCGGAGTGCCCGGTGGTCACCACGGTCCGCTCGCCGACTCGTCCGACGAGTGGCCGTTCATCGGTCGTGTAGAGGTCGGTGAAGGCGTCGGTGCGAATAGGCTCCGGATCCAGTCCTGGCAGGAATTTCCCCACGGCGTCGGCGACTTCGCGAATCTCGGCCGCGCTGTGCCGCGGTTGCACGGCTTCCGGTGCGGGCACGGGGTGGGCCGCGACGGCCCCGGCGATCTTGACCATCACGCCGTCCACGGTCGGCATGCCGTAGACGTGCCGGCCACCGCCGTGGTGGATGAAGATCGGGAACCGGTCGGGCCGGTACGCGTCGATGTCGTCGGTGCCGAACCAGCTCAGCAGCACTCGCCGGGACTGGACCACACCGGCCAGTTCGTCCGGCAGGAAGCGGGCGGACCACGAACCGGCGGCCACCACCACCTGCCCGACCCGGTACGACGATCCGTCCGCGGTGCGCACCAGGACGCTGTCGCCGTCCTCGACGAGTTCGGTGACCTCGGTGTAGCGCAGCACCTCCACCCCGGATCGCTCGGCGACGCGGGTGGCGCTGAGCACCGCTTGCTCGCAGCGCAGGTAACCGGCCTGCTCGTCGAGCACCGCGATCTCACCGTCGAGCAGGCCGTGCTGCGGGTAGCGCTCGGCGACTTCGGCGGTGGACAGGACCGCGACCGGCACATCGGTGTCGCGTGCGTTGGCGAGCAGTCCGGCGATGTAGTCGCTTCCGGAGTCGCCGATCGTCAATCCTCCGCACTGCGCCAGGATGTTCGCGCCTGCTTCCTCCTCCAGTTCCCGCCACAACCGCAGGGAGTCCCGCAGCAGCGGCACGTACTGGTGGCCTTCGGCGTAGGCGAGGCGGAACAGCCGGGTTTCACCGCCGACCGCACCCCGGTCGTGCCCGGGCGAGAACTGCTCGAAAGCCAGCACCTGCACGCCGCGGCGGGCGAGCTGCCAGGCGAGCATGCTTCCCATGGTGCCGGTGCCGACGATGCCGACCTGGGCGTCCAGTTCTCGTCCTGACCGGCTGGTGAACGTGTGCGACATGCGCGCTCCGGGAGACCTAGGGGCGAACGTGGAACGTATCCTCGATCGACGAACGTCCCGGCACAAGGTCCCCAGCACCATTCATTTCGCCCGCATGCCAAAGCAGGACTTGCGCCTGGCGAAGTCCTCTGTGGAGCGTGCGGTCAGAACTCGCGCATGAACCGGGAGAACGCGGCGTTGGCCGCGGCCCACTCCTGGGTCAGCAGCTCGGTCGGCACGCCCGGGCGCGCTTCGGCGTCGACGGTGACCGCGAACCCCGGTGCGGAAACCCGGCGGCGCAGCTGCACCAAGCACCCTCCGGTGGAGCGGCCCAGCCGCTCGCCGTTGTCCTTGGACTCGATCTGGCCCGGCTGCAAGTCGGACGCGTTGAACTCGGCCATACCCCTGTTCTAACCCAATACGCCCGCCACAGCACCTGCCGAGCACAACGGTGCCCGCCGAACACAGGAGTCGACGGGCACCGAGGGTGACGCGCTACTTCAGCGGCGCACTGGCGACCGCGCTGCGGAAGGTGCGCAGGCGGAGGCTGTTGGAGACCACGAACACCGAGCTGAAGGCCATGGCGGCTCCGGCGATCATCGGGTTGAGCAGTCCGGCCGCGGCCAGCGGCAGGGCGGCGATGTTGTAGGCGAAGGCCCAGAACAGGTTGCCCTTGATCGTGCGCAGCGTCCGGCGGGACAACCGGATCGCATCCGCCGCGGCCCGCAGATCCCCGCGGACCAGGGTCAGATCGCTGGCCTCGATCGCCACATCGGTGCCGGTGCCCATCGCCAACCCGAGGTCGGCCTGGGCCAGAGCGGCGGCGTCGTTGACACCGTCACCGACCATCGCCACCACCTTGCCCTCGGCCTGCAACCGCGTGACGACCTCGACCTTGTCCTTGGGCAGGACTTCGGCGATGACCTCGTCGATGCCGACCTCGGCGGCCACCGACCGGGCCACGGCCTCGTTGTCCCCGGTCAACAACACCGGAGTCAAACCAAGCCCCCGCAGCTGCGCCACTGCCTCGGCCGAAGTCGCCTTGACCGTGTCAGACACGACCAGCACCGCACGAGCCTGCCCGTCCCAGGCGACCACAACCGCGGTCTTTCCCTGCTCCTCAGCAGCAGACTTAGCCTCAATCAGCTCCGGGGTCAGCTGCGCGCTCCACTCGGCCAGCAGCGCCGAACGCCCGACAAGCACCGCACGCCCGTCGACCACGCCCTGCACACCGAGCCCCTCGACATTCGCGAAGCTCTCCACGGCAGGTAGTTCGCCCACGCGCTCCCGCGCCCCGCGGGCGATGGCCTGGGCGATCGGGTGCTCGGAAGCGTTCTCCAACGCACCAGCGACGCGCAGCACTTCCTCACCGTCGACACCGTCCGCCACGTGCACACCGGCCAACGACATCTGCCCGGTGGTGACGGTGCCGGTCTTGTCCAACACCACGGTGTCGATACGACGAGTGGACTCCAGCACCTCCGGACCCTTGATCAGAATGCCCAGCTGAGCACCACGACCGGTCCCCACCAGCAGCGCAGTCGGCGTGGCCAGACCAAGGGCGCACGGGCACGCGATGATCAGCACCGCGACCGCCGCGGTGAACGCCGCCGATGCCGTCGCGCCGGTGCCGAGCCAGAACGCCAGCGTGCCCAACGCAAGCGCGATCACGATCGGCACGAACACCGCCGAAATCCGGTCGGCCAACCGCTGCACCGCCGCCTTGCCGGTCTGCGCGTCCTCCACCAGCTTGGCCATCTGCGCCAACTGCGTGTCCGCACCCACCCGAGTCGCCCGCACGACCAACCGGCCACCAGCATTGACCGTCGCACCCACGACATTGTCGCCAGGACCGACCTCGACCGGCACCGACTCACCGGTCAACATGCTCACATCGACCGCCGAACTACCCTCCTCGACCACACCGTCAGTAGCGATCTTCTCCCCGGGCCGAGCCACGAAGAGATCCCCGACCGCCAGCCGCTCAACCGGGATCCGTTCCTCACGGCCATCGCGCAGAACCGCGACGTCCTTGGCACCCAACTCCAACAACGCCCGCAACGCCGCACCAGCACGACGCTTCGACCGAGCCTCGAAATACCGCCCCGCCAAGATGAACGTCGTCACCCCAGCAGCAACCTCGAGATAGATCGACCCATCACCACTCATCCGCTCGATCGTCAACTCGAACGGATGCGTCATCCCCGGCACACCAGCAGAACCGAACAACAACGCGTACACCGACCACGAGAACGCCGCCAAGGTCCCCATCGAGACCAAGGTGTCCATCGTGGCCGCACCATGCCGCACGTTCGCCCACGCGGCCTGGTGGAACGGCAAAGCCCCCCACAGCACCACCGGCGCCGCCAGCACGAGCGAGATCCACTGCCAGTAGGTGAACTGCAACGCCGGCACCATCGCCAACGCGATCACCGGCACCGACAGCACCGCCGACACCACCAGCCGCTGCCGCAACGACCGCGTCGGATCGTCCTCCTCCTCGGCCTCCGGCTCCTCCGGCACGGGCAGGGTGGCGCTGTAGCCGGCGGCCTCGACGACCTCGACCAGCCGCTGCGGGTCGAGACCCTCCGGAGCGTTGACCTTGGCCTTCTCGGTCGCGTAGTTGACGGTCGCCGCGACACCGTCGAGCTTGTTCAGCTTGCGCTCGATCCGCGCCGCGCAAGAAGCGCAGGTCATCCCGCCGATCTCGAGTTCGACCTGCTGCCCGGCGACAGGGCTGGTGTCGTGCACGTCGGTCATCTCCGCCAAGTCACATCCTCACGAGCAGCGGCCGCGGGTCACGAGGCCAGCTGGTATCCGGCCTCTTCCACCGCGGCGCGCACCTGGTCCGCACCGATCTCCTGGTCGCTGGTGACGGTGACGACCCCGGTCGGCAGGTCGACCTGAACACCGGTCACGCCGTCGATCTCGCCGACCTCCTCGGTCACCGAGAGCACGCAGTGCTGGCAGGTCATGCCGGTCACGGTGTAGGTCGTCTCGCTCATCTGCGCCACCTCTCCACGCTCCGCGCGCCACCTGCGCGCCTCCACACCCGAATTTATACCCTAGGGGGGTATAGTGGTCAACACTCGCGGTCGGCGCCACGCTGGACGGTAGTACCGGCCAGGGGTACCGCCGAGACCGGGTGTGACACGGGTCTCGACCAGCCCGCCCTCCCGGCGCGCGCGGAACGCGGTTGGCATGCTGATGTCGACCTGCGATCGCCGACCGGCATCGCGCAACACCGGTCCACGGAGGAAGCACCTTGAGCACCGAATCCGAGCGCCCGACGTCCGGCGACGCCGAGTCGGGCAGGCACCGCCACGCCGCGCCGGAAGGCGCCGACGTGCACCCGCTGATCGACCTGTCCCGCGACCCGCACCCGGGCGTGCCCAACCACGCCAAGCCGGACGAGGACTGACGGCGGCCGGCATCCGCGTGCCGGGCGCGCGGGTGCCGGCTAGGCCTCGACCCAGCCGTGCCGCACGGCGACCTGGGTGAGCTTCTGCCGCACCTGCAGGATCTGCTCAGCGGTCATGCTCGGCGAGGCGCCGAGCAACGACTCGGTGATCAGCTCGTGGAACTCCTTGGCCGAGAGCACGTCGAAGAGCTCCTCATCGGGCGCCGGAGCTCCGCCCTCCCCCGCCTGCGCCGGCACCTGCCGCACGATGCGCACGTTCGACGCCTTCGGGCCGCGGTCGCTCTCCTCCAGGTCGAACTCCACGACCACCCCCGGAGCGACCAGCCGCTTGTCGAAGGTCAGATCGTTGACGTGGATGAACACGTCCTCGCCGCCCACCTCGGGGGCCACGAACCCGTACCCGCGAACCTCGTCGAACCGAACGACCTTGCCGGTAACCATCAACCAGTTCCCAACTTTCACCACGAACCCCGCACCCCATCCGCGGGACCGGCAGTGTACCGCTCCGCACTGGACCGGTGCCACCAGTCCACATAGGACGCGAACACCCCGCGGACCCCACCGCTCGATCGGCGGATAGGGGCACCGCCGACGACCGAACAGAATGCGCTTCGGACCAATCCCGGAATGCGGGGAGTGCGCATGGATTCCTACGACGTCGTGGTCATCGGTGCCGGATTCGCCGGTCTCGTCGCAGCCCGCGAGCTGTCCCTGCGGGGGCACTCGGTCGCCGTGCTCGAAGCGCGGGACCGCATCGGCGGGCGGACCTGGACCGATGAGCGCCTGGGCCGGCGCCTGGAGATGGGCGGCACCTGGGTGCACTGGCTGCAGCCGCACGTCTGGACCGAAGTCACCCGGTACGGCCAGCGCGTCGAGCCGAGTCCGGCCTCGCAGGCGGTCCACTGGATCGCCGGCGGCACCAGGCACGAGAGCAGTCCGGAGGAGTTCGACGCGCTGATCTCGCGCGGCATGGACCGGCTGGCGCGCGAGAGCCGCGAGTGGTTCCCGCTCCCCTACGAGCCGCTGCACCGCGCCGACCTCGACCAGATCGACCACCTCTCGGTCGCCGACTACTTCGCCAAGATCGACCTCGATCCCGCCGAGCGCGAGGTGACCACCGGTGTGTGGGCCGAGCACTTCAACGGCCCGGCCGCGGTCTCCGGGCTCACCCAGGCGATGCGCTGGTGCTCGGCGGCGTCCGGCAACTGGCCCCTGCTCCACCAGGCGACCTCCGGCTACCGGCTCGTCGAGGGCACCGGGGCGCTGATCGGAGCGATCGCCGCCGACAGCAACGCCGAACTCCGCCTCGGCACAGCGGTCACGAGCGTCTCGCAGGACTCCGGCCGTGCCACCGTCACCACCGCTGACGGCAGCCGCATCACGGCACGGCAGGTGATCTGCACGCTGCCGCTCAACGTGCTCAGCAGCATCGACTTCGAGCCCGCACTACCTGCCGCCAAACTGGCCGCCAGCGCCGAGCGCACCGCGTCGCAGGGGCTGAAGACGTGGATCCGGGTGCGCGGCGAGGTCGCGCCGTTCACCGGCTACGCGCCGGACGACCACGACCTGACCTTCGTCCACCCCGAATACGCGGTGGAGGGCGACACCCTGCTGGTCGCCTTCGGCACCCGCGCCGCCGATCTCGCCCCCGACGACGTCGAGGGGGTCACCCGCGCGTTGCGGGCGTGGCGCGACGACCTGGAAGTGGTCGACGTCGCCGGCCACAACTGGATGGCCGACGAGTTCTCCCGGGAGACCTGGCCGATGCAGCGACCGGGCCAGCTGACCAAGTACCTGGCCGCCCTGCAGGAGCCGCACGGCGCGGTCCGCTTCGCGGGCTCGGACCTCGCCACCGGATGGGCCGGTTTCATCGACGGCGCGGTCGAGAGCGGTCTGCGCGCCTCCCGGTCCGCGCACGAAGCCCTGCGCGGACCGAGAGGCTGAGCGAGGACGGCTCACACGCGCGGGAGCGGGATGTTCGGACGTTCCTCGCGCGTGGGGCCGTGCTCGACGTAGTCGGCGGCGAACCGCATGCCCGCCTGGTACGCCTCGATCCGCGCGCGACCGATCTCCGCTTCGATGTCCTCGGGGTTGAGTTCCTCGGCCAACGAACGCACCTCCGTCAGGCGACGGTTGGTCACCTCGTCCATGTCCGCTCCTGTCTTTCCGATCGGCTCACCCCTGATCCTCGCCACTCTGCGCCAGGTTTGCACGATCGGGTGGCCGAATACCCCCGGTCCAGGCCGAACGATCCACTGAGCGCCACCACGAGAACTCGCTCCGTAACCACCGAGCGCCGTTCGAAGCCACCCGGCACGACCAACGCCGCCCCCTCCCGGTAACCCCCGAACGTCGCAACGGCTATCGACCACTGGTTCGACCAGGTGAATCCGCTGCTCCGAACCGGTCACGAGCGAACGAACGCGCGACTGCCCGGAGGCGCATTTCGGACACTGCCGACCGCAGACGACCGAAGGCGAGAGGAGCGGAATGCCGCCCATCGGGTTCCGGACGAATAAGAACGGCAAGACGTATCCGATCCACAAAGCCAAGGGACGCGGCGGACTCGCCGTGGCTGCCGCCGGAACGGCAGTCGCGCTCTCCGCGTCAGGGGGCATCGGGACCGGCGTGCTCGGCGGTTCCACCGGGAGCTCCGCGCTCTCCGCCGCCGAATCCGCCGTCGTGCGCAACATCCAGTCGAACCTCACCAAAGCGCAGAAGACCGCCCGGCAGGGGAAACCCCGGCAAGCGTGGCGGCAGTTGAAGCTGCGCCAAGGCCGTGAGCAGGCCAAAAGCGCCGTCGAGTGCTGGGCGTTCTCCTTCGGCCAGGTGCAGGAGTTCTTCGCCCGCACCCCGTGCGCCGATCTGCACCGCGTCCAGTTCCCGCTCACCGACGACAACGGCAACACCGTGTCGGTGCTGGTCTCCAAAGTCCGGATGCGCAGCACTTCGGACGCCCGCGAGCTCCGCCGGCTCATCGACGAGCACGGCACCGGCGACATCCGCCCGCTGGTCGAGAACGTCCCGTTCACCGGGGAGCACTACGACTCGAAGGTCAGCGGGAAGGTGGTCGTGCTCGCCGAGACCGAACCCACCAGCGGCGAGCCCTCGCCCGTGGTGCTCGAAACGATCTCCGAAGCAGCTGTCGCGCTCACCCCGAAATAGTCGCCGCCCGCCGGAGGCACCGGGTTGGGTCGAGCACATAGCCTCGATCCCGGGCGGGCTGTTCGGCGAGGATGAGATCCACGATCTCACCCGGCGCGGCACGTGCCCACGAGCGAGGGAAGCTGACTAGTCGATGAGCAACGCCAAGGGCAGGCTGGACCTGGACGTCGTCGGGCACACCGCGTGGATCACGATCGACAACCCGGACCGGCGCAACGCGATGACCGAGAGCATGTGGCGGCAGCTCCCGAAGCTGCTGTGCGCGGCCGCCGTCGATCCCGCGGCACGCGTCGTGGTGCTCACCGGTGCCGGCGGCACGTTCTGCGCAGGGGCGGACATCTCGGAGCTGCACGCGATCGAGGGCGCGGCGGAGAACCCGACGGTGGCCGCCGAGCGCGCCCTGGTCGACTTCCCGCTGCCCACCATCGCGCTGATCAACGGGTTGTGCATCGGCGGTGGCTGCCAGCTGGCCGCTGCCTGCGACATCCGGATCGCGGCGGATTCGGCGACGTTCGGCATCACGCCCGCCAAGCTCGGCATCGTCTACCCGCGGTCGAGCATCGCCCGGCTCACCGAGCTGGTCGGGCCGTCGGCTGCGAAGCTGCTGCTGTTCTCAGCCGACTTCTTCGACGCCGAGCACGCCCTGCGGATGCGCTTGGTGGACGAGGTCGTCGACGACCCGCAGGCCCGCGTCAGCGAGCTGGCCACGACCATCTCCTCCCGCTCGCAACTCACCGTCCGCGCTTCCAAGGAGCTGGTCGACCTGGCCCACCGCGGTTCACCGCTCGACGAGCGGGCTGAGCACTGGCAGCGGACCTCGGCCGAAACCGGGGAGAGCGCCGAAGGCATCGCCGCCTTCCTGGAACGCCGCGCACCGGACTTCCCGTACGGCAACCGCTGAGTCGTCCACATCGGACTAGGTTCTCCACGGCGGTACCTTGGTCGAGAACCGGGTACGTCGAGAGGAGTAGGCGGATGTTCGCTCCCGAGCCGACTCCTCGCGCCGCCGGATCGGCGAGAATTCGCCGCATGCGGGCATTGCGATCGTTGAGCGCGGACGTGGCACTCGCCGTCGTGATCACGCTGATCGGGCTGGTGGGCACCACGATGGCGAACCGGTGGTCGGGCACCGCGCTCCGGCCGCTGGACGCCGCAGGCCTCGGGCTGGTGGCCGCCGCGGGGTTGAGCCTGGTGCTCCGGCGCAGGCAGCCCGTCATCGCCGCCGGTGCGGTCGCGCTGTTCACCTCCACCTACCTGGTGCTGGGCTACACCTACGGCCCGATCCTGCTGTCGCTGATCGTGGCGGTCTACTCGCTGGCCCGGCACCGGCCGCCGTCGACGTCGGTGCCGGTCGCGCTGGGCGTGCTCGTGGTGCAGCTGGTGCACATCTTCACCACCCTGTCCGGGCCGTCGAGCCTGTTCGCGGTGATCCCCGGCTCGGCGTGGGTGGCCGTGCCGTTCGCCATCGGCAGCGTCGTCCGGCTGCAGCGCGAGTCGGCGGAGCGGGACCGGGCCGAGCAGCTACGCCAGCGCGTCGACGACGAGCGGTTGCGCATCGCGCAAGAGGTGCACGACGTCGTCGGGCACGGGCTGGCCGCCATCAAGATGCAGGCCGACGTCGCGCTGCACGTGCTGGCGAAGAAGCCCGAGCAGGCCGAGGTCGCGCTGGATGCGATCAGCCGCACCAGCAGCGACGCGCTGGACGAGCTGCGCGCGACGCTGGCGGTGGTTCGTCGCCCCAGCGGGCAGACACCGGGGTTGGGGCGGCTGGACGACCTGCTGCAACGCATGCGCGAGGCCGGCGTGTCGGTGGAGCTCCGCACCGTCGGCGAGGCGCGGAGCTTGCCGCCGGTGGTCGACCTGACCTGCTACCGGATCTTGCAGGAGTCCCTGACCAACGTGCTGCGCCACAGCAACGACAAGCGCGCCGAGGTGACCATCGAGCACTCCGAGGACGCCGTTGCGCTCACCGTCACCAACCCGCTGCCCGGCTCGTCCGCGGGCGGTGGTGGGCTCGGCCTGCCCGGCATGCGGCAGCGGGTCGCATCGCTGGGCGGTGAGTTCGAGGCCGGTCCCACCGCGGACGACCGGTTCACCGTCAGCGCCCGCCTGCCCCTCGAAGGAGCCCCGTGATCTCCGTGCTGATCGTCGACGACCAGGACCTGGTGCGCATCGGGCTGCGCACCCTCATCGACAGCGAGGACGACCTGACCTGCGTCGGGGAGGCCGCCGACGGGCTGGCCGCGGTGGCCGCCGCGCGCGAGCACCGGCCGGACGTGGTCCTGATGGACGTGCGGATGGCCGGTGTGGACGGGTTGGAGGCCACCCGGCGGATCTCGGCCGATCCCGACCTGGCCGGGACCAGGGTGATCGTGCTGACCACCTTCGAGATCGACGAGTACGTCTTCAGCGCGCTGCGCGGTGGCGCGAGCGGGTTCCTGCTCAAGGACACCAGGCCGGTCGACCTGCTCCGCGCCATCCGGCTGGTCGCCGGTGGTGACGCGCTGCTCGCGCCGTCCGCCACCCGCCAGCTGGTCCGCGAGTTCGTCTCGATGCAGCCGCGCGCCCGCCGCCCGCACCCCCAGCTGCACACCCTGACCGAGCGGGAGCGGGAGGTGCTCGGCCTGGTCGCCGAGGGGCTCAACAACGAGGAGATCGCCGAGCGCCTGGTGGTCAGCCCGGCCACCGCGCGCACCCACGTGAGCCGGGCGATGGTCAAGCTCGGCGCGCGCGACCGCGCCCAGCTCGTCGTGTTCGCCTACCAATCCGGTCTCGCCGACTGAGGCGTCCCCTCCGGACAGTCCACTGTGGATTCGCGTGGCCGATTCTCCGAAAATCGCTTCGCCGGAGCGGTCGATTGCGTCAGACTCGAGGTGTGTTCGTCACCATCAGCACCACGCACAGCCCCGCGACCGACCTGGGCTTCCTGCTGCACAAGCATCCCGGGAAAGCTCAGGCGTTCCCGGTCGCGGGCGGGAACGCGCACGTCTTCTACCCCGTCGCGGAACAGGACGAGTGCACTGCGGCGCTGCTGCTGGACGTCGACCCCGTCGGCTTGGTGCGCGGCAAGCACAACGATTCGTTCGCGCTCGGCCAGTACGTCAACGACCGGCCCTACGCCGCCGGGTCGCTGCTCGCGGTGGCGCTGGGCTCGGTGTTCCGGACGGCGCTGAACGGGCGCTGCGATGCGCGGCCGGAGCTGGCCGCCACACCGATCCCGCTGCGGATCCGGGTTCCCGCGGTCCCCTGCCGCGGCGGGGCCGGTCTCGCGACCCGGTTGTTCGAGCCGCTCGGCTGGCAGGTCGAGGCCACGCCGATACCGCTGGACCCGCAGGTGCCCGGCTGGGGCGACTCGCGGTACGTGGATCTCCAGCTGTCCGGGGACCTCCGCGTGTCCGACGCGCTCCGGCACCTGTACGTGCTGATCCCGGTGCTGGACGACGCGAAGCACTACTGGGTCCACGGCGATGAGGTGGACAAGCTGCTGCGCGCCGGGGACGGCTGGCTGGCCGAGCACCCGGAGCGGGAGCTGATCAGCCATCGCTACCTCGCCCACCGCAAGTCCTACGTGCGTTCCGCGCTGGCGCAGCTCGCCGAATCCGGCGACGCCGAAGGCGAACTGGACAACGCGCTGGCCGAACCGGTGGTCGCTGAAGCTCCCGATTCCGACGTGCCGCTGGCCGTGCAGCGCCACCGCAGCGTGCTCGCGGCGCTCAAGGCATGTGGTGCGCGGCGCGTGCTGGACCTCGGTTGTGGTAGCGGGGCGTTGCTGAGCGAGCTGCTGAAAGATCCGGCGTTCACCGAGATCGTCGGGGTCGACGTCTCGACGCGGGCCTTGGAACTGGCGGAACGCCGGTTCGAGCGGCTGCCGCAGCGCCAGCGCGAACGGCTCGTGCTGCGCCAGTCCGCGCTCACCTACGTCGATCCCGAGCTCGCCGGTTACGACGCCGCCGTGCTGGTGGAAGTCATCGAACACGTCGACCCGACCAGGCTGTCCGCGCTGGAGAACGCGGTGTTCGCCGCCGCCCGGCCGCGCGCGGTCGTGGTGACGACGCCCAACGCGGAGTACAACGTGCGATTCGAGAGCCTGCCCGCCGGGCAGTTCCGGCACCCCGACCACCGCTTCGAGTGGACTCGGGACCAGTTCCAGGAGTGGACCGGCGCAGTGGCCGAGCGGTACGGCTACACCGCCGAGCACCTGCCGGTCGGCCCGGTGGACCCGCAGGTCGGCGCGCCGACGCAGCTGGCAGTGCTCACCAGGGCGGAGGTGGCCCGATGAAGCTGTCCATTCCGGACATGTCCCTGGTGGTGCTGATCGGCGCTTCCGGCTCGGGCAAGTCGACTTTCGCGCGCACCCACTTCGCGCCGACCCAGGTGCTGTCCAGCGACTTCTTCCGCGGTCTGGTCGCCGACGACGAGAACGACCAGTCAGCCAGCGCGGACGCATTCGACGCGCTGCACTACGTCGCGGGCAAGCGGCTGGCCGCCGGGCGGATGACCGTGATCGACGCGACGAACGTGCAGCGCAGCGCGCGGTCCACATTGGTCGGACTGGCCAAGGAGCACAACGTGCTCCCGGTCGCGATCGTGCTCGACGTGCCGGGTTCGGTGTGCCAGGAGCGCAACGCCGAGCGGCCCGACCGCGACTTCGGTCCGCACGTGGTGCGCAAGCAGCGCGCCGACCTCCGCGGATCGCTGAAGTCCTTGCAGCGCGAAGGCTTTCGGCGAGTGCACGTGCTGCGCAGCGTCGAGGACGTCGAAGCGGCCAGCATCGAGGTGCAGCCGCTGCTCAACGACAAGCGCGCCGAGACCGGACCGTTCGACGTCATCGGCGACGTGCACGGCTGCCGGGCCGAACTGGAGGAACTGCTCGGCGATCTCGGGTACGCCATCGAGCGCGACGGCGAGCAGCGGGCGGTCGGGGCCGCCCACTCGGCCGGGCGGCGGGCGGTGTTCGTCGGCGACCTGGTCGACCGCGGCCCGGACACGCCCGGCGTGCTGCGGCTGGTCATGGGCATGGTCGCGGCCGGCACGGCGCTGGTCGTGTGCGGCAACCACGACGACAAGCTGGCTCGCGCGCTGCGCGGGCGCAACGTCGGCCTCGGCCACGGGCTCGCCGAGTCCCTCGCGCAGCTGTCGGCCGAGCCGGCGGACTTCCGCAAGCAGGTCGAGGAGTTCTGCGGCGGGCTGATCGCGCACTACGTGCTCGACGGCGGCAAGCTCGTGGTCGCGCACGCCGGACTGCCCGAGCGCTACCACGGCCGGGCGTCGGGAACCGTCCGCGGCTTCGCACTGTACGGCGAGACCACCGGGGAAACCGACGAGTACGGGCTACCGGTGCGCTACCCGTGGGCCGACGAGTACCGGGGCGGGGCGATGGTGCTCTACGGCCACACTCCGGTGCCGGAAGCGGAGTGGATCAACGGCACGATGTGCCTGGACACCGGCTGCGTGTTCGGCGGCAAGCTCACCGCGTTGCGCTATCCGGAGCGCGAAGTCGTGTCGGTCGCGGCTCAGCGCGTCTGGTACGAGCCGTCGCGCCCGCTCCTGCCGTCCGGGCAGCCACCTCCGGAGCCGGTGTCGCGACGCGAGCCGGGGGTGCTCAACCTCGACGACGTCGCCGGGCGGCGGAGCGTGGAAACCCGGCACCACGGGCGCATCTCGGTCCAGCCCGAGCGCGCGGCCGCCGCGCTGGAGGTGATGAGCCGGTTCGCCATCGACCCGCGGTGGCTGGTCTACCTGCCGCCGACGATGGCCCCGGTCGCCACCTCCGACCGGCCCGACGTGCTCGAACACCCGGAGGAAGCGTTCGCCGCCTACCGGGCGCTCGGTGTGCAGGACGTGCTCTGCGAGGAGAAGCACATGGGCTCCCGCGCGGTCGTCCTGGTCTGCCGGGACGATGCGACGGGCCGGTTCGGCATCGAGGGCTCCGGCGCGGTGCACACCCGGACCGGGCGCCCGTTCTTCGTCCCGGAGCAGGAGGCGGAGCTGCTCGCCGGGGTGCGCGCGGCGGCGACCTCGGCCGGGTTGTGGGACGAACTGGACACCGACTGGCTGCTGCTGGACGCCGAGCTGATGCCGTGGAGCGCCAAGGCAGGTGCGCTGATCACCGACCAGTACGCCTCGGTCGGGGCCGCGGCGGAGGCGGCGCTGCCACCCGCGCTGGAGTCGCTGACTGCTGCAGCCGAGCGGGGTGTCGACGTCGGCGAGCTGCTGGCGAAGACCCGTGCTCGGGCCGGCAACGCCAGCGCCTACCGGGACGCCTACCGCCGCTACTGCTGGCCCACCGAGGGGTTGCGCGGGGTCCGGCTGGCGCCGTTCCAGCTCCTGGCCACCGACGGACGCACTTACCACGACCGCGAGCACGGCTGGCACCTGGAGCTGGCGGACCGGTTGGTGCGGGCGGATTCGGAGCTGTTCGCCACGACCCGTCGGCTCGCGGTGGACACCACCGACCCGACCTCCACCGCCGCCGGGATCGCCTGGTGGGAGGAGCTGACCGGAGCTGGCGGTGAAGGCGTGGTCGTCAAACCGGCGGCCAACCTCACCAGGGGCAAGCGCAGTCTCGTGCAGCCGGGGCTGAAGGTGCGCGGACGCGAGTACCTGCGGATCATCTACGGCCCCGACTACACCGAACCGGCCAACCTCGACCGGCTGCGGCAGCGGGGCCTGGGCCGCAAGCGCGGCCTGGCGGCCCGCGAGTACGCCTTGGGGTTGGAGGCGCTGGAGCGGTTGGCGCGAGGTGAACCGCTGTGGCGGGTCCACGAGTGCGTCTTCGCCGTGCTGGCCCTGGAATCCGAGCCGGTGGACCCGCGGCTGTAGGGGAACCTGTCTGAAGCACTCGTTTTGCGGGGCGGTGCGGGTGGCGGAACCTCAGCGCCCGCCTGGACTGCGGGTGCCCGACTATGCCAATACACGGCAGTCGGGCCGTCCTCGCCAGGCGAACGCTGAGAACCCGCGGCGGTGCAAGCGCCGAGGGTGGGCTATTCGCCTGGCGGCGAATCCCAGCAAAAGATCGAAAACACGTCAGCGCTACTTCAGGTCGCGCAGGAGGCGTTTGAGGATCTTGCCTGAGGGGTTGCGCGGTAGTTCGGCGCGGAACTCGACCTGCCGGGGCCGTTTGTAGTTCGCCAAGCGGTCCCGGCAGTGCGTCATCACGTCCTCGGTGGACAGATCCGCGCTGCCGACGACGAACGCCTTGCCGACCTCGCCGAGGCGTTCGTCGGGCACTCCCACCACGGCCACGTCCACGACTCCGTCCAGCCTTGACAGCACCTGCTCGATCTCGGCCGGGTAGACGTTGAAACCACCGCAGATGTACATGTCCTTGAGCCGGTCGGTGATCGTCAGGTACCCGCGCTCGTCGAGGGTGCCGATGTCGCCGGTGCGCAGCCAGCCACCTCGGTCGAAGGCCTGCTCGGTCGCGGCTTCGTCGTCGAGGTAGCCCAGCATGACGTTGGGCCCGCGCACCTGGACCTCCCCCGCCTCACCCGCGGGCTGTACAGCACCGTCCTTGCCCGCGATCCGGACTTCGAGCTCGGACGTGGCGCGCCCGCAGGTGCTGGCCACCGTCTCGTCGTCGTCATCGGGCCGGCACATCGTCACCACGACGGCTTCGGTCAGCCCGTAGGCGGTGAGCACGGCGTCGAAGGTCAGCTCCCGCTGCATCCGCTCGACCAGCACGACCGGGACGGTTGCCGCGCCGGTCACCGCCAGGCGCAGGCTGGACAGGTCGTGGCGATCCCGGTCGGGGTGGTCGAGCATCGACTGGTAGATGGTCGGCGGGCCGGGCAGCACCGTGATCCGGTCGGCTTCGACACGGCGGAGCACTTCGGCGACGTCGAAGGTCAGTTGCGGCAGCACGGCGACACCGCGCAGCAGGCAAGGCAGGAGCCCCGCCTTGTAGCCGAAGCTGTGGAAGAACGGGTTGATCACCAGGTAGCGGTCTTCGCCGGTCAGCTCGCTGTTGGCCGCCCAGGACCGGGCGACGCCGAGCGCCTGGCGGTGGGCGCTCATCGCACCCTTGCTCCGGCCCGTCGTGCCCGAGGTGAACAGGATGTCGCTGACGTCGTCGGGCGTGACCGCCGCCGCCACCTCGTCGGCCTGCGATTCCGGGACCGCTGCTGCCAGCGCGTCCAGGTCGTCCCAGCGGCGGGTGCCCTCGACCGGCTCCAACTCGCCCTCGACCGGGACGCGGATGATGGTGCGCAGCTGGTCGAGCGCTGCGCTGTCGACGTCGCGGATCTGGGCCAGCCGGTCGACGCCCAGGAACTCCCCGGCGATCACCAGTGCTCGAGCGCGCGAACGCCGGATCACGTCGAGGCTCTCGGAGCCGGTGAACCGCGTGTTGATCGGCACCAGCGTCGCCCCCGCGTACAGCGCGCCGAGCGCGGCCAGCACCCAGTGGTGGGTGTTCGGCGAGCACAGCGCGACCCGATCGCCGGGCCGGATGCCTTCGGCGATCAGGGCGCGCGCCACGGTCCGCACCCGGTCCAGCAGCTGCGCGAAGTTCAGCCGAACCGGGCCGTCCAGCAGCGAATCCGAATCCGGAAAGCGTTGCGCGGCAAGGGCGACTGCGGCGGGGACGGTGAGCGGCTCGCTCCCGGACACGGAACCACCTCCAAGCAAGTGCTTGGTAAGCTAACTCCCCGAGCGCTTGCTTGGCCAGCCGCGTGGGCCGATTGCCCGAATCGGCCTACTGGCCGATCGGCACGAAGTCGGACCAGGGCGTCTCGCCGAGCTTGGCCTTGCCGTCCCAGAGCTCGACCTTGAAGTGCACCCGGCCGCTCTCCTTCATGTCGAAGTTGCAGTCGACCGGATCACCCATGGAGTTGAGGTCCTTGCACACCGCCACCCGGCCGTAGTCGGTCTCGGCGACCGTCTGGATCCACATGCCGTCCTTGCTGGTGTCGTGCGCGAACAGGTGGTCACCGATCGCCTCGAAGCAACCGGAGCCGCGCTCCTCCCCCTCGTAGGTGAGCGTCTGGCACCACTTGGTCTGCACCGGTGTCGCCGGTGCGGTCTCCGAGTCCGCACCCGCCTCGGTCGCCTCCGCGGGCTCCTCGCCCGCACTGGTCGGCGCGACCGAATCGAGCGGCTCGTCCGCCGTCGGCGGTGTCTCCGCCGGGATCGCCTGGCCCGATTCGGTCCGCATCGCGCTGGCGACGGCGATCGACCCGGCGAGCACCGCGAGCACACCGACGCCTGCGGCCACGTACGGCCAGCGCGCACGGCGGCGCGGCGGCGCTGCGGTCACCGGCGCGTACTCGCTCGGAACGGCGGTGACGCTGGTCAACGCCTGGCTGGCAGCCCTGGCCAGCTGACCAGCGCTGTCGTAGCGGTCGGCCGGGTTCTTCGCCATGCCGCGGGCGACGATGTGGTCGAACTCCCGCGGCAGGTCGCCGCGGGCGGCCGAGGGCAGCGGCGGCTGGTGGTTGAGGTGCGCGTTGATCAGCGAAGCCGCCGTATCGCCTGCGAAGGGCTTCGCCCCGGTCAGGCACTGGTAGAGCACGCAGGCCAGCGAGTACACGTCGGCCCGGTGGTCCACCGGACCGTCCTCGAAGCGCTCCGGCGCCATGTAGGCCAGGGTGCCGACGGCGTAGCCGGTGGAGGTCAGGTTCCCCGAGGCCCGCAGCGACGCGGCGATGCCGAAGTCGACCAGGTAGGCGAAGCCGTTCTCGGCGACCAGGATGTTGGACGGCTTGACGTCGCGGTGCACCAGGCCTTCGGCGTGCGCGGCGTCCAGCGCCTGCGCGACCTGCTCCAGGATGGCCACCGCGTCCGCCGGGCGCATCGGGCCGTTCGCTCCCAGCAGCGAACCGACGTCGCCGCCCTCGACCAGCCGCATGTCCAGGTAGAGCCGGCCGTCGATCTCGCCGTAGGCGTGGATCGGGATGACGTGCGGCTCCCGCAACCGGCCGGCCGCGTGCGCCTCCCGCTTGAACCGGTCGCGGAACTCGTCGTCCGCGGCCAGGTTCGCGGCGAGCAGCTTGAGGGCGACCACGCGGTCGTGGCGGGTGTCGTAGGCGCGCATGATCTCACCCATGCCGCCTCTCGCGATCAATCCCTCCACGCGGTACGGGCCGAACTGCCACTTCACGGTGCGCAACTCCTCAAACCGACTTCCCGTCATCCTATTGGGTGACGCGCAGCAAAGCACACGACCCGACCCGACCCGTCTACCAGCGATTGTCCCGACATGCGAGCACCGACGGTCAACATTGCGCTACGAATGCGACCCACCTGCTGCGTCCGCGGCACCCGGCCTGCTAGAAGAAGTGGATCATGATCTGACGCCCCCGGCAGCGGAAAGGACCGGTCCCCGATGTCGACCGACCCGACGGACGAACGCAAGATCGAGCGCGGCGAGGAGCTGGGCGGCTGCCCGGTGAGCCGCGGCAGCGACGGGGTCTGGCTGGTCCGGGGCCACGCCGCCGCGCGCGCCGCGTTGCGCAGCACCGACACCGTCCAGGCCGGGCTCGGCGTGGAGACCGTCGAGAAGATGCCGGCCAAGATCCGGCGCCCGGTGCTCTACCGGGACGGCCCCGAGCACCGCGAGCACCGCCGGCAGACCGCCAAGTACTTCACGCCGCGGCGGGTGGACGAGGCCTACCGGGGCCTCATGGAGCGGGTCGCCGACGAGCAGCTGGCCAAGCTCCGCCACGAAGGCCACGCGCGGCTGTCGGAGCTGAGCTTCAACCTCGCCATCGACGTGGCGTGCGCGGTGATCGGGCTGACCGAGAGCCGCCCCGGCCTGGCGCAGCGGTTGGAGCGGTTCTTCCCCGAGGAGTTCGGCGAACCGGGTTTCACCAGCCTCAACGGCCTGTACTGGGTGTGGCGGCAGGCCAGGAACTGGTCGGGCATCTTCTTCAACGACGTGCGCCCGGCCGTGCGGGCCCGACGCGCGCAGCGCCGCGACGACCTGATCTCGCACCTGCTCGACGAGGGCTGCTCGTCTGCCGAGATCCTCGGCGAGTGCATCACCTTCGCCGCGGCGGGCATGGTCACCACCAGGGAATTCGTCAACCTGGCGGCCTGGCACCTGTTCACCAACGACGCGCTCCGCGACCGCTACCGCGCTGCCGAGGAGACCGAGCGGATCGCGATCCTGCACGAGCTGCTGCGCCTGGAACCGGTGGTCGGACACCTCAAGCGCCGCACCACCGCACCCGTCGAGCTGCCCGCCGAAGACGGCGAGACCGTCACCGTCCCGGCCGGGGACGTGATCGACGTCCAGGTCAGCGCGACCAACACCGATCAGCGCGCGGTCGGCGACGAGCCCCTCGCGGTGTGCCCGGCCCGCCCGCTCACCGACGCCGCACCCCCGGGGATGTCCTTCGGCGACGGCGCGCACAAGTGCCCGGGCGCGAACGTCGCGATCCTGGAGTCCGACATCTTCCTCACCAAGCTCTTCGCCCTGCCGGGAGTCGCGCTGCGCACACCACCGCGCGTCTCCTTCAACGACGCGATCGGCGGCTACGAACTCCGCGACATGGTCGTCGAGCTCCAGTGATCACCGCGACGAAGGGGCGCCTTCCACCCGGTTTCGCGGGCGGAAGGCGCCCTTTCTCGGAGGCTTGGCGCTGACCTGGGAAACGCTGGTCACGGGAGGTGTGGCCAGCGGTTTGGTCGAGCACAGCACAGACACTCGCTGTTGATCTGCTGTTGGTACGTGGCGTGACGGTTTCGAGCCCACGTTTGCCCCACGCCGTTGATCAAGGTTCCCCACGCGGTAGGGCGCGCAGCGTACCCGCGTCAAGCCAGCATCATTGCCGCCTGCTCGGCGCGGCCCCTGGCCATGCCTTGCGGGGACTTCTGGCCCTACATGGTGGGTCGTCTGTGCCGAGTAGCGTTGGTATGCAGGGTTTCTAGGCGTACCCACCGTTCATGGCGGAACGAAGTATCGGGGGGACACGATGGCTGTGTCAGATGCGCTTGCAACCATGTCAGCCAAGGCCAAGGAGGTTGAGGACAAGGTTCATGCTGCGACAGAGGTCCAACGCGCGAAATTGGAAGAAGATGCCGCCCAGGCCCGAACCGCAGCCCAGGAACGCAGTCAAGAAATCCGCGAGCGGATCGAGAAGACCAAGTCCGACGCCGCTGCCAGGTGGCGAGATCTCCAAGAATCGTGGGACAGGCACGTTCAGCAGATCCAGGCCAGTGTCGAGAAAAAGCGCCACGAGCTGGATGTGAAGCAGGCCTCGAAGCACGCCGAGGTGGCAGAGGCTGATGCCGAGTTCGCGGTTGCCCACGCCATGGCCGCAATCGAGGAGGCGGAGTACGCGGCGCTCGAAGCGCTTCTCGCTCGCAACGCTGCAAACGAGCTCCGAACGAGCCGTTGATACGGAACTTGCCGCGCCTGATATATCCGGCGGAGCCACTGGCGAACTCCTACAAGCGAATCCTCTGCTGTGGCCCTCGGACCGCTGCCGACCAGCCGCAGAGTCTGGGTCGCCGTCGTAGAGCCTCACCAGCTCCCGCACAGCCTTGCGCGCGGCGGCAAGCGCCGCGTCTTCGCCCGGGTGCGATCCGGCCCGTTCCTCGCGACGGGTGATCGGGTGCCGGAACCGGGCGGAGCAGTTCCCGCTCGGAAGCTGCTCGGCCCATACCTTGGTCATGTCGCTGAACCCTTCGTTCATGGTTCAGCGACATGCACGACCGAGAGGAAAGCCAGCTCGCGTGGGGCGGCCGTGTCAAGCACGGAAACGATCTTGTGGGCCGCTTCGTGGGGAACCTATGGTGCACCAACCAACATCCGTGCAGGTCACGACCAACCCCAGCGCGATACGCCGAAAGGCGCCCTTCGGTTCGTTCAGGTGGCGGGCAGGATCCGGCCGGTGACCTCGCCGAAACCGATGCGGGTGCCGCCGGCCCCGGGAGCGGTGGCGGTGATCGCGACTTCGTCGCCGTCCTCGAGGAACGTGCGCTCCTCACCGCCGATGCTCAGCGGTTCCTTGCCACCCCAGGTGAGTTCGATGAACGCACCCCGCTGGTCCTTCTCCGGGCCGGAGATGGTGCCCGAGGCGTAGAGGTCGCCGGTGCGGCTGGTGGCTCCGTTGACCGTCATGTGGGCCAGCATCTGGGCCGGCGACCAGTACATCTCGCGGTAGGGCGGGCGGGAGACCTCGTGGCCGTTCCAGGACACCGCGAGTTCGACGTCCAGGCCCCACGGTTCGGATTCCTTGAGGTACTGCAGCGGTTCCGGGCTCTGCGGCGGGATTTCCACCCGCGCTTCCTCCAGCGCGAGCAGCGGGACCACCCACGGCGAGATCGAGGTGGCGAAGCTCTTGCCGAGGAACGGGCCCAGCGGCACGTACTCCCACGCCTGGATGTCCCTGGCCGACCAGTCGTTGACCAGCACCGCGCCGAACACCCGGGTGCCGAACTCGTCCACCGGCACCGAGGTGCCCAGGTCGCTGCCGGTGCCGACGATGAACCCGAGCTCCGCCTCGATGTCCAGGCGGCGGCACGGGCCGAACGTCGGGGTGTCCTCGCTCGGCGCCTTGCGCTGCCCGCTGGGGCGGACGATGTCCGTGCCCGACACCACGACCGTTCCACCACGCCCGTGGTAAGCGACCGGGAGGTGCTTCCAGTTCGGCATCAGCGGTTCGGAATCCGGGCGGAACAGACGCCCGAGGTTGGACGCGTGGTGCTCGGAGGCGTAGAAGTCGACGTAGTCGGCGACCTCGATCGGTAGGTGCATGCGCACCTCGGCCACCGGGTGCACCACCTCGTCCGGCACCTCGCCCGAGACCAGCTCGGTGATCTGCTGGCGGACCTGCACCCAGCGGTCGTGGCCCTGGGCCATGAACGCGTTCAGCGCCGGCTGCGCGAAGACCTCGTCGCCCAGCGCCGCCGCCAGGTCGACGACGGAATCGCCGACGCGGACGCCGACGCGCGGTTCGGTCCCGGGCGTGGAGAAGACGCCGTAGGGCAGGTTGGTGAGCCCGAACAGCGAGCCGTCCGGAATGTCGATCACGAGTGGGTTCCTCCTCCGCTGAGCACCTCGGCCGGGACCAGGCCGAGGTCGACCAGTTCTGCCAGGGGTTCGCCGATGCTGCAGGTGCCGAACGACAGGAAGCGGTCGCGTGCCGCCACGACCCGCACCCGGTCCAGCTCCGCCACCCGCTTGGCGATCTTCTGCGCGTCCCGCTCGGCGAGCACGCCGGCGATCTCCGCCTCGTCGGCGAAGTCCACCGCCGCGTCCGTGGCCAGCAGCAGGTTCAGGTAGCCGTGCTGCTCGAAACCCGTTGCCGGGTCGGTGTTGCGGATCGCGTGGTGCAACCCCGCGGTGGCCTTGAACGGCACTCCGGCTTCGACCACCGCGCGGATCGCGACGGCCAGCTCGGCGTCGTCGGGGTACAGCTCGGCTTTGACGCCGCCGGTGCGGAACTTCGCCCGGTACCGGGTCGAAGCGCAGGTCGCGATGACTTCCGGGCGGCGCTCGTCGCGCGGCACCTCCACGAACACCGCCACGTCCTCGTCGACACCCACCGCGTCGAGGGCCGCGAAGAACTCCTCCGGTTCCCGCCCGGCCGGAACCGCGACCTCCAGCGCACGCAGGCGGACCGGCAGGGATTCCACCGCCGCGAGCACGGCCGGCAGCTGCGCCGGGCCTTCCGGGGCGGTGACGGAGAGTTCGAGCTGCTGGTCGGGACCGATCAGCCCGGGGAGCTCGTCGAGCGCTGGCGCGGCGAGCACGAGCGGACCGACCAGCGCCGCGTACGGCGACCGGGTGTGCCGCAGGTGCGCGGCGACGGCGTCGGGCAGCGGCGCGAGACCGGGCGGGAAGACCGCCGCGTCGTCGCACAGCCCCTTGGCGAAGTCCGGGATGCTCACTGCTCCGGCCCCCGACCCGCCCAGGTCCAGGCGTAACCGGGGTCTTCAGCGGCCCGGCCGCCCTCGCCGAGCTCCAGCGGGCGGAAGGTGTCGACCATGACCGCCAGCTCGTCGAAGTACTCCACGCCGATGCTGGCCTCGGTGGCACCCGGCTGCGGTCCGTGCGAGTGCCCTCCGGGGTGCAGCGAGATCGAGCCCTGGCCGATGCCGGAACCCTTGCGCGCCTCGTAGTTCCCGCCGCAGTAGAACATCACCTCGTCGGAGTCCACGTTGGAGTGGTAGTAGGGCACCGGGATGGACAGCGGGTGGTAGTCCACCTTGCGCGGCACGAAGTTGCACACCACGAAGTTGTTGCCCTCGAACACCTGGTGCACCGGCGGCGGCTGGTGCACGCGGCCGGTGATCGGCTCGAAGTCGGCGACGTTGAAGGTGTGCGGGTACAGGCAGCCGTCCCAGCCGACCACGTCGAAGGGGTGCTCCGGGTAGACGAACCGGGTGCCCACGATGCCCCGGCTGCCGCGGTGCTTGACCAGCACCTCCACGTCGGTGCCCTCGGACAGCAGCGGTTCGGCCGGACCGTGCAGGTCCCGCTCGCAGTACGGCGAGTGCTCCAGCAGCTGGCCGAACTTCGACAGGTAGCGGCGCGGCGGGGTGATGTGCGAGTTCGCCTCGATGCAGTACGCGCGCACCGGCTCGTCGCCCTTCGGCACCCAGCGGTGGGTGGTCGCGCGCGGCAGGAGCACGTAGTCGCCCTGCCGGAACGGCAGCGCGCCGAACACCGTTTCGACCACGCCTGCACCGGATTCGACGTAGACGCACTCGTCGCCGATCCCGTTGCGGTACAGCGGGGAGGTCTCGCCGGCGACGACGTAGGAGATCCGGACGTCGGCGTTGCCCAGGACCAGCCGCCGGCCGGTGACCACGTCGTGGCGCTTCCACTCCTGGCCGCCGAACAGCTCGTGCAGCTTCAGGTGCCGCGGGCGCAGCGGGTGGTTCGGCTCGGTCTCCAGGTCCGGCAGCTCCCAGACGGTGGAGTCCACCAGCGCCGAGGGCAGGTTGCGGTGGTACAGCAGCGAGGAGTCGCTGGAGAAGCCCTCCTCCCCCATCAGCTCCTCGTAGTACAGACCGCCGTCGGACCTGCGGTGCTGGGTGTGCCGTTTCGGCGGAACATCGCCGACCTGCCGGTAGTACGCCATCGACCTCGCCTCCTCGCAGCGGCCCAGGGCTCCAACGCCCCGAACGCAGTTGGTCAATGTATTAACTATCTCGACGCCCCGCAACAGCCCCCTGACCCACGAGCCACGCAAGTTCAATGGAATCGGACGTCTGATTTCCATTGAATTTGCGGACCGCCGGACCGGACGGCTCAGTTGCGGCCGCGGATGTCGAACTGGTCGCGGTTGGTGATCAGCTTGTCCAGCAGCATGACCAGGATGCGCTGCTCGGCCTCGGTGAGCACGCCGGTCCACTCGTGCTCGCGCTCGTTCTGGGCCTGGAACACCTCGAGCATCTCGTGCTGGCCGCGCTCGGTCAGCGACAGCAGCACCGAACGGCCGTCGTGCTCGCCCGGCGTGCGCTCCAGCATCCCGTCGCCCACCAAGGTCTTGGTCAGGTTCGAGACCGCGGCGCGGCTCATGCCGGTCAGCTCGGCGGCCTTCTTCGCCTCCAGCGGTCCCGCCAGCCAGGTGACGAACAGCAGCCGGAAGCCCGACCAGGAGCGGCCGCGCGGGCGGTGCACGGCCGCTTCCAGGTCGTAGGTGACGATGTTGGACGCCCGGTTGAGCGCCAGCAGCACCTCGGTGGCCAGCTGGTGCTGGAAGCCGTATTCCTCGGACAACCGGTGGTTGGCCAGTTCGACGAAGGACCAGAAGTCCAGTTCGTCCGCCGCCATCGCGCCTCCCGGGCAGAAGATAGTCAATGCATTGACTATCTCAGGTGGGGGCGCTCGCCACCAACCGGCCCAGCTCTCCCTTCTCGACCCCGCGCCTCGAGACGTCCGTCCCGGACATCGGCGGGGCGCGCCCGATGGGCGCCGGCGTTCACAGCAGCACTGCGCGGATCTCCAGCCAGGCCGCTTTGAGCAACAGGCGGGTCGTGCTCGGTTGCCGCCACGATGTTCGCATCGACCGCTGCAGGTGTTGGCGCACGTGAAACCTTCCGTTTGCTGGGCCGAACGCGTTCGGCCCGTTCCCCGACGCCTGGCAAGACGCCGTTGTCCCGCCAGGCCGCACCCGGCCGGGAACGCGTCCCGTCCGATCGGTGCGACCGCCACCTTGCCCGCTCCCGGCCGGTCGGGCAAGGAAGTTTTCCCGATGCTCACCAGCCGGGTGCGGTCTTGCCTCCCCGCGTACCACCGGGGCATGCTCGGCTGCACCAGTCACCCGGGCCACGCACGACGACGCACCCGCCGAGGCAGAGGAGTGCGACCGGATGGACCACGACCGCCCGCAGCACGACGTCGTCATCATCGGAGCCGGGTTCGCCGCCATGTACATGCTCAAAGTGCGGTCGCGGCCGACGGCTATCGGGGTTTCGTGCTGTCCACCGGGTGATGCGGGGACGCGGTCGCCCGCGCCCCCGCTCGATCACCGGTGCTCGACGAGCTCAGCTCGGCGCAGCAGGACCACCACGCAGCCGATCGCGATCGCTGCGGCGCAGCTCAGCAGCACGCTCGCGACGTGCAGACCGGAGGTGAACGCCGCTCCGGTGAGCTGTCCGCCGCCGACCGCGGCCAGCACCGCCCCGACCGCGGCGAGCGCGATCGTCTCGGTGACCAGCCGGGCCGTGTTGAAGGTGCCCGACGCCGCACCTGCCTGCTCGGTCGGCACGCTGCCGATCGCCAGCCCGTCGAGGATCCCGTTGGACAGCCCGACACCGGCGCCGATCAGCACCAACGGCACCAGCAGGTGCAACGGGGTGCTGTCCGGTCCGACGGTCACCAGCGCCAGCGCGCCGATTCCGCTCAGCGCGACGGTGCCGAGGACCACCGACATCGGGCGCAGCCACCGGGACACCACCGCTCCTGCGGTCGGCAGGAACACCGTCGGCAACGTCAGCATCAGCAACCAGATCCCGGCCTGCCCGGCCGACAACCCGACCACCGAGATCAGGTAGCTCGGCAGGTACACCAGCAGCGGGACCAGCACGCCCATGTGCGCCCCGGCGGCCACGGCCAGCGCCAGGAACCGCCGGTTGACCAGCAGATCGAGCTGGAACAGCGGATCCGGTCGACGCCGTTCGACGGCGACGAACGCGACCCCGAGCCCGAGCGCGGCGACGAACCCGCCGACCACGAGCGGGTTTCCGAAGCCCAGCGCAGGTCCTTCGTCGAGCGCGAAGATCAGCAGGAACAGCGCCGAGGTGAACAGCGCCGCACCCGGCCAGTCGATGCCGCGCCCCGGCTCTCCGGGCAACGCCGGAAGTGCGGGCACCAGCAGCAGGACCAGCCCGGCGATCAGCGCCGGCACCGCGAAGACAGCTCGCCAGCCCAGGGTCTCGACCAGCACACCGCCGACGGTGGGCCCGAAGGCCAGCCCGACACCGAGCACCGTCCCCAGCAGTCCGAACGCCCGACTCCTCGCCGCCCCCTGGAAGGTCGCGGCGAGCAGCGACGAACCACCCGTCGTCGCAGCAGCGGCGCCGACACCGCCCACTGCGCGGACGAGGTTGAGCACCAGCACGTCATCGGCCAGCGCACTCATCGCACTGCTCGCGCAGAACAGGGCCAGGCCCGCGGCGTAGATCCGCCTGCGGCCGAGCACGTCGGCCAATGAACCGGTGAACACCAGGAAACTGGCGAAACAGGCGTTGTAGCCGTTGACCACCCATTGCGTCGCGGCGAGCCCGGCATCCAGGTCCTCGCGGATGCCGGACAGCGCCAAGGACGCGCCGGTGATCGTCAGCGGAAAGGTCAGCGACGACAGCAGAACCGCCGTCAGCACCAGCACGCACCTCTTCGGCACGCTCATACCACTCCTCGTCTTGGAAAGCAGGGAAGCGTGAGCACGTCGAACGCACCGAGGTCAGGCAGCACGAGATGCCGCGCGGGGCGCGGTGGGAACCAGGGGTGCAGGGCTCGACCGAACGGGAGCCGACGTGGTCACGACAGCCGAAAACGGCCCTCCGCCCGGCGAAACCGCCTCATCGGAGGGCGAGCCCACACCTAGGAGCTCTTGACCACGGTCCGAGTGTAGGGCACGCCGGGGCGCCTGTTGGCAGCCGGCTCGGCAGCTGCCTAGTGTTGGCCGGTGGGAGGTGCGCATGACCGACCAGTCGACACCGCAGGTGTTCACCCGGGTGCTGCCGCTGCTGAAGTCCGCTCCGGAGGAGCCGGTTTTCGAATCCGGCTACCTGGATCTGCTCGGTGGTCATCCCGAGGAGCCGTCCGGGCCGATCCAGTCGTTCTGGGAGTCCGGGCTCGGCTCCGGCTTCTACGACCACGTGCAGTCGTTCGCCCGCCGGGTGTCCCCGGCCTTCTACCGGCTGCCTGCTCGAACCCACCCACCGCTCGGCGGCCGGGTGCTCGACATCGGTTGCGGTCCGGGCAACGTCACGGCCGCGCTGGGTCGCCAGGTCGGCTCGACCGGGCTCGCCATCGGACTGGACGTCTCGCGCCCCATGCTGACGCGGGCGGCCCGCACCGAAACGTCCGACAACGTCGGGTTCATCCGCGCCGACGCGCGCGACCTGCCGTTCCCGGACGGCACGTTCGACCTGGTCACCAGCCTGGCGGCACTGCAGCTGATCCCGTCGCCCGATGACGTCCTGGCCGCGGCGTGCCGCGTCCTCGCACCTGGCGGCTGGCTGGCGGTCATGGTCCCGACACCGCGCGGCGGCCTCATGCACCAGGCCGTGCGGCTCGTCGGCGACCGCGCCGGGCTGACCTTCTTCGGGCCGGACGAGGTCGCCGAGCAGCTGTACGCCTCCGGGATGCGCACCGTGCACACCCACCGGGCCGGCCCGGTGCTCTGGATCAGCGCCCAGCGCTCGTCCTAGGGCTGGCGGAGGTTGGGGCGGGCTTTGGCCAAGTAGTCGTCGATGGCCGAGAGGTTGTCGGCCATCGTCTCCATCCGCTCCTTGATCTTCGCCCGCTCCTCCTCGAGGTTGGCCAGCATCTCGGGGGCGACGATCCGCATGTGGATGGCACCGGGTTTCTCCAGGCACGGCAGGATGTCCCGGATGATCCGGGTGGGGATCCCGGAGTCCAGCAGGCCGCGGATCTTGTGCACCCGATCCACCGAGCCGTCCCCGTAGGCGCGGTGCCCGAGCTCGTCGCGCGCCGGGCGGATCAGGTCCTGCTCCTCGTAGTAGCGCAGCAACCGCACGGACACGCCGGTCCGCTCCGCGAGCTCACCGATCCGCACCTGAACCTCCCCGAAGCCGGATGCGTCCATTATCCAAAACCGCGCGAGTGCGCCAGATCACCCGGACCGCGCTTGCCCTCACACCGGTGTGAGGTCCGCAGTGTTGGGCGCATGACTGCTGACCTCGATGCGCCGAACACCGCGAAACTGCCGCTCGGCGCGCTGCTGGCGTTCGCTGCGGTTGTGCTCGTCGGCTGCCTGACCGAGACGCTGCCCGCTGGTGTGCTGCTTCCGATGAGCGCCGATCTGCGGGTTTCGGAGTCGCAGGCCGGGCAGCTGGTCGCGGTCTACGCGATCAGCACCGCCGCGACCTCGGTCCCGCTGACCGCGCTGACCCGGCGGCTGCCGCGCCGCGCCCTGCTGCTCGGGCTGATCATCGGCTTCGCCGTGGTCAACGCGGTCACCGCGCTCTCGCCCTGGTACCCGCTGACGCTGGTGGCCCGAGTGCTTGCCGGCGCGGTGTCGGGCGTGATGTGGGCGATGATCGCCGGTTACGCCATGCGGATCGTGCCCGCCGAGCACGCCGGGCGGGCGCTGGCGATCGCGATGGCGGGCACGCCGATCGGCTTCGCCATCGGAGTTCCGGCGGGCACGCTGCTCGGCGAGCTGTTCGGGTGGCGCTACGCCTTCGGCACGATGGCGGTGATCACCGCCGTGCTGATCGGCTGGGTCCTCTGGCAGGTCCCACGGCTGCCCGGGCAAGCCGCGCAGCAGCGCGCCAGCACCAAGGACGTCCTCGCCACGCCGGGATTCCGCACCGTCCTGATCACGACCTTTGCCCTGGCACTCGGGCACAACGTCCTCTACACCTACATCGGCCCGGTGCTCGCCGACGCCGGTCTGGTCGAGCTGCTCAGCACCGCGCTGCTGGTCTTCGGCGTCGCTTCGGTGCTGGGCCTGTGGATCGTCGGGTCGCTCGTCGACCGCCGGCTGCGGCAGCTCGTCCTCGCCTCGACTTCGCTGGTGGCCATCGCGGCCGCGCTGATCGGTGTCACCGACTGGTGGCCGGTGCTGCTCTTCGCCGTTGCCGTGTGGGGCGTGGCTTTCGGTGGCGCACCGACGATGTTCCCGGCAGCGGCGGCGAGAGTCGCGGGGCGCGATGCGGACTTGGCGCAGTCGTTGACCATCACCGTCTGGAACATCGCCATCGCGGCGGGCGCGTACCTGGGCGGTGCAGCTCTCGACCTCGCGGGCAACACGACACCGCTCCCCTGGCTCGCCGCGGCCCTCGCCGCGACCGCGTTCGGGATCGCGGCTCGGCGGCGCGCGTTCCGGGACAGTTGAGGCTCAGCCTCCGAGCGCGCCGTATTGCTCGATCAGCCGGTGCAGCACGGCGCGCGCGGCGGGGCCCTCGAGCGAAGCCGCCAGCAGCACGTCGAAGAGCCGGTGGAAGCGGGCCAGGTCGTCGGGGTCGGTCACGGTCATCTCCGTGTTCACCGTTTCCACCAGCGCCATGTCGTCGATTATGACGAAACCGTGCTGCGGCACCGCGGTCAGCTGCACGTCCATCGGCAGCACCGCCAGGCGCAGCGTCGACATCCCGGCCAGGGCCAGCAACCGGTCGAGCTGCCCCACCATCACCTGCGGCGGGGCGATCGGGTGCCGCAGACCTGCTTCCGAGCACACGATCTGCACTTCGGTCCGCGGCCGGTAGAGGACTTCCTGCCGGGCCATCCGCCGCTCCACCGACTCGGCGACGTCCAGCCGGTTCTGGTGCAGCACGGCCACCGCTTCGAACATGTACCGGGCGTACTCAGCGGTCTGCACCAGACCCGGCACCATCGCGATCTCGAACAACCGGATGCGCTCGGCGTCGTGCTCCAGCTGCTTGCCGTACTCCTGCCGGGCGCTGTTCCCGGTGCGCAGCTGGCGCTTCCAGCTCGCCGCTTCGAGGCGGATCTCGCGCAACTCCTGCCGCAGCTCGGACTCGACGGCTTCGCCCGCGCCGGTCAGCCGGCAGTAGACCACCACGTCGGAATCGGCGACGGACTGGTTCGCGGTTTCCATCCGCGAGACCTTCGACGGGGGCCATCCGGCCAGCTGCGCGAGCTGCTTGCCGGACAGCCCGGCTTCCACTCGCAATCGCCGCAACGCATCGCCGAACGCGAGGCGGCGGGTGTCGAAGTCGGTCACCGGCGCCTCCCCAGCAGATCGCGCCGGTAGGCCAGCAGCGGAACCGCGTGCTCACGCGCAGTTTCCCACCAGCTCCGGTACCGGTCCACCTCCCCCTGGCCGGCGATGATCTCGGTACCGGCGAACCGCTGGTCCTCGAAGTGCATCAGCGCGACCCGCGCCTCGTCGAAGAGCCAGAAGTCGTGGGTGGGCAGGCCCAGCGCCCGCGCCCGGGATTCGGGGAGCACCCGGACGTCCTCGCCCGCGGCGACGTTGGCCGGGCCCACGTCGAGCTGCCACAACTGGTATTCCGTTGGCGGCTCCTGGAAAACGCGCACCCGGGCGAACAACCGCCCCGCCCGGGTCGCCGCCGCCACCTGGTCCAGCCAGGGGCGCAACCAAGCCAGATCGTCGGGTTCACCGGCTCGCCAGCGCCGCCAGGGTTCGGCCTCGGCCGGCTGGCGGTAGGTGCCCTGGCACTCCCACCGCCACGCCCGATGCCGGAACGAGCGCAGCAGTTCCTCGAACTGCGCGCCCGGTAAGACCCAGGAACTCACGGTGCCGCCTTCGGCACGAAGACGTCGAGCAAAGCGGCCGGGACCTCCACCGCCGTCTCGTGGTCGGGCAGGCCGCGCTCGCGCAGCGCGGCCAGCGCTTCCGGATCGGTGACCTTGTAGCCCTGAACGACGTAGGTGCCCTGGTCGGTGCTGTACAGCGTGGGGCAGGTACCCGCGTGGGACGTCGTCCCCCAGAAGGTCAACTTCACCTGGTCCTCCTAGTTCGGAAGATTCATGCATCGTCCGTGCAATACGTGCATTCGGTCAAGGCTCGGGGTGCGGCGCAACTCGGACAGCCGATCCGGGTGACTTGCGCGTGTCGCGACCTGCTGGGCCGTTCGGTTGGTGATTGCGCGGATTGCTTGATGTGCGAGGGCGATCGTTCCCATACTGGCAGCACCCGGGGGGACAGGAGACTGAGAGGCGGGCGAGCACGTGAGCATCTGCTGGTTCCCGGTGGTCACGATCCCCCTCCCGCTCGCCTCTCACCTGCTGCCGGTCTCAACGCCTTCCCCGGGAGCGGCGACGTGATCGGGCTGCAGCAGACCGAGCGGCACTACTGGTTGCCCGCACCGGATCCGGAGACCGGCGCTTTCGAGCGGCACGCCTTCCAAGGTCGGCGCTGGGCGGGGCAACCGGTGGAAATCGCTGCGTGCGGCGCTGAAGTGGCGATGGCCGCGCCCGGCGAGATGGACTGGCGCACGGCACCGACGTGCATGCGGTGCAACGACTTCCTGAAGAACCGGCGGACCGCGCCCTGACGCCGATCGCGGACCTCCGGCCCGGTGTTGAACCCCGACTCGCACCGGGCCGGACCCTCGATGTTCCACAGTGGACGTCAGCGCCGGGCGTGGCGCTTCCGGGCGAGTGACAAACCACCGCGAGAGCCGGAAACTGGCTCTGCTGGCGCTCCTCGTCCAGCCCGCCGAAGGGAGGTTCGATGCGCCGCGGCCGGTTGCCGACCTTCGGCGTCGAAGAGGAATTCCTGCTGCTGAACCCGAGAACCGGCCGTCCTTCGACTCGCGCGCCGGAGGTCCTGCGCCAGTTCCCCGATCGCGCTTTCACCGCCGAGCTGGCCACTTTCCAGCTGGAGGCCAACACCCCGGTGTGCCGCAGCGCCGAACAGGCCCACCGCGAACTGGTCGCGGCACGGCGGGACCTCGCCGCCGCGGCCGACCAGCACGACTCGCTGCTGGTGTCGACCGGGTTCTCGCCGCTCGGCTTGCCCGATCCGGTGCCGCTGACCGACAAGGCCCGGTACCGCACCATCCGGGACCGGTTCGGCCTGCTGCTCGACTCGCACACCACCGCCGGGTGCCACGTGCACGTCGGGATGCCCGACCTGGCCACCGCCCTGGCGGTGTCCGACCACCTGCGCCCGCACCTGCCCGCGCTGCTGGCGCTGACCGCGAACTCCCCGTTCTGCGACGGCCGCGACACCGGGCACGCGAGCTGGCGGAGCGTGGTGTGGTCGAGGCTGCCGTCGGCCGGACCACCGCCGCTGCACCGGAACCCGGCCTCGTACCAGCGATCCGTGCAGCTGCTGCTGGACAGCGGTGCCGCGCTGGACCGCGCGATGGTCTACTGGTTCGTCCGACCGGCGGTACATCTGTCCACACTGGAGTTCCGCATCGCCGACGCGTCCGGCACCGCCGAGGAATCACTGCTGCTGGCACTGCTGATCCGCGCTCTGACGACGAGAGCGCTGCACGACGTCACCGAGGGACGGCCAGCACCCGAGCTCCCCGACCAGCAGCTGCGGCTCGCACTCTGGCGGGCGGCGCACGACGGCTTCGAGGGCCGCGGACTGGACATCGACGGCGAGCTGATCCCCGCCCACGTTCTGCTGGAGAAACTGCTCGCAGCTGCTCAGCCAGCGCTGGAAGCCAACGGCGATGCCCGATGCGTCGGCAACCTCCTCGACCGCTTGCTCCGCCACGGCAGCGGCGCGCACCGCCAGCGCCGAGCACACGTCCGCCGCAACGACATGGCGGACGTCATCGCACTGCTCGCCGACCAAACCCGGGCCGGTCTGCCGGATTAGCGACCAGCGGCGCGGAAGGGCCCCC
>NZ_JAQGLA010000026.1 GCF_027853915.1 Saccharopolyspora oryzae
GTCCCGTCGTGCCCAGCAGCGCACCGATCGCGTAGGTCGCACCGAGAGCCAGCGCACCGCCGACCACTACCCGGATCGCGGCTCGAGTCCGGGATCCGCCACCGATCCAGGCAGCGATCGCACCGGTCAAGGCGAGCGCGGCGAGCGTGGCGGCGAAGGTCACCGGCACGCGCAGATCGGGGCCGGGCAGCAGGATCGCGAGCATCGGCAGGACGGCACCGATCGCGAACGAGGCGAACGAAGCGATCGCGGCGTGCCAGGGATTGGCGACGCCGTCCTGGTTGATGCCGTGCCGCTCGCGCACCTGCGTGCCGAGCGGATCGCGGGCGGTGAGCTCCTCGGCGACCCGGCGCGCGGTTTCCGCGGAAGCGCCGCGTTCCTCGTAGATGCCGGCCAGCTCCCGCTGCTCCCGCGCCGGATCTTCTGCCAGCGCGCGACGCTGCTGATCGACGAGCGCCCGCTCGCTGTCGCGCTGGCTGGAGACCGACACGTACTCGCCCAGCGCCATGGACACCGCGCCACCGATCGCGGCGGCGAGCCCGGCGGTGATGATCGGCCCGGTGGAGACCGTGGCTCCCGCCACGCCGACGAGGACTGCCGCGGTCGAGACGATCCCGTCGTTGGCCCCCAGCACTCCGGCCCGCAGCGCGTTGAGCCGTTGTTCGAGCGGGACACCCGACGACCGGCGCAGTTCGGGAGCACTCGGTTCAGGAGTGCGATCGACCATTTCCGAAGTAGTCACATTTCCAGACATTAACCGGAACGAATGGGGACGACAATCAAGGAAAGTCTTCCCTAATCTCCGCGAACCAGAACGCACACAGGGCAGGCTCCCCTAGAAAAGGAAAGGCTTCACTACCCTTCTCGAGCAACGCCTAACCTGGCGGAAACACAGCCTCCATTGCAGCCGTTTTAGCTGGCCATAAGCCATCTGGCCGAGAAAGTCCGACTACCCATCTGCAAAAAGTCGATGCCCGAACCGGACGAATTCGCCGCCCGCACGACCGAATGTTCCGGCGACGAATCACAACCCCCGAAACTTCGGTCGCTCAACCATGTGATGAAGCCGACTCGATCACGCACGACGCCGAACTCGGATGGCCACCGACGGGCACTCGCCCACGCCTACCGGGACGACCCGACCCGCCCCCGCTCCTCCGGCTCCAGGACGAAGTCGTACCCGCCGATCCGGCCGGGCCGCACGCTGACGCGGTCCACGGCAGGCCGGCGCCCCGGCGCGGAAGCAACAACGGTCACGTACTGCCCGGGCAGATCGTGCACCTCGTACTCCCCCGACCCGCCGGCCACCAGGTGCGCCAGCTGGACCCCGCTCGCATCCGTCACAGTGACGATCGCCCCGCTCACCGGCTCACCGCCGACATCCCGAACGGTCCCGGCGAGCGTGTGGTGGTACCGCGGCTTCGGGGCCTCGATGGCGGGGTCGACGACGACATCGCTGTCGTCCTCGTGCTCGTAGGTACCCGCGGTGGTGACCACTTCCGGGTCCGACACGCGCTTCCGCCTGGCCCGCACCTGGTTGACCACCACCAGCAGGATCCCCAGCGCCCACCACGCGCACAGCCCGAGGACCGCGGGCAGGGCCCCGGCACCGTTGAAGTACAAGATCCCGCGCATCGAGTCCACGGCCTGCCCCAGCGGCAAGAACCGGTGCAGGGACTGGAAGAACGTCGGCACCAGCTCCTTCGGGATGGCCCCGCTGCTGGAAGGCATGCTCAGCAGCACGAACGTCCCCATGGCCACTCCGGGGATGAACTGCTTGACGTAGGGCACCAACCCGAACGTCGGCCACGCGACCGCCTGCGTGAGCAGGAAGCCGATGAGGATCAGGACCGGCTCGGGGTGGATGACGTCCATCGACCACGCGGCGAGGTAGCAGACGATCGCCCCGAAGGCCCCGACCCCGACGAGCGCGAGCAGCTTCTGCCGAGTGCTCAACGCGGCCCGCAGCAACATCATCACGGTGATGTAGGGCGGGATGTTCAGCGCCAGCAGGCAGTAGAACAGCCCGGTGCCCATCACATCACCGGGCGCCGACGGGGCCAGGTCGGTCATCACCAGGTGCTGCCCGGTGGCCGAAGCGACCGGGGTGAACATCTGCTGCAGCACCATCAGCAGCGCCGAGCCGTTCGCCTTGGCGTAGAACAGCTCCCCGTGCGCCGGGTCGTAAGCGGCGACGGCATCGCGATGCGTGATCGCGTCCCGCGCCCCCTGCACGTCGGGCACCGCCGCGACGTCCACCCCACCAGGCATCTTCTGCTCGAAAGCGGCCCCGAGCTGGTGCGCGGCCTGCTCGCCGACGACCGCGACGGGCATGTTGTGCGGCGCCGGGGCGTGGAACGGCAGCAGGTAGCAGACCATGAACCCGACGATGAAGAACATCGGGAACCACAGCGCCGATGCCAGGGTGCGCACCAGCGATGTCGGCTGTGCCTCGGTCAAGGGAACTCCTCGCGAGCAGGGCGGGGGCGCAACGCTGCACTCGGTTCGGATCGCCCGGCGCGATCGGCGCCGCGGGCGAGAACTACCCCGGGATTGACTGTTAGCGACACTAACTTATTTCTGCAGTCCGTGCAAAAATGCAGGTGTGCAACATCGGCGACTCGAAAGGAACGGACGAACCGGATGACCGACACCACGGCCGACACGACCTGCGGGCTGCGCGAGCGGAAGAAGCGCGCCACCCGGCAGGCGCTGCAGCACGCAGCCATCCGGCTGTTCCTGGAGCGCGGGGTCGAAGCGGTCACCGTGGAGGACATCTGCACCCGCGCCGAGGTGTCCCCGCGCACCTTCTTCAACTACTTCACGGCCAAGGAAGAAGTCCTGGTGCCGTGGAACTCCGACATCGTGGCGCGCACCGCCCAGGCCGTGCTGGCCCAGCCCGCCGACCACTCGCCGATCCGGGTGGCGCACACCGTCCTCGGTTCCGCGATCGACAGCGCCATGGCGGCCCCGACCTGGCGCGACCAGGCCCAGGTGCTGCGCGCCCACCCCGAGCTGATGCCCCGGGTCGTGCTCGCCTCCCGAGCGCTCGAGGCAGCGCTGGCCGACGGGCTGGCGCAACGGCTCGGCCGCGACCGCGACGACCTCTACGTCCGGCTCCTGGCGAGCACCGCCATCACGGCGATGCGCACGTCCATCCAGTCCTGGCACCAGGCGGGTCCGGAGGTCGACCCGCACGAGTTCCTGGACCGGGCGTTCGACCTGCTAGGCAGTGGGATGCCACCCGACTGACCGGCACTTTGCGAGAGGACCACGATGCCCGACCCCGCGCTGCTCACCGACTCCGACGCCGCCCGCCGCCTCGTCGCAGAACGCCTCGACCAGTTCCCCACCACCGACATCCCGCTGCTGAACCGCCGGTCAGCAGCAGTGGCGGTCGCGCTGGCCAGCGAGGGCGGAGAACTCGGCGTCTGGGTGACCCGGCGCGCCTCGACGCTGCGCGCGCACGCGGGTCAGTTCGCGCTGCCCGGCGGCCGGGTGGACCCGGGCGAGAACGCGGTCCAGGCAGCTCTGCGGGAGATGCGGGAAGAGCTCGGCGTGTCCGCCGCCGAGCACGACGTCCTCGGCCGGTTGGACGACTACGCGACGCGCTCCGGCTACGTGATCACGCCGATCGTGGTGTGGATCGGCGAGGCCCCGCAGCTGGCGCCCAACCCCGACGAAGTGGCCTGCGTCGACCTGGTTCCGCTGGCGGACCTGGACGTCGCGCCCCGGTTCGTGCAGATCGCCGAATCGGATCGCCCGGTGATCCAGCTGCCGCTGCTGGACACGCTCATCCACGCGCCGACAGCCGCCGTGCTGCACCAGTTCCGCGAGGTTGTCCTGCACGACCGGCACACCAGGGTGGCCGATCTGGAGCAGCCGCTGTTCGCCTGGCGTTGACCGCACGGGCGTAGCCTGGACCTGGAGGGAGATCCGGGAGCTTCCATGCGGCGCGAGTTGCTGCGCGCGGTTTTCGCCGCAGCTCTGATCGTGCTCGCGGTGCTCGGCGGAGTTGCGTGCAGCCCGTCCCAGCCACCGCGTGCCGGAGCTCCTCCTGCGCCACCACCGGGCGGCGCCCCAGCAGCCCCTTCCGCACCGGTGCTCGCGGTGAAGATCGACAACGTGCCGGAGGCCCGGCCGCCGGTGGGCATCGGTGCCGCGAACCTGGTCTACGTCGAACCGGTCGAGGGCGGCTACAGCCGCCTGCTGGGGATCTTCGCCGGCCAGCTACCGCCCCTGATCGGCCCGGTCCGCAGCGCGCGGGAGACCGACGCCGAGCTGCTCCCCCAGTTCGGCCACCCGACCCTGGCCTTCTCCGGTGCAGCGCCTGAACTGATCCCCCTGATCGACTCCGCGCCGCTGACGGACGCCTCCGACTCCAACCAGCCCGCCGCCTACTCCCGGGACAACACGCGTCCGGTCCCGCACAACCTGTTCCTCGATCCGGCCAAGCTGCCGCCCGGCGCGGACTGGCCCGCCCAGAACCGCCCGACCGTCGGGCCCCCGCCCGCCGGCGGCACCCCGACCGACCACTACGAGGTCCACTTCCCCTCGGCCTCGGTGGAGTTCTACTGGGATCCGCCGACCCAGCGGTGGCTGGTGTCGATGGACGGCGCGCCCTACGCCGCGGTCGACACCGGCCGCCTCGGCGCGCCGACCGTGGTGATCCAGCGGGTGCACGAACGCGAATCCGCCATCCACGACGTGGCGGGCAACCCTTCCCCGATCGCCGAGACCGTCGGCAGCGGCGCGGTCGTGGTGCTGCGCGACGGGCGCGCTTTCGACGGCACCTGGTCCCGCACCGCGCCGGATGCCGGGACGACGTACACCGGCCCGTCGGGCGAGCCGCTGCCGGTCGGGACCGGCCAGGTGTGGATCGTGCTCAGCCCGTGAAGGAGGCGACGTGGCCCTGGTCAGGTTGTTCCTGTGCGGCGACGTGATGCCCGGTCGCGGGGTGGACCAGATCCTGCCGCACCCCGGTGATCCCGACCTGCACGAGCTCTACCTGCACGATGCGCGCAGCTACGTCGCGGCCGCCGAAGCGCTCAACGGCCCCATCCGCCGCCCGGTCGGATATGCCTGGCCGTGGGGCAGCGCGCTGCGGGCCATCGAGGAGGCCGCCCCGGACGTGCGGGTGATCAACCTCGAGTCCAGCATCACCCGCGACGACCACTTCGCCGCCCGCAAGGGCGTGCACTACCGGATGAACCCGGCCAACGTGGACTGCTTGCGCGCGGGCCACCCGGACGTGTGCAGCCTGGCCAACAACCACGTGCTGGACTTCGGCCGCCGCGGTCTGACCGACACGCTCGACGCGCTGTCCGCCGCCGGGTTGCGCTGGGTCGGTGCGGGCCGCGACGTCACCGAAGCGCACCGCCCGGCGCTGGTCGGCACGCCGCACGGCCGGGTCGCGGTGTTCGGTTGCGGCGCCGCTTCCAGCGGGATCCCCGGCGGCTGGGCGGCGACCGCGCAGCGCTCGGGCGTCAACTACCTGCCGGACCTCTCCGACCGGCGGGCCGCCGAGCTCACCGCGGAGATCCGCGAGCGAACCAGGCCCGGCGACATCGTGGTGGTCTCGCTGCACTGGGGCACCAACTGGCGGTACCACGTGGACGAGGACCAGATCCGCTTCGCGCACCGCCTGATCGACGGCGGGGTGCACGTGGTGCACGGCCACTCCTCCCACCACCCGCGCCCGATCGAGATCTACCGCGGTCGCCTGATCCTCTACGGCTGCGGCGACTTCATCGACGACTACGAGGGGATCCCCGGCTACGAGAGCTACCGGGACGACCTCCGCCTGCTGTTCTTCGCCTCCCTGACCCCCGCCGGTGACCTGGCCGAACTGCGCATGCTGCCGATGCAGTCCCGCCGCATGCGCCTGCACCCGGCCTCCGCTCCCGACACCGCGTGGCTCCGCGACACCCTGACCGACATCAGCGCCGACTTCGGCACCACCGTCTCCGTCTCCGGCGGAGCGCTCCTGGCCCACCACCGGTAAGTCCGAAGTGGACCGTCCGGTCAGCTCTCGTGGCCCGAGGTAGAACGGGACCATGCGCGCGATCATCCTCGGCTCGACCGGTGCGGGCCCCACCTGGCTGGAACGGCACGACGTCGAGCCCCCGCAACCGGAGGAGAACGAGGTCGTCGTCGAGGTCCGCGCTGCTGCGCTGAACCACGCCGACCTCGACGAACTGGCCGGCACCTACGCCTCGGACCAGCGTCGCCAGGACCGCCCGCACATCGTCGGCTCGGACGTCGCCGGAGTCGTCACCTCTGTCGGCGGTGCGGTGTCCGGAGTGCAAACCGGCGACCGCGTGATGGCGATGGTCGAGGGCGCCTTCGCCGACCAGGTCGCGTTCGACCACCGCCTCGCGCTCCCTGTCCCCGACGCGCTCGACTGGCCGGCAGCCGCTGCGCTGCCCTCTGCGCTGATGACGGAGTACGACGCCCTGCTCGGCCAGGGGCAGCTCGCAGCCGGCCAGGACGTGCTGATCACGGCCGCGACTTCCGGCGTCGGCCTGATCGCACTGGACATCGCGCGATGGGCGGGAGCGAACCAGGTCTTCGCGACGACCACGAGCTCGCAGAAGGAACTCCTGCTCACCGCGCGCGGCGCGCGAGCGGTCAACACCCGCGGCGAAGACCTCGCCGGAACCGTGCTCGCCGCCACCGGCGGCAGGGGCGTCGATCTCGTCATCGACCACGTCGGCGGCGCTTTCCTCGACGCGTGCATCGCGGCCACCCGCATCGGCGGCGCGGTCGTGCAGGTCGGCCGGGCGGCCGGCCCGGTGTCGACGATCGACGTGGACCGGCTCGCCCACCGCCGCGTCCACCTGATCGGCACCACCTTCCGAACCCGCGGCACCCACGACCGGGCCCGCATCGCCGAAGCGATCCGCACCCGCCTCCTCCCCGCAGTGGCCGACCGCCGGATCCGCCCGCACGTGCACGAAGTCCTCCCGGCGGCACAAGCGGAGAAGGCCCGCGAAGCACTGGCGAAACCGACCTCAGCAGGCAAGATCGTCCTCGACTTCCGCTGACCGGGGCGCGGCGATCGCGCGGCTCCGCGGAATTCTCGGTTAAGGTGATCTTTCTCAGCGCCGTGGGAGGGGATGCGCACCGATGCCCAAGTTCAGCTGGCACACCTGTCCCGTGCCCGAGGGCCTGCCGGTGCGGCAGGTGTACGGGTTCCTGTTCGTCCCCGACGGCCGGGTGCTGCTGCGGTTGGACGGCAGGAAGCACACCTTGCCCGGCGGGCGGCCCGAGCCCGGAGAGGTCGAGTACTCCGACATCCTGCGGCGGGAGACCATGGAAGAGGTCACCCTCGACATCGACGAGCCGCACTACCTGGGATACCAGTGCGTGGACGACGGGATCTCGCCGTACGCGCAGGTGCGGATGGCCGCCGTGATCAGCGGGGTGCACCCGCCCGCGCCCGATCCGGACAGCGGCCGGACCTACCGGCGGCTCCTGGTGCATCCCGGCAAGGCCGGCGACCTGCTGGCCTGGGGCGAAACCGGATACCTGCAGGCGACCGCCGCGGCGGAGGCCGCGATCGGGGTGTTCGGGCTCCCCGCCGACGGGCTGCCCGACACCGGCGAGCTCTGACGCCGCACACCTGAACAGCTCCGCGAAAGCACCCGCGACCGGACATCGGCGCGGGTGCTTTCTTCTGCCCGCGAAGTGCGGAAAACCTTGACCTGGCTCATCGCCGCGGCATATCGTTCGCATTAAGCACACGTGTTCACTATGCGCACAGACGAGGAGTGGTCGGGGTGGCACGCATCCTGCAGCTCGACGAGGCGATCGCGGAGCTCGTCCACGACGGCGACTCGATCGCCCTGGAGGGCTTCACGCACCTGATCCCGGTCGCCGCCGGGCACGAGATCATCCGGCAGGGACGCCGCGATCTCACCCTGATCCGGATGACCCCCGACATCGTGTACGACCAGCTCATCGGCGCCGGGTGCGCGCGCAAGCTGGTCTTCTCGTGGGGCGGCAACCCGGGCGTCGGCTCGCTGCACCGGTTCCGCGACGCCATCCAGAACTCCTGGCCGGTTCCGCTGGAGATCGAGGAGCACAGCCACGCCGGGATGGCCAACCGCTACGCGGCAGGCGCCTCCGGGCTGCCCTTCGCCGTGCTGCGCGGCTACCGCGGCACCGACCTGCCCGCGCAGACCGACACCATCAAGCCGATCGAGTGCCCGTTCACCGGGGAGCAGCTGACCGCCGTGCCCGCGCTCAACCCGGACGTCGGCATCATCCACGCGCAGCAGGCCGACCGGGCGGGCAACGTGCAGATGTGGGGCATCACCGGCGTGCAGAAGGAGACGGTGCTGGCCTCGAAGCGCTCGCTGGTCACCGTCGAGGAGATCGTCGACGAGCTGACCCCGCGCCCCGGCGCCGTCGTGCTGCCGCAGTGGGTGGTCACCGCCGTCGCCGAGGTCCCGGGTGGCGCGAGCCCGTCTTACGCGCAGGGTTATTACGAGCGCGACAACGCCTACTACCAGCAGTGGGATCCGATCGGCCGGGACCGGGAGAAGTTCGCGAACTGGCTGGAGACCGAGGTCCAGCGCGAGAGGAGCGGTCGATGACCACCGAGTACACCGCTGACGAGATGATGACCGTCGGGGCGGCCCGGTCGCTGCGCGACGGTGCGGCCTGCTTCGTCGGCATCGGCCTGCCCAGCACCGCCGCCAACCTCGCGCGGCGCACGCACGCACCGGACCTGGTGCTGATCTACGAGTCCGGCACGCTCGGCGCCAAGCCCGACCGGCTGCCGCTGTCCATCGGCGACGGCGTGCTGGCCGACACCGCGGACTCGGTGATCAGCGTGCCGGAGATCTTCAACTACTGGCTGCAGCCCGGCCGCATCGACGTCGGCTTCCTCGGTGGCGCGCAGGTGGACCGGTTCGGCAACATCAACACCACCGTGATCGGCGGCGACTACGCCGACCCGAAGGTGCGGCTGCCCGGTGCCGGCGGTGCGCCGGAGATCGCAGCGTCCTGCCAGGAGGTGCTCATCGTGATGCGGATGAGCCCGCGCAGCTTCGTCGACGAGCTCGACTTCGTCACCTCCGTCGGCTACGGCACCGGCAAGGGCGACCGGGAAGCGCTCGGGCTGCGCGGCCGGGGCCCGGTCAAGGTGATCACCGACCTGGGCGTGCTGGAACCCGACCCGGAGACCTGTGAACTCACCCTCACCCAGCTCAGCCCGGGTGCGACGGTCGAGCAGGCGCAGGCCGCCGTCGGATGGCCGCTGAAGGCCGTCGCGCAGCCCACCGAGCTGGCGCCGCCGAGCGAGACCGAGCTGGCGGTGCTGCGGGAGCTGAAGGCCACCATCGAAGGCGCGAAGTGAGCGGCGCCCGCCGCTCGGAGCACGAGGAGCAGCGATGACCACCTACGAAAGCCGGTCGCCAGCCGGGCTGGTGCTGCCCAGCTACGGGCACGACGAGCAATCCCACCCGGCGCTGGACACCCCCGAGTACCGCTCGTCGGCGCTGCGCCACCCCAAGCAGCCGCTGCAGTACCTGCCGCACTACCTGACCGAGATCACCGGTCCGCTGCTGGGGCAGGACCGCTGCGCGGAGCACGACCACGACCTGACGGTCCAGCACGGCGGGGAACCGCTGGGCGAGCGGATCATCGTCAGCGGCCGGGTGCTGGACTCCGACGGCAAGCCGGTGCCCAACACGCTGGTGGAGATCTGGCAGGCCAACTCGGCGGGCCGCTACCGGCACCAGGGCGACCGGCACCCGGCGCCGCTGGACCCGAACTTCTCCGGGACCGGCCGGTGCATGACCGACGCCGACGGCAACTACCGGTTCATCACCATCAAGCCCGGCGCCTACCCGTGGAAGAACCACGACAACGCCTGGCGCCCGGCGCACATCCACTTCTCGCTGTTCGGGCAGGCGTTCACCCAGCGGCTGATCACCCAGATGTACTTCCCGGGCGACCCGCTGTTCCACCAGGACCCGATCTTCAACTCGGTGCGCGACGAGCAGGCCCGCGAGCGGATGATCTCCCGCTTCGACCTGGACACGACGGTGCCGGAGTGGGCGCTGAGCTACAAGTGGGACATCGTGCTGCGCGGATCGCAGGCGACCGTGTTCGAGGACGAAGAGGACGAGGAGGACGACGATTGAGCCGCGCCCCGCGCAAACGGACCTCAGGGGAACGTGACGCAACCCGGCCACGAGAAACCGCAAGACGCGAGTTCGCCTCCGGACGCGACCACCACTGTGAATCGCGGAGAGGCGGAAAGGACGACTGATGGGTGCTTCGACTCCCCCGGCCACGACGCCGTCGCAGACCGTCGGCCCGTTCTACGCCCTGCCCGGCGGGATCCTGTGGGCCGACGGCCCGGAGGTCGTCGCCGACGGCACGCCCGGCTCGTTCCTGCTGCGCGGTCGGCTCCTCGACGGCAACGGCGACCCGATCCCCGACGGCGTGCTCGAGATCTGGCAGGCCGATGCGCAGGGCCGCTTCGACCACCCCGACGATCCGCGCCCGGAATCCTCGTCCTGGCAGGGTTTCGGCCGCTGCCCCACCGACACCGACGGCGGGTTCTGGTTCCGCACCGTCAAACCCGGCCCGCTGCCGACGCCGACCGGGGAGACCGAGGCTCCGCACATCAACGTGACGGTGCTGGCGCGCGGCATGCTCAACCGGGTGGTGACCCGCGTCTACTTCCCGGACGAGGAGCGGGCCAACGCCGCCGATCCGGTCCTGTCCGCAGTGGATCCGGCGCGCCGGGGCACGCTGCTGGCGACCCCGGACGACCAGGGCTACCGCTTCGACATCCGGATCCAGGGCGATGACGAAACCGTATTCTTCGCGATCTGACGGCCTGTTCGGGCCGATGTTCAGCACTCCTGCGGCCACCGAGCGGACCTCCGCCGCGGCCTGGCTGCAGGCGATGCTGGACTTCGAGTCGGCGCTGGCCGCGGCGCAGGCCGAAGCCGGGATCGTCCCGGTCACCGCCGCCGAGGAGATCGCCCGGCACTGCCGGGTGGAGCTGTTCGACGTCGACTCGATCGCCGAGCGCGCGGTGTCCTCGGCGACGCCGGTGATCGCGCTGGTGCGCGACCTCACCGCGTTGCTGGACGCCGACGCCAAACCGCACGTGCACCGGGGCGCGACCAGCCAGGACGTGATCGACACCGCCGCGATGCTGATCGCGCGCGATGTCCTGGGCCTGATCATCGACGATCTGCGTGCGGCGGCGGACGAGTGCGCACGCCTCGCCCGGCAGCACCGGGACACGGTGCTGATCGCCCGCTCGCTGTTGCAGCAAGCGCTGCCGACGACGTTCGGCAGCCGCTGCGCGAGTTGGCTGACCTCGCTCGACGAGGCGATCACCGCCCTGGAGCGGATCCGCCGGGAGCGGTTGGCCGTGCAATTCGGCGGAGCGGCGGGGACTTTGGCCGCGCTGGGCACCGGTGGTGTCCGGGTGGTCGGGCTGCTCGCTGCCGAGCTGGGGCTGGCCGAACCGGTGGTGCCGTGGCACACCGACCGCACTCGCATCGCCGAGCTGGCCGGGACGCTGGGCACGGCTGCCGGGGCGCTCGGCAAGATCGCTCTGGACGTCGAGCTGCACGCGCAGACCGAGATCGGTGAACTCGCCGAAGGCAAGGCAGGCGGTTCATCGGCCATGCCGCACAAGCAGAACCCGGTGTCCGCGGTGCTGATCACCGCCGCATCCCGCCGGGTGCCCGGCCTGGTCTCGACGCTGCTGTCGGCGATGCCGCAGGAGTACGAGCGCGCCGCCGGAGCTTGGCAGTCCGAGTGGGAACCGCTGGCCGAACTGCTGCGCCTGCTGGCCGCCGCTGCCGCGGGCACCAGGCAGCTGCTCGCCGGACTGCGGGTCCATCCCGAGAAGATGGCGGCCAACCTCGACCTGACCCGCGGCCTGGTGATGGCCGAAAGCGCGGCGGGCAGGCTGATGGATGCGCTCGGCCGCACCGAAGCGCAGGAACTGGTCGGACGGCTGTGCCGCCGCGCCGTGCAGGACGGCACGACGCTGCGCGCCGAGCTGCTGGCCGACCAGCAGGTTCGGAAGGTGCTGTCCGAGGACGAGGTCGTCGCGGCCACCGAACCGGCCGATTACCTCGGCTCCGCACCCGCATTCGTCGACCGCGCGCTGACCGCGCACGCGGAATTGGAGGACCGGTGAACGTCAACTACGAGCTGACCGGGCCCGACGGCGCCCCGGTCGTGGTGCTGTCCAACTCGCTGGGCACCGACCTGACGCTGTGGGACGACCAGGTTCCCGCGCTGGAGCGGGAGTTCCAGGTGCTGCGCTACGACCAGCGCGGCCACGGGGCCACCCCGGGCAGGCCCGGCCCGTACACGCTCAAGCAGCTCGGCGGGGACGTGCTCGCGCTGCTGGACACCTTGGGCGTCCGCAAGGCGCACTTCGCCGGGGTGTCGCTGGGCGGCATGACCGGCATGTGGCTGGCCGAGAACGCCCCGGAGCGCATCGACCGGCTCGCCCTGATCTGCACCTCCGCCGACCTCGGCCCGGCGTCGATGTGGCGGGACCGCGCCGCGACGGTGCGCGAGAAGGGCACTTCGGCGATGGTGGAGCCGTCGCTGCCGAAGTGGTTCACCCCGGCGCTGGCAGAACGGGACGACATCGTCGCCAAGTTCGGCGGTGTGCTCGCCGCCGCGGACGACGAGGGCTACGCGGGGTGCTGCGAAGCCATCGCGGACATGGACCTGCTGGACGGGCTCGGCGGGATCACCGCGCCCACGCTGGTCATCGCCGGTGCTGAAGACCCCGCCACTCCCCCGTCGCACGCCGAGCAGATCGCCGCCGGCATCCCGGGCGCCCGCGTGGAGGTGCTGTCCCCGGCCGCGCACCTGGCCAACGCCGAGCAGCCGGACGAGGTCAACCGGCTGCTGCTCGAGCACTTCACGAGGAGCCTGTGATGCCCGACCGCCTCGACGACGAAACCCGCCGCGCGCAGGGCATGGGCGTGCGCCGGGAGGTGCTCGGCGACGAGCACGTGGACCGCGCCAACTCCAAGATCACGCCGTTCACCGAGGGCTTCCAGGACTTCATCACCCGCTACGCCTGGGGTGAGCTGTGGAGCGGCGACGGGGTCGACCGGCAGACCCGGAGCATGCTGACCCTGGCGATCCTGGCCGCGGTGGGCTGCGAGGACGAGTTCGCCATGCACGTCAAGGCCGCGCGCCGCAACGGGGTACCGCCGGAGCACATCCGCGAGGTGCTGATGCACGTCGCGGTCTACGCCGGGGTGCCCCGCGCCAACAGCGCCTTCGCGATCGCCAATACGATCCTGGGTGACGAGAAGTCCGACTGAGCAGGGGGAAGCATGGAGTCCGCGTCCGAGACCAGCAGCGGTTACGTGCAGTCGCTGGCGCGTGGGCTCATGGTGATCCGCGCTTTCGACGAGTCCAAGCCCGAGATGACGCTGTCGGAGGTCGCCCGCGCGACGGACTTGTCGCGCGCGGCGGCCCGGCGGTTCCTGCACACCTTGGTGCACCTGGGCTACGTGTGGACCGACGGCCGGGTGTTCGCGCTGACCCCGCGGGTGCTGGAGCTCGGTTTCGCCTACCTGTCCAGCATTTCGCTGCCGGAGATCGCCCAGCCCTACCTCGAGCGCCTGGTCGCCGAGGTGCACGAGTCGGCGTCGGTGTCCGTGCTGGACGGTCCGGACATCGTCTACGTGGCGCGCGTGCCCACCTCGCGGATCATGACCGTGTCGATCAACATCGGCACCCGGTTCCCGGCCTACGCCACCTCGATGGGCCGGGTCCTGCTGGCCGACCTGCCACCGGCCGAACTGGACGTCTACCTGTCCGAAGTGGACCTGGCGCCGCTGGGACCGCACACCATCACCACTCCCGACGAGTTCCGGGAGGAGCTGGCGCGCATCCGCGAGCAGGGCTGGGCGCTGGTGGACCAGGAGTTGGAGGCCGGGCTGCGGTCGATCGCCGCGCCGATCCGGGACCGGTCGAACAAGGTGGTGGCGGCGGTGAACATCTCCTCGCACGCCACCCGCACCAGCCCGGAGGACGCCCGCACCCACCTCCTGCCGCCGCTGCTGAACACCGCATCGCGCATCGCCGCCGACCTCTCCGTGGCCCCGGCGTCCCGCGCGGTGTCGCGCTGATTCAGCCGAGTTCCTGACGCCAAGCGCTGCTGTAGAAGCTGCGGATGTGCCGCTCGACCTGCACTTCTGCTTCGGCGGAATCTCGGGCGACCAGAGCTTGGTAGATCTGGCGGTGGTCGTGGCGCAGGCCGTCGGCGACCGGGAACCACTCGTCGCCGAGGTCGTCGAAGGCTTCGCGCAGGGGTCCGCGCAGCGATTCCCGGATCGCGATCGTCATGTCCGCGACCAGCCGGTTCCCGCCGGCTTCGGCGATGGCGACGTGGAACCGGGTGTCCAGGTCGCTGAACCGGTCCCGGTCGCAGTCCGGTGAGTCCATCTCGTCCAGCATCGCGCCCAGCTCGTCCAGTTCGGCCTCGGTGGCGCGCTGGGCGGCGTTGCGAGCGCTCTCGCGCTCCAGCATGATCCGCGCCCGCACGACGTCGGCCATCGGGAAGTTCGCCAGCGCCACGTGCAGCCGGAGCAGCCTGGTCAGGGCCTGGCTGGGCAGTGCCGCGACCGTCGTGCCGGAATCCGGGCCGGTGCCCACCGCCATCCGCAGCACGCCCTGCGCTTCCAGCGCGCGGAACGCCTCGCGCACCGCCGCGCGGCTCACACCGAGCATCTGCGCCAGGTCCCGCTCCGGCGGCAGGCGGTCTCCGACGCCGAGCTGGCCGCTGATGATCTGCTCCTCGACTCGGTCGATGACCAGCTCGTAGGTACGCGCCCTGGCGACCGGCCGCCAACCTGCGCGTTCGTCGTCATCCGAGCCGACCACGGACCCCCCTTTACAAACTCGACGAGCGATCTTTATGGTACCGCCAGCTCTTGGTCTGACCATAGAAAGGTCAACGACACAGAGAGGTGTCGCCTCGTGTACCAACCGCTCACCGCTCCGATCGCGGGCAGTCTCGGACTGTCCGCGCTGATCGCTGCGATCCCGCTGCTCGTCGTGTTCCTGCTGCTCGGCGTGCTGCGCGTCAAGGCGCACTGGGCCGCGCTGTCCGGGCTCGCCGCGGCACTGGTGATCGCCGTGCTCGCCTACGGGATGCCGGCCGATCTCGCGCTGCTGTCCGCAGGTCAAGGCGCCGCGTTCGGCGTGCTGCCGATCCTGTGGATCGTCATCACCGCCATCTGGCTCTACCAGCTCACCGTCCGCAGCGGTCGTTTCGAGGACCTCCGGGCGCTCTTCTCGCTGCTCTCCCCCGACCCGCGGATCCAGGCCGTGGTGATCGCCTTCTGCTTCGGCGGGCTGCTCGAAGCCCTCGCCGGGTTCGGTGCCCCCGTCGCGATCACCGGCATGATGCTGGTGTCGATCGGCTTCCCGCCCGTGCGCGCGGCGGTGACGGTGCTGCTGGCCAACACCGCGCCCGTCGCCTTCGGTGCGCTGAGCACGCCGATCATCACCGCCGGTCAGCTCACCGGGATCCCGTACGAGCACATCGGTGCCGTCGTCGGACGGCAGACCCCGCTGCTGGCCGTGCTCGTCCCCATCCTGCTGGTCCTCGTGGTGGACGGTCGGCGCGGTGTGCGGCAGGTCTGGCCCGCCGCCCTGGTCACCGGTGCGGCGTTCGCGATCGCGCAGTTCGTGTGCGCCAGCTACATCTCGGTGCCGCTGACCGACATCGTCTCCTCGCTGGTCGGGGCGGTGGCGCTGGTCGTGCTGCTGCGCTTCTGGCAGCCCGCGGGCGGCGACGAAGCACGCGCCAGGATCACCGGTGGCGCAGCGACCGGTGCGACCCCCGACCAGCAGTTGGGCGCCGGGCGGGTCTTCCTCGCCCTGTTCCCGTACCTGCTGGTGGTCGCCGTGTTCTCGGTGGTCAAGCTGTGGGAGCCCGCGGAGGAGGCGCTGGCCGCGACCGACGTCAAGATCCCCTGGCCGCGCCTGCACGACTCGCTGCTGACCGCGTCCGGAGAACCGGCCAGCAGCACGGTGTTCACGCTGAGCTGGTTGTCCACCCCCGGCACCTTGCTGCTCCTGTGCGGTTTCGGGGTGGCCCTGGTCTACCGGATGAAGCCGCTGGAAGCGGTGGCCGAGCTCGGCCGCACCGTGGTGTCGATGCGCTGGTCGGGCCTGACCATCATCAGCGTCCTGGCGCTGGCCTACGTGATGAACCAGTCCGGGCAGACCACCACGATCGGCACCGCCATCGCCGGGGTCGGATCCGCGTTCGCCTTCTTCTCCCCCGTGCTGGGCTGGCTCGGCGTCGCGGTCACCGGCTCGGACACCAGCGCCAACGCGCTGTTCGCGAGCCTGCAGCAGGTCGCCGCGGAGCGGGTCGGGGTCGACCCGGCGCTGCTGGTCGCGGCCAACACCTCCGGCGGCGTGATGGGCAAGATGGTCAGCCCGCAGAACCTGGCGATCGTGGCCACCGCGGTCGGCATGGCCGGCGCGGAGGCCAAGATCCTGCGCGAAGTCGTCAAGTGGAGCATCGGGCTGCTGCTGGTCCTGTGCGCACTGGTCTTCCTGCAGTCCAACGTCTTGTCGTGGATGCTTCCACGGTGAACGAATCCGAACGAGGTGATGTGGCATGAGGGTGGCGCTGTTCGCGACCTGCCTCGGGGACACGATGTTCCCGGCAGCGCCGAAGGCGACCGTGCAGGTGTTGGAGCGGCTCGGCTGCGAGGTGGAGTTCCCCGCCGCGCAGACCTGCTGCGGGCAGATGCACACCAACACCGGGTACCGCAAGCAGGCGAAGTCCTCGGTGCGGACCTTCGTGGACGCCTTCGCCGACTACGACGCCGTCGTCGCCCCGTCCGGATCGTGCGTCGCCTCGGTGCGCCACCAGCACGCCATGGTCGCTGAAGGCGACAAGAAGCTCAGCCGCGCGGTCGCGCAGGTGGCCCCGCAGGTGCACGAGCTGTCGGAGTTCCTGGTGGACGTGCTCGGCGTGACCGATGTCGGCGCGTACTTCCCGCACCGGGTCACCTACCACCCGACCTGCCACTCCGCCCGGCTGCTGCGGGTCGGCGACCGCCCGCTGCAGCTGCTGCGCGCGGTGCGCTCGCTGGAGCTGGTCGAGCTGCCCGCGGCCGAACAGTGCTGCGGGTTCGGCGGCACGTTCGCGCTGAAGAACCCGGACGTGTCGGTGGCGATGGGCGCCGACAAGGCGCGGCACGTCCGGGAAACCGACGCCGAGGTGCTCTGCGCCGGGGACAACTCGTGCCTGATGCACATCGGCGGGCTGCTGTCCCGGCAGCGCTCCGGAATCCGGGTGATGCACCTCGCCGAGATCCTGGCCAGCGCGGAAGGAGCCGACCGGTGACCGACACCTACCTGGGCATGCCCGCGTTCCCGCAGGCGGCCAAGCGGGAGCTGGCCAACTCGCAGCTGCGGCACAACCTCGCCAACGCCACCTCCACGATCCGGCACAAGCGAGCCGACGTGGTCGGCGAACTCGACGACTGGGCGCAGCTGCGCGAGGCGGGCGCGGCGATCAAGACCCACACGCTGTCCAACCTGGACACCTACCTGGAGCGGTTCGAGGAGGCGGTCACCGCCGCCGGTGGCACCGTGCACTGGGCGCGCGACGCCGAGGAGGCCAACCGCATCGTGGTGGACCTGGTGAGTGCCACCGGGGAACGCGAAGTCGTCAAGGTCAAGTCGATGGCCACCCAGGAGATCGAGCTCAACGAGGCGTTGCAGGACGCCGGGATCGACGCCTGGGAGACCGACCTGGCGGAGCTGATCGTCCAGCTCGGCCACGACACGCCGAGCCACATCCTGGTGCCCGCGATCCACCGCAACCGCGCGGAGATCCGGGAGATCTTCCAGCAGGAGATGGGCAAGGTCGGCACTCCCGCCCCGGCGGACCTCACCGACGAGCCCGCCCGGCTGGCCGAAGCCGCGCGCCGCCACCTGCGGGAGAAGTTCCTGCGGGCCAAGGTCGCCGTCTCCGGCGCGAACTTCGCGGTCGCCGACACCGGCACCCTGGTCGTGGTGGAGTCCGAGGGCAACGGCCGGATGTGCCTGACGCTGCCGGAAACGCTGATCAGCGTCGTGGGCATCGAGAAACTGGTGCCGAGCTGGCAGGACCTGGAGGTCTTCCTGCAGCTGCTGCCGCGGTCGAGCACCGGCGAGCGGATGAACCCCTACACCTCGACCTGGACCGGCGTCACGCCCGGCGACGGACCGCAGCAGTTCCACGTGGTGCTGCTGGACAACGGCCGCACCAACGCCCTCGCCGACGAGATCGGCCGCCAGGCGCTGCGCTGCATCCGCTGCTCGGCCTGCCTGAACGTGTGCCCGGTCTACGAGCGCACCGGCGGCCACGCCTACGGTTCGGTCTACCCCGGTCCGATCGGCGCGGTGCTGACGCCGCAGCTGCGCGGCACGACGTCCGAAGTGGACAAAGCGCTGCCCTACGCGTCCTCGCTGTGCGGGGCCTGCTACGACGTGTGCCCGGTCGCGATCAACATCCCGGATCTGCTGGTGCACCTGCGGACCCGCGTGGTCGAGGAGCACCACGGCTGGCGGTCCAAGCCGATGGACGCGCTGATGGCCCTGGCGTCCTGGGTGCTCGGCGATGCCAAGCGGTTGGGCGCCGCGCAGAAGGTGGCGTCGTTGAGCCGCAAGGTGATCGGCCGCAAGGGCACCATCGGCCGGCTGCCTCCGCCGCTGTCGCGGTGGACCGATGCGCGCGACGCACCGGCACCGGCCGCGGAGTCCTTCCGGACCTGGTGGGAACGCAATCGAGGAGGCGATGCGCGATGAGCGCGGGCAGTTCGGCACGTGCGGAGATCCTGGGCCGCGTGCGCTCGGCCCTCGCAGGCACCGAGCGGACGCCGCTGGCGGACGTCCCGCGGCGCTACCGGGAGCACCGCCCGGCGGACGCTCTGGTGGGCCTGGTCTGCGACCGGGTCGCCGACTACCGGGCCACTGTGGCCCGGGTCGCGCCGGGCGGGCTGACCGCCGCGATCGTGGCCGCCGCGCGCGGCGTCGGAGCTCGCCGGGTGCTTGCCCCAACTGGGGCACCACAGGCGTGGTGCGACGCGCTGAACAGCGAGTTCGAGCACGTGGAGGACGGCGAAAGCATCGACACGGCCGGGTTGGAGCGGGTCGACGCGGTCATCACCACGGCCGTGGTGGGCATCGCCTCGACCGGCACCATCGTGCTCGACCACGGCCCGGGGCAAGGACATCGCGCGCTGACCCTGGTGCCGGACGTGCACATCTGCGTGGTCGCCGAGTCGCAGGTCGCCGACGACGTCCCGGAGGGGCTGCGGCGGCTGGACCCGGCGCGGCCGATGACCTTCATCAGCGGCCCGTCGGCCACCAGCGACATCGAGCTCAACCGCGTCGAAGGCGTGCACGGACCTCGAACGCTCCACGTCCTGGTCACCCCGGACTCGCCGTAGGAAATACCCGGCAGCTGCGAACCACGTGACGCTCCCCGCCGTCGAACAGGCACACTGATCACCTGGACGTGTGACCGAAGGAGTCGACCGTGGAGGCCCACGCGCCGTTGGAGCCGCAGCCGGACGTCGTCGCGCGAGCGGCGGCATTGCACGACCAGCTGGCGTCGCACCGCGAAGAAGGCGAGCAGCGGCGCCGGCTGGCCGGCGAGACGATCGCGGCGCTGGACGGGGCGGGGTTGTTCCGCGCCTGGGTTCCGCGCCGCTTCGGCGGTTCCGAGCTCGACATGCGCACGCTCGTCGACGCCATCGCGGAGATCACCAAGGGCGATGCGTCGGCGGGCTGGCTGGTCATGATCCTCGGCTGCGGCGACTGGCTGACCGGGCTGTTCCCGGACAAGGCCCAGCAGGAGGTCTTCGGCCCCGACCCGGACACCAAGATCTGCCAGGTCCTCACGCCGAAGACCCGGGCCCGCCGGACCGACGGCGGCTGGCTGGTCAGCGGCCGGTGGGCACCGGCCTCCGGCTGCCTGCACTCGGAGTGGGCGATGCTGGGCATGGCGCTGCCGGAGCACGGCGCCTCGTTCGGCTTGGTGCCGATGCGCGAGCTGAGCATCGAGGACACCTGGTTCACCCTCGGCATGCGCGGAACCGGCAGCAACATGCTCGTCGGCGAGGACGTGTTCATCCCCGATCACCGGGTGATGCACCGCGGTCCTGCGACGCGCGGCGAGTTCCCCAGCACCGAGAACGACTCCCCGCGCTACCGGACCGCGCTGGTGCCCACGCTGGCCACCGTCCTGATCGCGCCGATCCTCGGGATGGCCGAACAGGCCTTGGCGCACGTGGTTTCGCAGGCCGGCCGGCGGGGCATCGCGTTCACCAGCTACGAGCGCCAGCTCGACTCGACCGGTTTCCAGCTGGCGGTGGCCGAAGCAGCGACCAAGATCGACGTTGCGCGGATGATCGCGCACCGGTCGGCGGCCACCGTCGACGGGCACGCGCACGCCGGAACGCACCCGGACCTGCTGGAGCGCACCCGGATCCGGCAGCACTCCAGCTACGCGCTCCAGCAGTGCCGGGACGCCGTCCAGGTGCTGGTGAACGCCTACGGAGCAGGAGCGATGTCGGAGCGGGATCCGCTGCACGCCATCGTCCGCGACATCGAGACCGCCTCCCGGCACGCGCTCGCCCACCCGGCGTCCAACGCAGAGGTCTTCGGCCGCGCGCTGCTCGGCGTGGAACCGGGGATCACCGAGATGATCTGAGCCCCCTCCGCTCGCCACACGATCAAGTGACGCCGGGAACCGTTGTCCCGGGCGCACCGGTCGTAGTGGTGTCGATCACTTCTGGAGGGAGTTCCGTTGCCAGACATCAGGGTTCGGCTGCGGGGCGGCCCGCACGACGGGCACGAGGTCAACGCACCCGCGGACGATTCGGGAAAACCGATCCCGCGGATCACGCTGCCGGCCCGCGCCCGCAACGCCCAAGCCGTACCACCGCTGCTCGCCTACGAACGGGGCCGCCGGGGCCCCGACGGGACCTGGGAGTTCAACTACGTCGGCGCCGAGACTTGAGGCGTCCCGGCGAGGAGCACGCCGTCCCGGGGTAGCCAGTAGCGGGTCAGCACGCGGAGCATGACCGCGACCTCCACCGCTTTGATGCCGTCGATCGCGGCCAGGTCTCCGGTCAGCAGGTCGGAGAGGTCGTCCTCGTCGCGGAACGCGCCGTTGTAGATCATCGATGCGGTACCGGCCACTGTGGACACGAACCGAGCGGACGGGTGGCGGCCGAGCGCCTCGGCGATGCCGGTGATCGAGCGCAGCTCGGTGGTCAGCGAGATCACCGCTTCCAGCGGGAATCCCAGCACCGCCGGTTCGATCTCCACCCTGGGCACGACGGCGCCGCGCTCCAGCAGCGCCTGGATCATCCGGTACGCGGTGGACTGGCTCAGCTCCAGGCGGCGCGCGATGTCCGCCGCGCTGGCCCGCCCGTCCTGCTGCAAAGCGCGCGCCACGCGCCGCTCCTCCGCGCTGAGACCGGTCGCGCCACCGGTGCCGCGGTGCTCCGGGTTCTCCGCGCGCAGGCGAGCTTCTTGCTCCGGCGCGAGCCGGTCGAGCAGCCAGGTCGCCGCGGAGGCGTACGAGCGCAGGGCGATCTCGGTGTGGGTGGACGCGACACCGGGGATGCCGCCGACGCGTTCGGTGATCAGGTCGGCGCCGTCGGCTCGCGCGCTCGGCTGCAGGATGCCGTAGACGTCGGAGCGGCCGGAGGTGACCGCGGCGAACTGGGTTTCCGGGAGCGCCGCCAGGTCGCGGGCAACCTGGCCTGCGGTGCCGGGCTGCGCGGAGATCCACAGGTGCTGCGGGTGCGCGTCGGACACCACCGACCAGTTCACCTGGCCGATCACCTTCATCAACCGCTCGTCGACCAGCCGGGTCAACCGCCGGCTCACGGTGCTGGTGGACATGTCCAGCACGTCGGCCAGCAGCCGCACCCCCGCGCGCGGGGCGCGTTGCAGCGCGGCGACCAGATCGAGGTCGGCGGCGTCCAGCGACTCGGGCATGACCGAGATCGTACGGCGCTCCCCCGCGCCGCCGGACGGCCCCGACCACGAGGCGTCCGGCTCCCACACACCCGCCGAGGCGACCAAAGTTTCCTCATCAATCCGCATTTTTGAATGAACAGCCCGCTTGAAACTGTTCATTGACTGAATGTACTACATCCTCGTAGTGTTCCGCGCATCCTGCTGCTGTCCCTGGAGGTCGCATCTTGCGTGGCGCTGCGCAGACATCACCGCGGTCCACCCGCGCGCTGATCCGGGTCCTGGCCGGGATCGAACGAGCGGGCAACCTGCTGCCGCACCCGTTCTGGCTGTTCGCGATCCTCAGCGCCGTGCTCGCGGCGCTCAGCTGGGTTCTGCATGCGCTCGGCGTCACCGCGATCAACCCGGCGGACGGCGCGACCGTCGCGGTCCGCAACCTGCTCTCCGCCGACGGGATCCGCACCGCCGTCTCCGGCGTGGTCGAGAACTTCGTGACCTTCCCGCCGTTGGGCACCGCGCTGGTGACCATGATCGGGGTCGCGGTGGCCGACAAGGCAGGGCTGCTGACCACGATGCTGCGCGCCGCGGTGATCCGGGTGCCCCGGCGCTGGGTGACGTTCGCGCTGGCGTTCACCGGGATGATCGCCCACGTCGCGTCCGACGCCGCCTACATCGTGCTCATCCCGCTCGGCGCGATCGTGTTCCGGGCGGTGGGCCGCAGCCCGGTGCTGGGCATCGTGGTGGCGCTGGTGGCGATCTCGGCCGGGACCGACGCCAGCCCGCTGCTCACACCGACCGACGTGATCCTGTCCGGGTTGAGCACCGCCGCGGCCGGCACGCTGGACCCGGCTTACGTGGTCAGCCCGGTGGCCAACTACTTCTTCTCCGCTGTCTCGTCGGTGGTGCTGTCCGCGGTGATCACGCTGGTGGTCGAAGGATTCCTCGCCAAGCGGGTCGAGGCCGTCGCGGACGACACCGAGGTCGAGCTGGACGACTCCGCCCTGGCGCTCGCCCCGGAGCAGCGGCGCGGCCTGCGCAACGCCGGCATCGCCGCGCTCGGCTACATCGCGGTCCTCGTGCTGGCAGCGATTCCGGGCGGGTCACCGCTGCGCGGCGAGGACGGGTCGCTGCTGGACTCCCCGCTGCTGTCCGGAATCGCGATCGTGCTGTCGCTGCTGTTCATGATCACCGGCGCCGCCTACGGCATCGCGGTCGGCGCGATCCGCCGCAGCCGCGACCTGCCGGACCTGATGGCGCAGGGGCTGCGCGACATCGCCCCGATCCTGGTGCTGTTCTTCGCCGTCTCGCAGTTCCTCGCCTTCTTCAAGTGGACCAAGATCGGCGAGGTCACCGCGATCCACGGCGCGGCGCTGCTGAAGTCCCTCGGCGCGCACAGCCTGCTGATCTTCCTCGGCATCCTGGTGCTGGTCAGTCTGATCAACCTGGTGGTCACCAGCGGTTCGGCGCAGTGGGCGCTGGTGGCGCCGGTGTTCGTGCCGATGCTGATGCTGCTCGACATCCCGCCGGAGACCACCCAGGCGCTGTACCGGATCGCCGACTCCTGCACGAACGTGATCACGCCGATGAGCCCGTACTTCGTGATGGCACTCGGCTTCGTCCAGCGGTACCGGCGCGAGGCGGGCATCGGCACGCTCGCCGCGATGACGATCCCGCTCGCGCTGTCGATGCTGCTGGTCTGGACGTTGCTGTTCTTCGCCTGGTGGGCCTTGGGAATTCCGCTCGGTCCGGGCGCTCCGGTCCGCTGACCACTACTCGAAAGGACACCTGTGAACTCCTTGGTGCTGCGCAACGCCCAGCTGCTCGACGTCGAATCCGGCACCTACCGGGAAGGTGACCTGGTGTGCGCGGACGGGCGGATCGCCGAGTCCGACGGCCGGGCCACCGCTCCCACCGGTGCGACCGAAGTGGACCTGCGCGGCGGGTACGTCCTGCCGGGGCTGATCGACGGGCACGTGCACGTCGCTGGCATCACCGCCGACACCTCCGCGCTGCGCGGTTGGTCGCCGAGCTACATCGCTGCCGGCGCGGTGCGCAACATGGGCGCGATGCTCGACCGCGGGTTCACCACGGTCCGGGACGTGGGTGGTGCGGACTACGGGTTCGCCGCCGCGCAGGAGGACGGTCTCATCCGCGGGCCCCGGCTGATCTTCGGCGGCAAGGCGCTGAGCCAGACCGGTGGGCACGGCGACAAGCGGACCGCCGGGGTGCGCGTCTACGACGACCACCCTTTCTGCGGCGGCTCGAGCAGGGTCGCCGACGGCGTGGACGGGGTGCGGCTGGCGGCGCGCGACGAGCTGCGGCGCGGGGCGCACCACATCAAGGTGATGGCCTCCGGCGGTGTCGCCTCCCCCGCCGACCACATCGACTCCACCCAGTACTCGATGGACGAACTGCGCGCCATCGTCGACGAGGTGCGAGCTGCGGGCCGGTACGTGACCGTGCACGCCTACCCGCCGGCGGCGATCAACCGCGCGCTGGAGGCCGGGGTGCGCTGCGTCGAGCACGGGAACCTGCTGGACGACCGCGGCGTGCAGCTGCTCGTCGAGCGGGAGGCGTTCCTGGTGCCGACGTTGGTGACCTACTGGGCGTTGCAGCGCGAAGGCATGGAGCACGGCCTGCCGCGCGGCAGCTGGGAGAAGGTCGCGCAGGTCCTGGAAGGCGGTCTCGGCGCCCTGGAGCGGGCGGTGCGCGGCGGGGTCGACGTCGTCTTCGGCACCGATCTGCTCGGGGGCATGCAGCGGTACCAGAGCGAGGAGTTCCGCATCCGCGCCGAAGTGCAGTCCCCGCTGGAGATCATCCGGTCCGCGACGTCGGTGGCCGCCGAGCTGGTGCGGATGCCGGGCGAGATCGGCACGCTCGCACCGGGCGCGCACGCCGACCTGGTCGTCCTGGACACCGATCCGCTGGCCGACATCACCGCGCTCGCCGGGCCGCTGCGCATGGTCGTGCAATCGGGCCGGATCGCGGTGGGCTGAGGATCAGGCCGGGTCGCGCCACATCGGGTACATGGTGGGGCCGTCGTGCGGGAGGACCATCGGGGTGCCGATGTCCCGGAAGCCCAGGCGCAGGTAGAGGTTCCGGCTGCGGGTGCTGCTGGCCTCCAGGTAGGACGGTCGGCCTTCGGCGTCCCACCTGCGCAGGGCTTCCCGCAGCTCCCGGCCGCCGATCCCGGTGGACTGCACCGACGGGTCGACCGCGATCATCGCCAGGTACTGGTGCGGTTCCGCCGGGTGGTGGGCGGCGGCGAGCTCGCCGAACTCGTGGAAGCGCGCCGTGCGCGGACCGGCGAGTTCGGCGAGGCGGCGTTCGCCCTCCTCGTCGAGGAGGCTCGGCGGTCCGCTACTGCCGTCGAGCCAGATCTGCACCGCCAGCCCGTCGGCGCGGACGATCACCTCGCCGTGCTGCTCCGCGTGCTGCAGGACCATGCCGAACCAGTTGCGGTACACGTGGTGGCGGTGCTGCTGGTCCGGGAGGAGCCAGCAGGCGAACTCGTCGTCTCCGAAGGCGCGCAGCAACGTCCGGACTCGCACGTCCTCATCGGACACCCGCGGACTCCTTCCCCGGCTGCACGGCCGCGGCGCGCGCACCCAGGCCGATGCGCGCGTACGCCCACGGGCGGGTGCGCTTGAGCACCGCGCCCCAGGTCGCGCCGAGCGCGAACACCACCAGGAAGCCCAGCGGGATCGCCCACGCGGCCGGGTCGCCGTCCTCGACGCCGAGCACCGTGCCGAAGGACAACACGGTCAGCAGCAGGACCACGGCCAGCACCAGCGCCGCGATCGCGGGCGCGACCAGGGTCCGCCAGCGGCTGTGCTCGTGCTCCCGGTTGCCCAGGAAGTAGCCGAGGACCGCCACCGAGGTCAGCATCACCAGCGACAGCACGCCGAGCGCGCCGGCGGACGCGCCCCAGAAGAACAGGTAGGTGATCGGGTCGATGCCGGTCACCGCCACCAGCACCACCACGACGATCGAGATCGCGGTGGTGGTCAGCGAGCCCGCCGCCGGGGCCGCGGTGCGCGAGCTGGTGGTGCCCCACCAGCGCAGGCCGACGCCTTCGCGGCCCAGCGCGAAGAGGTAGCGGGAGCAGACGTGGTGGAACGACAGCATCGCGGCGAACAGGCTCGTGACGTACAGCGCCGAACCGATGGTCACCAGGGTGCCCGGCAGGCGCTGGGCGGCGAGCACGAAGAGCAGTTCGGTGGAATGGGTTTCGGCCTGCGAGACGATGTTGCCCGGTCCGGTGGCCACCGTCATCGCCCACGTCGACAGCGAGTACAGCCCGCCGATGACCACCAGCGAGATGTAGGTCGCGTAGATCACCGTGCGCGGGTTCTTCGCCTCTTCGGCCAGCACGGTGGAGTTCTCGAACCCGATGAAGCCGGTGAAGGCGATGACCAGGATGACCCCGGCCGCACCGGTCATCAGCTGGCCCGGGTTGAGGGTGTCCAGGACGACACCGGCCGGCGACGGCGCGGAGACGAACGCGGTGTCGTAGATCAGGATGACCGCCACCTCGGCCAGCAGCAGCACGCCCAGCACCCGGCCGTTGACGTCGATGCGCAGCACGCCGAGGACGGCGACCGCGGCCAGGCCGCATCCGGCGAACACCCACCACGGCACGGAAGCTCCGCTGACCTGGTGCAGGAAGTCCGACGCCCCGACGCCGAGCCCGCCCGCGAGGCTGACCAGGATCATCAGGTACGACACGAGCGCCACCGCGCCCGCCCCGGTTCCGGCCACCCGGCCGAGCCCCTTGGCGATGTAGGCGTAGAAGGCGCCCGCGTTCTCCACGTGCCGCGACATCGTGACGTAGCCGACCGCGAACAGGCCGAGGATCAGGGCGATCGCGAGGTAGCCCAGCGGGATGCCGCTCACCCCGGAGACCGCGAAGCCGCTGACCGCTCCCCCGCCGACGACGGTTTCCGGTGCGGCCGCGGCGACCGTGAAGAACACGATCGACGTGACACCCAGTCGAGCGCGGGCCAGTGCGGCGGACACTTTGGACGGTGGCAACAGCTCGCTCCTTCGCGGGGTTCTGCGGGAACTAATGTCTGGGCGTGATCGCCGACTGGCCGCGCGCGGCGGCGACTTCGGCTATCAGGTTGCGCAGCGGCCCGGGCACGCGCTTCTGCCAGGACTTCATCCGGAAGTCGCCCTGCCGCGCGACGTTCTTGGGCAGCCGCACGTTGCGGATCACCCCGGTCTCGCGCGCCAGCAGCGCGAAGGTGATCTCGGCGAGGCGCTCCGGCACGGTGATCATGCCGTTGCCGGTGGCCGTCTCGGCGCTGGTGAACAGCAGCTCCAGCACTGCTTCCGGGCTGGTCACGCCGGTGTCGGCCAACCGCCACGCCGAGGCCGTGCCGCCGCGCCAGCCCGCGGAGACCGGCACTTCGCGCAGCACGTCGATGATCACCAGCCGGGCGCGGACCTTCTCCGCGGCGGCCTGGCCGAGGTAGTCCAGCCAGGTGCGCAGGTCGTGGCCGGGTTCCTCGCGGATCTCGCGCAGGATCGCCCAGGACAGGAAGTCCGGGCAGCGCCCCCGGCCGCTGGGCCGGACGTGGGGCGTGACCGCGATCTCCTCCTCGAGGATCAGCTCGGCGAGCAGCCCGGCGGCGCACCCCAGCGACACCAGCGCGGCGTCCACCCTCGGTGAGATCCGCTGCCCTCCGGCGTGCGCGGCCAGGAAGAACCGATCCGCCACCCGCAGCGGGATGCGGGTGGCATCCAGCTCGGAAACCGTCACCGGCCACCCCCGGCCGAAGTGCCGATCAACACCCACTCGCTCCCATCCGAGCCGTCACTGCCCCCAGACCTGTCCCCCGCGCCGAGTTCGGAAAGTGCCCGAGCCAGCGCACAGAGTAACGTACGCGAAGGTTTGTTCAAGTTTTCCGCCCGCGCGAGCCGCTGCGACACCTGGGTGATCTTCCCCGCGGGAATCGGACGTCCACCGACGGTGTTGACTTCGACCTAACGCGAAGTCTGAGGATGTCATCAACGCTCAGCGCGCATTTTGGAGGGGTTGTGGACACAACGGTGAGCTGGCAGACGATGCGCTCGTACGCCAGCGACGGATCGGTGACCAGGCAACGGCTGTCACCCGGGCTGGCTCGGCGCATCCTGCGCTACGCCCGGCCGTACCTGCGCGACATCGTGCCGTTCCTGGTGCTGGTCGTGCTCGCCGCGGTGCTCGGCGTCATCAACCCGCTGCTGTTCAAGGCCATCATCGACGACGGCATCGTGCCGCGGAACATGTCGCTGGTGGTGTGGCTGTCGGTCGCGGTCGCCGGGGTCGCGCTGCTGGACGCCGTGTTCTCGCTGCTGCAGCGCTGGTACTCGGCGCGGCTCGGCGAGGGGCTGATCTACGACCTGCGCTCGGAGGTCTTCGACCACGTCCAGCGGATGCCGGTGGCGTTCTTCGTGCGCGCCCAGACCGGGGCGCTGGTCAGCCGGCTCAACAACGACGTCATCGGCGCGCAGCGGGCGCTGACCAGCACGTTGTCCTCGGTGGTGTCCAACGTGCTGAGCCTGGTCCTGGTGCTGGCCACCATGTTCACGCTGTCCTGGCAGATCACCCTGATCGCGTTGGCGCTGCTGCCGCTGTTCCTGCTGCCGGTGCGCTGGATCGGGCGGCGGTTGCAGCGCATCACGCGCGAGCAGATGAAGGTCGACGCCGAGATGAGCTCGCTGATGACCGAGCGCTTCGGGGTGGCCGGGGCGATGCTGGCCAAGCTCTACGGCCGCGCCGACGAGGAAGCCGCGCACTTCTCGGCTCGGGCCGCGCGGGTGCGCGACATGGGCGTGATCTCGGCGATGTACAGCCGGGTGTTCTTCGTGGCGCTGACGCTGCTGGCCGCGCTTGCCACCGCGGTGGTGTACGGGCTGGGCGGCGGTCTGGTGCTGACCGGGGCGCTGCAGCTCGGCACCCTGGTCGCGCTGGCCACCCTGCTGACCCGGCTCTACGGTCCGCTGACCGCGCTGTCGAACGTGCACGTGGACGTGATGACCGCGCTGGTCAGCTTCGACCGGGTCTTCGAGGTGCTGGACCTGCGGCCGATGATCCAGGAGAAGCCGGACGCCGCCGAGCTGCCCGCAGGCGCCTCCGACGTGGAGTTCGACCACGTCTCCTTCCGCTACCCGGCCGCCAGCGAGGTCTCGCTGGCCTCGCTGGAGTCGGTGGCCCGGCAGGACAACTCGCCCGCGCACGACGTGCTGCACGACATCTCCTTCCACGCCGAACCGGGCCAGACGATTGCGCTGGTCGGGCACTCCGGCGCGGGCAAGACGACGATCACCAACCTGGCCGGGCGGCTCTACGACGTCGACTCCGGTGCGGTGCGCATCGGCGGCACCGACGTCCGCGACGTCTCGCTGACCTCGCTGTACCGCACCGTCGGCGTGGTCACCCAGGACCCGCACATGTTCCACGACAGCATCCGCGCCAACCTGGCCTTCGCCCGCCCCGACGCCACCGACGAGGAGCTGCTCGAAGCGCTGCGCACCGCGCAGCTGGGCCACCTCGTCGCGACGCTGCCCGAGGGCCTGGACACCGTGGTCGGCGACCGCGGCTACCGGCTCTCCGGTGGCGAGAAGCAGCGGCTGGCGATCGCCCGCCTGCTGCTGAAGGCGCCGCCGGTCGTGGTGCTCGACGAGGCGACCGCGCACCTGGACTCGGAATCGGAGGCAGCGGTCCAGGAGGCGTTGCGGACCGCGCTGTCCGGGCGGACCGCGCTGGTCATCGCGCACCGGCTGTCCACGATCCGCGAGGCGGACCGGATCCTGGTCATCTCCGGCGGCCGCATCGCCGAGGACGGCACGCACGCCGATCTGCTGGCCCGCGACGGTCTCTACGCCGAGCTCTACCGCACCCAGTTCTCGCAGCAGGCCGACACCGAGGAAGCCGCTTGATCACTCCGGCTGCGGCGGGGCCGTGATGAGCTCGCCTTCCGGGTCCAGGTGCGCCAGCATCGCCGTGCACAGCGCGTTGAGCTGGCGCACCTGGGCTTCGGTGAGCCCGTCGAAGATCAGGTCGCGGACCTTCGCCACGTGTCCCGGGGCGGATGCCGCGATCTTGGCGCAACCGGCGTCGGTGAGCTCTGCGACGTTGCCCCGGCCGTCGGAGGTGGCGCGGTGCCGGCGCACCCAGCCGTCCTTCTCCAGCTTCGCGACCACGTGCGAGACCCGCGACGGCGAGGCGTTGGAGCGCGCCGCCAGCTCGCTCATCCGCAGCGCGCGGTCGGGGTGCTCGGAGAGCATCGCCAGCACCCAGTAGCCGAAGTGGGTCAGCCCGGAATCCCGTTGCAGCTGCCCGTCGAGCTGGGCCGGGATGACCGTCATCAGCGTGGCCAGCTTCCGCCACGCGCACTGCTCCTCGCCGCTGAGCCATCTGGGTTCGGTCACCCCGCCAGCATACGCCCGGAATGTTTGAATGTTCAGGTATCTTCCCTGTTCAACCGCTTGAAAGTGATCAGCTCAACTCGTCGGCGGTGCGCGTGTTGAGCACCCGGTCCGGGGTGATGCCGCACTCCTCCGCGCGGGCGCAGCCGTAGGACAGCCAGTCCAGCTGGCCGGGAGCGTGCGCGTCGGAGTCGATGCTGAACAGGCAGCCGGTGTCGACGGCGAGGCGGAGCAGGTCGCGGGGCGGGTCCAGCCGGTCCGGGCGGGAGTTGATCTCGACGGCGACGCCGTTGTCCCGGCACGCCTGGAACACCGCGGCCGCGTCGAAGGTCGACTGCGGGCGCTTCTTCGCCCCGATCAGGCGCCCGGTGCAGTGCCCGAGCACGTCCACGTGCGGATGGGACACCGCCGCGCACAGCCGTCGGGTCATCTCGGCGGAGGCCATCCGCAGTTCGGAGTGCGCGCTGGCCACCACCACGTCGAGCCGGGCCAGCAGTTCCTCCTCCTGGTCCAGCGAACCGTCGGAGAGGATGTCGACCTCGATGCCGGTCAGGATGCGGAACGGGGCGAGGCGCTCGTTGAGCTGGGCGACGACGTCCAGCTGCTCGCGGAGCCGGTCCGCCGACAGGCCGCGGGCCACCTTCAGGCGCGGCGAGTGGTCGGTCAGCGCGATCCACTCGTGGCCGAGATCGCGGGCCGTGGTGGCCATCTCGGCGATCGGGCTCCCGCCGTCCGACCAGTCCGAATGCGAGTGGCAATCGCCGCGCAGCGCCGCCCGCAGCTCCGCGCCCCGCTCCGGGACGTCCACTTCGGACCGCAGCCGGGCCAGGTACTCGGGGACCTCACCGCGTTGGGCCTCCTCGATGACGGACGCGGTCGTCCTGCCGATGCCCTCCAACGCGGTCAGGCGCTTCGAAGCCACCCGTTCGTCCAGGTCCGGCAGCCCGTCGACGACCGAGGCCGCGCGCCGGAACGCCCGGACCCGGAAGGTCGGCGCATCGGCCCGTTCCAGCCAGAAGGCGATCTCGCGCAGTGCCCGTGCCGCATCCACGGCCTCATTCGTAGTCCCTGTGCGACCGTGACGCCACCGACGATTCGCGCTCAGCTCTTGGCCCGCCGCGTGCGCGGGCGTTAGATGACCACCGGGAACGCGATCTTCGAGGGACGAGGTGGAGAGTGCAGCAGTACGAACTCGCGGTGCTGCCCGGTGACGGGATCGGCAACGAGGTCATGCCCGAGGCGTTGCGCGTGCTCGACGTGGTCGGCGCGAAGTACGGCGTGCGGTTCGCCTACCAGCACTTCGACTGGAGCTGTGAGACCTACAAGAGCACCGGCGCGATGATGCCCGCCGACGGGCTGGACCGGTTGCGCGACCACGACTCGATCCTGCTCGGCGCGGTCGGCTGGCCCGGCGTGCCCGACCACATCTCGCTGTGGGGACTGCTGCTGCCCATCCGCCGCGAGTTCGACCAGTACGTCAACCTCCGGCCGGTGCGGTTGCTGCCGGGCGTGACGCCGCCGGTGCGCGACAAGCAGCCCGGCGACATCGACTTCTGGGTGGTGCGGGAGAACACCGAGGGCGAGTACTCGCAGCTGGGCGGCAGGCAGGGCGAGGGCACCCCGACCGAGATGGTGCTGCAGACCGCGGCCTTCACCCGGCACGGCACCGACCGGATCATGCGCTACGCGTTCGAGCTCGCGCGCCGGCTCGGCAAGCCGCACGTCACCTCGGCGACCAAGTCCAACGGCATCTACCACTCGATGCCCTACTGGGACGAGCGGTTCGCCGCGATCGCCTCGGAGTACCCGGACGTCACCGTCGACCAGGACCACATCGACATCCTGTGCGCCCGGTTCGTGATGTCCCCGGAGCGCTTCGACGTGGTGGTCGCCAGCAACCTCTTCGGCGACATCCTGTCCGACCTCGGACCGGGCGTGACCGGCACGATCGGGGTGGCGCCGTCGGGCAACATCAACCCCGAGCGCACCTACCCGTCGACGTTCGAGCCGGTGCACGGTTCCGCCCCGGACATCGCCGGGCGGGGCATCGCCAACCCGATCGGCCAGATCTGGTCGGCGGCGATGATGCTGGACCACCTCGGCCTGCCCGAGGCCGGTGCCGACGTGGTCAGCGCGATCGAGCGCGTCCTGGTCGACGAGACGGCCCCGCGCACCCCGGACCTCGGCGGCGGGGCGACCACCCAAGACCTGGGCAAGGCGATCGCCGAGGCCGTCGAGGGCTGAAGCCCGTCTCCGGTGGTCCTGCCACCGGAGACGAGTCCTCAACCGGAGATCCGGGTGGCGGCGGCCAGCAGGACGTCCTCCGCCCCGGGGCGGCCGATGAGCTGGAGACCGACCGGGAGCCCGCCGATGGCGCCCGCGAGGATCGACACCGCGGGCGATCCGGCGAGGTTCCACGGTTTGGTCAGCCCGATCAGCGCGCCGCGCACGTTCACGTCCGCGCCGTCGACGGTGATCTCCCGGCGGTCGATCTCGGTGGCGACGACGCAGGTCGTCGGCATGGCGAGCAGGTCGACTCCGGACAGCAGCTCGTCGACGTCGCTGCGCCACCGGTCGCGCGCGGCCAGCGCGCGCACGTGCTGCCAGCCCGCGGTCCGCGCCGATTCCCGCAACCGCCCCAGGACGTCGTCGGTGAACAGCTCCGGGTTGTCGGCCACGCGCTCGGCGTGGTTGGCGTAGGCCTCGCTGTACTGGATGCCCAGGAATCCGCGGTGCACGACCTCCGGATCGCGGATGCCGAGGTCCTGCACCGGGATTCCGCTGGTCTCCAGCGCGGCGCGGGCGATCCGGGTGACCTCCGGGTCCGTCGGGTGCAGCGAGTTCGGGTCGATCCACCCGATGTTCGCGATGTCGCCGCGTTCCCGGCTGGGTGCGTCCCGGAGTCCGGCGAGGACCCGGTAGCCGGTGCGGCAGTCCTGCGGGGTGCGGGCGAGGACTCCGACGTGGTCCAGCGACTGCGACAGCGGGAACACCCCGCCGGTCGGGATCGCGCCGTACGCCGGTTTGAACCCCACCACCCCGCACAGCGCGGCCGGGATGCGCACGGATCCGCCGGTGTCGGTGCCCAGCGCCAGCGGCACCATCCCGGCCGCGACCGCGGCACCGCTTCCGCCGCTGGAACCGCCGGTGATGCGGGTGGGGTCGTGCGGGTTGCGGGACGGGCCGTTGTGCGCGCTGTCGCCGGTGGGGCCGAACGCGAACTCGTGGGTGGTGGTCTTGCCGACCAGCACCGCGCCGCCCGCGCGCAGCCGGTGCACGCATTCGGCGTCCGATGTGGACACGTGGTCGGCGAAGTGCGCCGAGCCCATCGTGGTGGGCAGTCCGGCGACCTCGATGATGTCCTTGACCGCCACCGGGATGCCGTGCAGCGGTCCGCGGTCCTGGCCTTCGGCCAGTTCGGCGTCGGCCTTCTCCGCCGCCTGCACCGCTCCTTCGCGGTCGACGGTGACGAACGCGTTGAGCTCGGAGTCGAACTGCTCGATGGCGTGCAGCGCGGCTCGGGTGAGTTCGACGGCGCTGGTCTCACCGGCGCGCAGCTGGTCGGCAAGTTCGGTGATCGTGCGGTTGCTGAAGAATCCCGCTGGGCTGTGCCGGCTCAACGTTCGCGCACCCCTCTCCCGGTGATCGCCGCGGCGCGGCGTCCGGATCATCCTGCGCTCGGATCGCGAAGTCCGTCAACGCTTCGGCGTCCCGCAGATCCCGGAACGGTCCCGGAACCGCCGCCAGGTCCCGGTGGGGCCCGCGCTGCACGATCCGCCCGGCGTCGAGCACCACGATCTCGTCGAACTGGTCGAGGCAGGCCAGGCGGTGCGTCACGACGATCGTGGTGCGCCCGGTCCGGGTGCGCAGGACGCGGGTCAGGACTTCGTCGGCGAGCTCCGGTTCCAGCGCCTCGGTCGGTTCGTCGAGCAGCAGCACGTCCGGCTCGGCGAGCAGCGCTCGGGCCAGCAGGAGGCGTTGGCGTTGGCCGCCGGAGAGCGGTTGTCCGGCTTCGCCGACGAGAGTGTCGAAACCCGCTGGTCGGCAGCGGATCCAGTCGAGGAGCCCGGCCTGCGCAGCCGCCCGTTCGCACCGGGTCTGGTCGGCGTCCGGCGCGGCGAGCAGCAGGTTCTCCCGGATGGTGGCGCTGAAGACGTGCGCGTCCTGCGTCGCCGCGCGGGTTTCCGGTCGTTCGACCCGGCCGGCCGACGGCGCTACGAGTCCGGCCAGGACGCCGAGCAGCGTGCTCTTGCCCGCTCCGCTGGCGCCGACGACGGCGACCGTCCGACCGGGCTCGACGGTCAGATCCACGTTGTTCAGCGCTGGTCGGTCGTAGTGCACCGACACGGCGTGGAGCGCGAGGTCCTGCGAGTTCGGCTTCGGCAGCGCGATCGGGGGTGCGGCCAGGAGTTCTGCGATGCGACGCAGCGCCGGGAAGTGTTCGGTCCACCGGCGGGCGGCGTCGGTCAGCGGAAGAGCGGTTTCGAATGCCGCCAGCGCGAGGAATCCCACCACGGCCACGCTCGTCTGCGGTACACCGGCGAGCAGCGCCATCCACGTCACGCCCACTGCCGTCACGCCCTGCACCAGGATCCCGGCCGCGAACAGCGCACTCGAGCTGCGGGCCGCTGCTCCGTCGCGGCGCCGCAGCCGTGCGGCGTGCTGTTCGGCGCGCGCCGCGGCGGCGGGAAGTGCGCCGAAGGCAGCCAATTCGCGTGCGCCGTCCACGAGATCGACCAGCAGTCCCGCAGCCAGCACGACACCGCTGGTCGTGGCCACGACGGTGCAGGTGATGACCGAGCCGGTGGCGACGACCAGCGCGATCGCCGCCGGCGACAGGCAGCGCAGCAGCAGTTCCTGCACGCTGTCGACGTCGGAGACCAAGCGGGACAAGGCATCTCCGTCGCGCAGTGCGGGCCGCCCCGCCCTCGCGCGGAACACCTGCGGGCGCAGCCGCGCGACCACCCGCAGCGCGGCGTCGTGCCCGGCCAAGCGCTCCAGGTAGCGGAACGCGCCGCGAGCCAGCGCGCAGGCGCGGACCCCGACGATGGCCAGGCTCAACGCGGACAGCGCCGGTTGTTCGGACGCGCGGGTGATGAGCCAGGCCGCCAGCGCCATCAGGCCCACCGCGCACAGCTCGGCGATCACTCCGGCAGCCACTGCGGCCACAACCCGAGGCCAGCGGAACAGCGCCACTGGGCCGCCTCTCCGCGATTCACAGTGGTGGTTGCGCACGGAATCAAACTCGCGCTTTGCGTCACGGTCCCCTGAGGTGCGGTCGAGCAACACTCGGGTTGGCACACGACCCCTCATCTCGCCACCTCCAGTGGCTCCACCACAGATCCGTTGCACAGGCGGATCACACGGTCCACCACCGAAAGCAGTGCTGGGCGGTGCGCGACCACGATCGCCGTTTTGTCGTGTAGCACTTCTGTGGCCGAGGCCGTCAGCGCTGCTTCGGAGTGCAGGTCCAGGCGTGCCGTCGGCTCGTCCAGCAGGACGATCGGTGCGTTCTTGAGGTAGGCGCGGGCTATCGCGACGCGCTGTCGCTGGCCGGCTGAGAGTTCAGCAGCCCGGTCGCCGAGCTGCGCCTGGTAGCCCGCTGGATGCTGCTCGATGAACTCCGCAGCGTGCGCCGCCTGCGCGGCCGCCTGGACTTCCGCCATCGAAGCACCGGCTGCGCCGAGGCGAATGTTGTCCGCGATCGTCCCGGCGAACAGGTGCGGGTGCTGCGGCACCCACGCGAGCTGGCGACGCCAGTCGTCCAGATCGAGTTCTCGCAGGTCGACACCGTCCACCAGGACACGTCCGGAGGTCGGCTGGACGAATCCGAGCAGCAGGTGCAGGACCGTCGACTTGCCCGCGCCGCTGGGCCCGACCAGCGCGACCCGCTCCCCCGGCCGCACCACGAACGACACGCGGTCCAGCACCGGATCCTCGTGTCCTGGGAAGTGCACGCTCACGTCCTCGAAGCGGATCTCCCCCGCAACGACCCGCTGCGTCCCGCTCGGTTCGGCGAGCGGCTGATCCAGGACTTCGAAGACCTGCTCGGCGGCTGCCATTCCCTCGGCAGCGGCGTGGAACCTGGTGCCGAGCGCCCGCAGCGGCAGCAACGCCTCCGGCGTCAGCAGCAGGACCACCAGAGCCGTGGTCAGGCCCACGCCGCCGGACAGCAGCCGAAGCCCCACGGGCACCGCGACCAGCGCAACCGCCAGCGAGCACACCAGTTCCAGCACGAAACCGGACAGGAACGCCACCCGCAGCGCCCGCATCGTCGCCGAGCGGTGCTCGTCGGCCATCCGCGCGATGACCGCTTCCTGGTGCTCAGCCCGCCCGAACGCGCGCAGCGTGCTCAAGCCGGCCAGCACGTCCCGGAAGTGCCCGCCGAGCCGCTGCAGGTGCGCCCACTGGTGCGTGGTCACGTCCTTGGTCCGCAGTCCGATCAGCACTCCGAACAGCGGGATCAGCGGAATCGTCAAGGCCGTGATCAGCGCCGACGGCCAGTCGACCAGCCCCAACCGCACCAGCACGATCGGCGGCACGACCGCCGCCAGCGCCAGCTGCGGGACCACCCCGGTGATCGCCGGCTCCAACGCGTCGATCCCCTTGGTGACCAGCGTGCTGAACGCCCCGCTCGACCGCTGCGCCGCAGCGCGCTCGAACAGCGAGCTGCGCAGATCGGCCTTGAGATCAGCTGCGGCGTGCTGAACGACGGCACTGCTGCACCAGGCGCTGCCCGCACGCAGTGCCACGGCACCGGCGAGCCACGGCAGGTAGCCGGCATCGAGCTCGGCGATGGCGCGCGCGAGCAGGTCGGCCTGCGCGATGATGAGCCCGGCCTGCACCAGTGCGAGCAGTGCCACCGCGATCCGGGTTCGCCGCGCGACGAGGCGCAGGAGTCGTTTGCTCACAGGTACGACGGCCTTTCCACTCGTGCCCGGAACATCCACCACACGCCCGCCTGCGCGGCGATCAGGAACGGCGTGAGCACCAGCGTCGCGGGCAGCAGCAGTGCGAGCGTGCCGAGATCGGCCGCGTTCTCCGCCAGCGGGAGCCGGAACCCGACCGCCGAGCACAGCAGCGCCATCGCCCCAGCGGTGAGTGCGAATCCCTGCCACTGCCCACAACGCCCGAACAGCACACCTGCGCGCTGGTGCGGCGGTCCGGACAGCCGGAGCCGGGCGAAAGCCAAGCCGTGCAGGGCGAACAACGTCGCGATCGCGGCTGCGGCCAGCGCCGCACCGGGCCCGGTGGCGACCTCGTGGATCTGGCCCGCGAGCAGTCCGGCGAACATCCAGCCCCAGCTCAAGGCCACGCCCCAGCTGCCGCCGGTGATCGCTGCATCGCACACCGCCCGCCACGCGCGAGCGCCTGCCCGCCCCCGCAGCCACAGCCCCATGTCCCGCACGATCCAGCTGGTCAGCAGCAGGACCACGGCCGGGAACAGACCGGTGAGCAGTTCGCCTTCCAGCGCGGGAAAAGCGCCGACCAGGATTCCCGCGGTCGCCACCAGCCACACCTCGTTGCCGAGGAAGAACGGGGCGATGGCGGTGATCACCATCCGCCGTTGCCGCGCGTCCCGCCCCAGCACGGGAAGCAGCATCCCGACGCCGATGTCGGCGCCGCCGAGCAGGAAGTAGCCGAGGGCGAACACGCCCAGCACAGCGATTGCCAGCAGTTCCACGTCTCGCTCCTCACAGCGCCGCGGTCATCGGACGGGGTTCTTCGGGCGCCCGGCCCAGAGCGACCGCATCGGGTCCGCGGACGGCCTGGCGCAGCAGCAGCCACCAGTTGACCACCAGCAGCAGTCCGAAGAGGACGGTGAACACCAGCAGGGACGTCCGCATCGCCGCCGGGGACACGTCGGAGACCGCGTCCTCGACGCGCAGAACACCGTTGATCACCCACGGTTGGCGGCCCGTTTCGCGGAACACCCAGCCCGAGATCATCGCGATGAAGGGCAGCGGGATCGCGGCCACCAGCGCCAAGTGCCACAACCGGAACCGCCGCACCACCGGTTTGAAGAACGCGATCAACGCGCTGGGCACGACCAGGTACAGCAGCAGTGCGAAGGCCAGCAACATCAGGACACCGCCCGTCCTGACCCAGGCCTCCGGAGGTACGTAGTCGCCGGCGCCGAAACGGGCGGCCTGCTCGGCTTGCAGCGCAGCGATCTGCGCGCCGTCCCGCTCGAAGACCGCGGACTTCATCGGCTGGACCGCAGCGATCTGCTGGAACTGCACCCCGCCGAACGTCGCCGCCACGAACAGCGCGGGCAGCGCGGTGAACAGACCGATCCGCAGCGACTTGGTGAACAGCTCCACCTCGGCGGTCCGGCGGAACAGGTGCAGCGCGCTGATGCCCGCCAGGAAAACCCCTGCGGTCAAGAGGGATCCGCTCAGGATGTGCCAGAACGCCGTCGTCGCGGACGGGTTGGTCAGCACCGCCCAGGCATCGGTGAGCCGCAGTTGGTCACCCGCGCGCTCGTAGCCGACGGGGTTCTGCAGGAAGCCGTTGGTCACCAGGATCCAGTACGCCGAGGCGTAGGCGGTGAGCGCGACGACCCAGATCAGCCCGAGGTGCACCCACCGGTTCAACCTGCCCCAGCCGAAGATCCACAGCCCGAGGAACGTCGACTCGAGGAAGAACGCGACCAGCGCCTCCATCGCCAGCGAGGACCCGATGACGTTGCCAGCCGCGTGCATCAGCCCGCTCCAGGCGAGCCCGAACTGGAACTCCATCACCAGCCCGGTGACGATGCCCACCGCGTAGTTGATCACGTAGAGCTGGCCCCAGAACCGGGTCATCCGCTCGTGCACCGGATTCCCGGACAGCGTCGCCGCGGTCTGCACACACGCGACCAGCGTCGCCAGCCCGATGGTCAGGGCGACGAACAGGAAGTGGCTACCGGCGGTCAGGGCGAACTGCAGGCGCGCCAGATCGAGGGTTTCGGGATCCATGCCACCAGGCTGGCCGCGCAGGCCCCGATCGGACGTCCGGCTGCGGAGGGCACTTCGGATACCGCGCCGGTCGTCCCCTAGGGGCGCTCCCCTACACCCGGAGTTGCGCCGCTCAGGTCAGCCAACCAGGGGCGATCAGGGCCGACTCGTAGGCCAGCACCACCAGTTGCGCCCGGTCGCGCGCGCCGAGCTTGCTCATGATCCGGCTGACGTGGGTCTTCGCCGTCGCCGGGCTGAGCACCAGGCGCTCGGCGATCTCGTCGTTGGACAACCCGCGCGCCACCTGCACCAGCACCTGCCGTTCGCGGTCGGTCAGCGCCTCCAGCCCGGGGCTGGGCGCGGGCCGTTCGCTGCGCGCGGCGAACTCGGCGATCAGCCGCCGGGTGATCGCCGGCGCCAGCAGCGCATCGCCGCGCGCCACCACCCGCACCGCGTGGATCAGCTCGGTCGGTTCGGTGTCCTTGACCAGGAATCCGCTCGCCCCGGCGCGCAACGCCGCGTAGACGTGGTCGTCCACGTCGAAGGTGGTCAGGATGATCACCTTCACCGCGGGCAGCCGCGGGTCGGTGCAGATCCGCCGCGTCGCCTCCAACCCGTCCAGGCCGGGCATCCGGATGTCCATCAGCACGACGTCGGGGCGCAGCTCGCCGGCGCGGAACACCGCCTCGGCACCATCAGCGGCCTCGCCGACGACCTCAATGTCGTCCTCACCGTCCAGAATGGACCGGAACCCGGCGCGCACCAGCGTCTGGTCGTCGGCCAGCACCGCGCGGATCACCGGGCAACCCGCCACGGCAATCGAGCCCGCACCTGGAAACCTCCGGCCGGAAGGGCATCAGCGGCGAACTCCCCGCCCAGCGCCCGCGCGCGCTCGTCCATCCCGCGAATCCCGTTGCCCCGCTCGTAGTCCTGCTCCGGCACTGCCGTCCCGTCGTCGTCGATCCGCACCCGGACATCCCGGTCGGAGTAGCTTATGCGCACGCAGGCCGTGCGCGCGTCCGCGTGCCGGGTCACGTTGGTCAGCGCCTCCTGCACGATCCGGTACCCGGCGAGGCCGACTTCCGGCGGGAGCGGCCGGACCTCGCCGTCGACCTCGACGTGCACCGCCAGCCCGGCGGTGCGGGCCTGCGCGACCAGGTCGTCCAGCCGGTCCAGCTCCGGTGCGGGCGCGGTCGGTGCGGCCTCGTCGACCTGCCGCAGCACGCCGAGCGTGGCGCGCAGGTCGCGCAGCGCGTCCTTGCTGGCCTGCTTGATCGAGGTCAGCGCCGGTCCGGCCTGCTCAGGATCGGCGTCCAACCGGTGCAGCGCGGCGCCGGCCTGCACGTTGATCAGCGAGATGTGGTGGCCGAGCACGTCGTGCAGCTCCCGCGCGATGCGCAGCCGCTCCTCGCTGGCCCGCGAGCGCGCTTCCTCTTCTTTCTCCCGCTCCACAGCCCGCATCCGCTCGTCCGCTTCGCGCAGGTAGGCCCGCCGGTTGTGGACCAGACCGCCGATCGCGACCGCCGCGACCAGCCAGCCCGCGAACAGGTACAGCGAGGTGTCGTCCAGGTGCCGGACTCCGCTGGCCACCTCGCCGTAGCCGACGAGCAGCATCGCCACCACCGCGAGCAGAACCGCGACCGCCGTGCGCCCCTCAGCGGCTACCGTGCACAAGGCGACCGCGAACGCCAGCATCAGCGGACCGTCCAGCGAGCTGAGCGGGTAGTAGACCGCGCATCCCACCAGCGTCACCAGCGCGACCGGAACGGGGAACCGCCGGCGGAACGCCAACGCCGCGCAGGTGCCGAGTACCAGCACCACATCGAGCAGCCGGACAACACCCTGCTCGAACGGGAACCTCAGCAGTCCGGCCAGCAGCACCGCCACGGCGATCAGCGCCGCCACCGCCACGTCGACCACGACGATGGGCACCCGCCGGGAAACCGTCATGCCCGGAAGAATAGGGGTTTTCCGGACCTCGTCAGCAGACCGCGCGCGACGATCTCCAGCGCGACCAGGATCGCCACCGACTCCACCGCCAGCAGTGCCACCAGCACGTACAGCTGCACCACCCCGGCCTGCACCGGCGTCGCACCGCCGAGCAGCATCCCGACGAACGCACCGGGCAACGTCACCGTGCCCACGGTTCGGGTCTGGTCGAGCGCCGGGACCAGGGCACCACCCGCCGACGGCCGGGCGATCTCCAGCCGGGCGAGCCGGTCGGTCATGCCCAGCGACAGCGCGGCCTCCACCTCGCCCCGCCGCTGGTGCAGCTCGTCCAACAACCGCTTCCCGGCCAGCGCGGTGGCGACCATCGCGCCACCGATCAGCTGCCCCACCAGCGGGATCAGCACCAAACCGGTCAGCGGCACCGCGCCGGTGACGACCAGCAGACCCACCGCGGGCGCGACACCGGCTGCGATCGGCAGCCCGGCCCACAGCCAGCTCCGGTCATCGGTGATCCGCCGACCCGCGGTGTGCGCGGCCACCACGAACATCAGCACGATGAACAACGCCGCCAGCGCGGTCGACTCGACCAGGTAGGCGATCAGCAACGACACCACGGCCAGCTGCACCGCACCGCGCACCCCGGCGAACAGGACGTGGCGGAAGCGGGCCAGCCGACCGAGCCCGGAAACCGCTGCGGCGGCGATCAGCAGCAGAGCGATGGCCACACCGAGTGCCGGTGTGACCGGGATGGATCCTGATGACACCGCCTGACTCTAGGCCGCTCCGCGCCCACCACGCCCGGCGGTCAGCGCGGGCTGTCGAGCAGCTCCACCGGCTCGGTGATCACGTCGACGAGCGCTCCGTTGCGGGTCACGGTGATCTGCAGCGGGCGGCCGATGGCCTCGGCGAACATCAGCCGCTGCAGCCCCTGGGCGTCGCGGACCGGGTTGCCGCCCGCTGTGAGCACGAGGTCGCCGCGGTGGAGTCCGGCTCGCTCGGCCGGGCTGCGCCGGACCACGTCCACCACGCGCAAGCCGGTCTGCTGGCCGGTGCGTTCGACCAGCTCGTCGGGCAGCGGCGCGGGTGTGGTCACCAGCCCCAGGTAGGCGCGCCGGACCCGACCGTGGCGGACCAGCGAATCGATGATGCGCCGGGTGGTGGCGTTGATCGGGATCGCCAGGCCGAGCCCCACCCCGGCGACCGCAGTGTTGATCCCCACCACGACTCCCCGCGAATCGGCCAGCGCCCCGCCGGAGTTGCCGGGGTTGAGCGCCGCGTCGGTCTGGATGACGTCCTCGATGATGCGGGCCGCCTGTCCGCTGCGTGCGGGCAGCGACCGCCCGAGCCCGCTGATCACGCCCGCGGTGACCGAACCGGCCAGCCCGAGCGGGTTGCCGACCGCGACCACGAGCTGCCCGACCACCAAGCGGTCGCTGTCGCCCAGCTGCACCGGCGGCGGCGTCTCCCCCACCGCCCGCACCACCGCCAGGTCCGACAGCGGATCGGCGCCGACCACGGAGAACGGCGCATCGGATCCGTCGGCGAAGCGCGCGGTCCCGCCATCGGCCGCCCCGACGACGTGCGCGTTGGTGAGCAGGAAGCCGTCCTCGGTGAACACCACGGCCGACCCGGTCCCCTCCCCGCGTTCCCCGGCCAGGTGCAGGCTCGCCACGCTCGGCATGATCGTGCGGGCCACCTCGGCCACGGTGCGCGAGTAGCCGTCCAGGGCGTCGAACGGATCTTGCGGATTCCCGGCCATCACGACCTCCAACCGGAGTTGTGTGCCAGCGCAACGCCGCGGGACACCCCCGGATTCCCGCCGTTCGCCGTCGGCTTACCCGGCGCGCATCCGCGCCGCGGATTATTGAGTGGACCGCCCAGAACGCGCGCGGAGATGATCAGGGCATGACGAGCACCCCGACCGCGGAACACGTGGCGGCGCTGGTGTCGGACGCGCTGGCGCTGTCCGGCCCGCTCAGCCCGGTCGACGAAGGCGGCGAGCACCTCTCGTGGCTCTTCGGCGAGCACCACGTGGTGCGCATGGCCCCGGATCCCGAAGCCGGCGAACGGCAGCGGCGCGAACTGGCGCTGCGCGACCTGCTCCGCGGCCGGCTCGGCATCCCCCTGCCCCGCTCGGCAGCCAGCGGGGAGTGGGCACCGGGGCTGGCCTTCACCGTCGACGAGCGCTTGCCCGGTGCGTCCGCCGAGGTCCGGCCGGTGGGCGCCTCCGGTGAGCGGGAGCTCGCCGCGATGTTGGCCGCGCTGCGCTCGACCGAGGTACCGGCCGAGCTCGGCCTGCCGACCTCACCTAGGCGCGATGTCCCAGAACTGGTGCGCACCGCGCAGGCCGCCGCCGATCGCCTCGCCGCGAACGGGCAGGTCCAGGGCAGGTTCACGCCGGATGCAGCGGCGGTCGGCCCTGCCCCCGAGGTGGCCCTGCTGCACGCCGACCTGAAGGGCGAGCACCTGCTGGTCGACGAGCACGGCTCGGTCTCCGGGGTGCTTGACTGGACCGATGCCGAGTTCGGCGATCCGGCGACCGACATCGCTGGCCTGGCGATCTCCGTCGGGTCCGCCGCGGCCGTGCGCATCGCCGAGCGCGCAGGCTATTCCGCCGACACGAACGCCCGCGGGCTCGTCTTCGCCCGCTGCGACACCCTGATCCGGCTGGACGACCGGCTCCACGGCGCCGACGACAGCCCGGAACGGCTGCTGCGCGCCCAACTCCGCCGCGCCTGGGAACCGGTTCCGGGCGACCGCGCGTGAAAGGCCACCGGGGAAGACCGTTCCAGCGGATAAGGTCGGATCGTGTTCACGGTTGCTGCCCCAATCGCCACCGATCGCCTGCTGCTGCGGCCTTTCATCCTCGACGACACCGACGACGTCTGGGCCTACCAGCGCAAGCCGGACGTCGCCCAGCACCTGCTGTGGGAGGCCCGCGACCGCGAGCAGACCGGAGCCGCGGTCGAGCGGATGACCCGCGAGAACACGCTGAGCGAGGACGGCGACTGCCTGAGCCTGGCGGCGGTCCTGCCGGAGACCGGGCAGGTCATCGGCCAGGTCGAGCTCGTCCTGCTCAGCCGGGCGAACCGGCAGGGCGAAGTGGGCTACATCTTCAACCCCGACTTCCAGGGCAAGGGCCTGGCCACCGAGGCCGCGCGGGCCGTGCTGTGCCTCGGGTTCGACGAGCTCGACCTGCACCGCATCATCGGGCGCTGCTCGGCGCACAACCTCGCCTCGGCCAAGCTGATGGAGCGCCTGGGGATGCGCCGCGAAGCGCACTTCGTCGACAGCATGATCATCAGGGGCACCTGGCGCGAGGAACTCGTCTACGCGATGCTCCAGCGCGAGTGGCGCGCGAACAGCTGACCAGGCACACGGCTCGCCCGCACCGGTGGATTCCCGTCACTCCGGGGATTGGCACGCGTCAACCCGAGCAGTGAACCTGCCGAAGCTCCCGGCGACGGACACGCCTACCCGGGGATTCAACTATGCGCGGCAGGAGTGCGGACCACCGGCGGCACGGGAGAACCCCGACGCCCACCAGATTGCTCAGCTTGACCGGCGCGCTCGCGATCGCTGCCGGATTGCTGGCACCGACCGGGCACGCCGAGGAATCACTCGAGTGCGGCCCTTCCCCGGTGCCCGCGTTCTTCACCGACGAGGCACGCCAGCTTCCGGTCGCCGAGCCCGACGCCCCGGGCCACTACACCCTCACCGCACGCCTGGGACGCCACTCGTTCCACAGCGAATGGCCCGCAGTGCCGACGCTGGGCTACCACGCTCCCGGTGCGCCGGTGCAGTACCTCGGGCCGACCATCGCCACCGAGCGGGGCAAGCCGATCGACGTGACGGTGGTCAATGGACTCCCGCCGGCCGGTACCCCGATCTTCCCGTTCGACCAGCCGGACAACGACAACAACATCACCGCGCACCGGCACGGCGGACTGCAACTGCCCGCCAGCGACGGCGTGCCCGACCCGATCCAACCGGTGATCCCGCCGGGCGGTTCGAAGACCAACCACTACCCGAACGCCCAGGCCGCGGCGCCCCTCTGGTACCACGACCACGACCACCACAACACCTCGTACCACGTCTACGAAGGCCTGGCGGGCTTCATCCCCAACACCGACGAGACCGAAGCCGCGCTCCCGCTGCCCAAGGGCGACTTCGCCAAGCAGTACGCCATCCAGGACAAGAAGTTCAACGCCGACGGCTCGCTGTGCTACAGCCACGCCGACCCGGAGTTCCTCGGCGACCTCCCCGTCGTCAACGGCACCGTGGCGCCGAAGCAGACCGTCGAACCCCGGCGCTACGCCTTCACCCTGCTCAACGCATCCGACACGCGTTCCTACCGGCTCAGCCTCCGGCAGACCGACGGCCGCTCGGCGGACCGGCCCGCGATGACGGTGGTGGGCAACGACTCCGGCTACCTCTGGCGCTCGGCGCCGGTCGACGAGCTGCTCATCGCGCCGGCCGAGCGGTACGTCGTGGTCGTCGACTTCACCGGGCACGAAGGGCAGAACTGGGTGCTGGCGAACAACGCGACCGCGGTGCTCGGCGCGATGAACGACGTTGACCCCAGCGGAGGTGGGATCTCGCAGCTGATGCGGTTCGACGTCGGGGCCGGGGTGAGTTCGCCGGATCGGTCGTCTGTTCCAGCTGTGCTCGTCGAGGATGCTGCTCCAGTGTCGGCGCTGGTGGACGGGGCTCGGCTTCGGACCGTGCAGGCGGCGGAGGTCGTGGACGGTCATCCTCAACTCGGGGATCGGGATCGGTTGTACAAGTACCTTGATCCGGTTACCGAGACTCCTCAGCTCGGGTCGGCGGAGGTTTGGGCTATGCGGAACCGGTCGCCTGATGCGCATCCGATCCATGTGCACGAGGCCGCGTTCCGGTTGATCGGGCGGTGGCGGGTTGGGCAGTGGGACTCGGATGGTCTGCCTGTGCCGGGGACGATCGGGGCGTTTGAGCCGGCTCGGGCTTACGAATCCGGGCCTAAGGAGACCTTCGTTTCTCCGCCCGGGTACATCACCGCTTGGGTTGGGCGGTTCACCATTCCCGGGACCTCGGTGTGGCACTGCCACATTCTTTCGCACGAGGACGGGGAGATGATGCGGCCTTTGGCCGTTGGGGATGCACCTCAGACCCAGCTTCCGGTGGTTCGGGACCTGTCGGGGGTGGACCGGTTGGTTCGGGAGCCTTGAGTGGCTGGTCTGGTGGTCTGCTTGCGTTGAGGGGGTGGCTGGGACCTTTAGCCGTTCCGTTGTTGGTGGGGTCATCCCCGTGTTTTGTGGATTTTGGGGGCTGTGACCCGGATGTCAAGCCCGGCCTTCGGCCGCCCCTTCGGGGTTTCAGGCTTGACATCCGGGTCACAGCCCCGTTTTGGCTTTATGTCACGGGGATGACCTGGTGTGGGATGGACCTCCGGGGCGGCTGAACGTTCTGTGGGGAGGTGGCGTCGGGGGTTGGGTGTTGGTGGGCGTCGCCTGGCGGCGTGTTGTGGGTGGGGTTTTGGCTGGAGGATGTGAAAGTGGTTGTGGTGTCGGGATTTTGTGAACTCGTTTCGCTGATGATCACTGGATTGGGTGACCGTTATTTGCTCGAAAACTTGTTTGATTGTTGGGATACTTGAGGCATGAGACCGATGGTTGCATCCACTGTGGACGTGGCTCCCTCCGTTGCAAGTGGGGTTGCGTCCTCGGCTTCGCCTGCGCGGGTTGGTTCCGCTTCTGGTGGTGCTCGGGCGTGGGTGCGTCCAGCTGCGTCCTATTCCGATGCTGAGCTGGCCTCACGGATCAGTGAGGTGGAGCAGGAGATTCGGCGGGGGTGGATGGAGCAGTTGCGGTTGATCGCTGAAGCCGACCGTCGTCGTTTGCACGTCGCTCATGGGGCGCGCTCTGCGCAGGCGTGGTTGAAGGATTTGCTCAACATCGATGGCCATGACGCCACAGCACGAGTTCGTCTTGCCGCCGCTACCACGGCTCGCTCCGACTCCTCCACCGCCGACAGCGTCGACGCTGCGGTGGAACTGCCGGTCACCGCTGGGGCGTTGGCCGATGGAGCCATCGGGGTGGAGCATGCCAAGGTCGTCTCGCGGTGCCTGAACAAGCTCCCCGACCACGCGCGTCACCGTGCTGGTGACGTCGAAGAGCTGCTGGTCGAGCACGCATTCCGTGAATGCCCGCGTGAATTGGCCAAACTCGCCGACCGCATCCGCTACTCCCTCGACCGCGACGGGGCCGGGCGCGACGAAGAAGAGCAGCGCGCGGCTCGGGAGTTGCACTACACGACCACGCGGGATGGGATGCTGGCGATCAAGGCCCTCCTGGACCGGGAGACCGGCGCGAAGTTCGTCGCCGCCATCCAGCCCCTCTCCGGGCCTCGTCCCGAGACCGTGGACGGGGTGAAGGATCCGCGCACCGTCGGGCAGCGCAACGCCGATGGTCTGGCCGCCCTGCTCGATCTCGTCCTGGAGTGCGACGGCATGCCTCGCGCCGGTGGGCAGCGCCCGCACCTGACGGTCACCATCGACTACCAGGCCCTCAAGCAGGACCTCCAGGCCAGCACGAACAACGGTTCCGCACCCGCTGGTGCAGCGGGGATGCTGGACGGCACCGGTCAGTACCTGAGTCCGCAGAGCATTCGCCGCATCGCCTGCGACAGCGAAGTCCTCCCGCTCGTCCTAGGCGGCGACAGCCTCCCGCTGGACGTCGGTGCCTCCCAGCGCACCGCTCCTGCTCACATTCGTGCCGCGTTGCTCGCGCGCGACGGCGCGTGCGCGTTCCCCGGCTGCGACCACCCGCCAGGGACACCGCAAGCGCACCACATCACCCACTGGATCGACGGCGGGCCCACCCGCGTCGACAACATGGTGATGCTCTGCGCGCATCACCACCGGACCGTCCACCGCCAGGACTGGCACATCGCAATCCGCCACGGACGACCGGTGTTCGCGCCACCTCGAAACATCGACCCCGCGCGAACACACCGGTCCGGCGGGAAAGCACAACCCGCCGCACACCAACACGCCCTCCAACGCCTCATCCCCGAGCCACGGAGACCGATGGAGGACACCCATTGACACCCATCCGCAACGGTGGGGCGCTCCGCCGTACCCGCACCCAGCCGTGAGCCAAGAACCTCGAGCACCTTGAAAACTCAACAGTGGAAGCAGAAGCTCCCAGCGCTCAAGTGGCGACGGGGCAACTCCCCACCTGGCGTCGGGTCTGCGACCGGTGGAAGGAATCCGGCCCGAGCTCGGAGATCTGGTAGCCGTTCGGATACGTCAGCGGATCAGGCTTGACCGGCCTGGAATCCGGCCGCGCGGGACCCACCCTGATCAGTTGAGCGCGCAGCTTGAGGCCGAGTTCTGCGGCCCTGCGGCCCGCGTGGGAGACCTGCGGGTATCCGAAAGCCGTCAGCAGGTGCGGATCCATCAGGAACCGGGCCGCGCGGGCCACCGCCGGGGACAGCATCGACGGGTACCAGCTGCCGAACAGGTTCAGCGTGGCATCCGCCACCCGGCGGCCGCCCTCGTCGAAACCGAAGTTGTCGCGCTCGTAGTCGTCGAAGAGGCGCTCGAACTCCTCGTAGGTCTCCGGGATTTCGGCGATCTCCATCCCCTCGCCCATGCGGCGCATGGTGTTGGTCAGGGCCTTCACCTCGTGCGGGTGGAGGCGTCGCCAGCCGAAGCGCTCGATCCAGCGGACCGGGGTCACCACGAACGTCGACAACGTGTAGAGGTAGTCCTCGTTGCTGATCCGGTACCGGCCGTGGATGGCGTTGAGCTGGGTCAGCGACTCCCGGCCCCGCTCACTCCCGGTGCCCCAGTGGAAGATCTCGTAGAGGACCATCAAGGTGTCGTCGTAGCGCTTCTGCGGGCACCTGGTGAACTCGCCGGTCCTGTCCAGCAGCCGGCCGATGCTCGGGACCGCATAAGTTCGGAACAGCGCGAACTCCAGGGCCTTGGTGATGTCCCAGGGGAACTCGTACTCCGCCAGCAGCCGGTAGATCTCCTCGCAATCGCGGTCCGCGTCGAGCGCGAGGATCCGCTCCAGGCGGTCGAAACGCCTCATCACCGGCACACCTCGGTCTCGGATGGACATTTCCGACTCGTCGAACGTATCGACCGGTGGGACACGTGGTCAACACATGTCCCACCGATCGACCAGGCCATCACCTGGCAGGGGCGTCCAGCTGTTCGATAGTGGCGATCGACGGGGTTTCGGTGCGCTGCAAGTTCGCCGCCACCGACTCCGCGTCCCGCAGCACCCGGACCGCGTTGCGCCAGGTCAGCTTCGCCAAGTCCGCCTCCGACCAGCCTCGGTCGAGGAGCTCGGCGATCAAGTTCGGGTAGCTCGCGACGTCCTCCAGACCATCCGGGGTGAAGGCCACGCCGTCGAAGTCACCGCCGATGCCGATGTGGTCCACGCCCGCGACCTCGCGCATGTGGTCCAAGTGGTTCGCCACCGTCGCCACCGTGGCGGTCGGCCTCGGGTTGGCCTCCTCGTAGGCCTCCAGAACCGCCTTCGCCTCCGGCGACGTGGCCAGGGCGTCGAAGCCCCGCTCGCGGAGCGCCGCCTCGGCCGCCTTCGACCACTCGACCGCCTCCGGCAGGACGAACTTCGGCACGAAGGTCGCCATCGCCACCCCACCGTTGGACGGCAGCGCGGCCAGCACGTCATCCGGGATGTTGCGGGGGTGGTCGCACACGGCGCGCGACGAGGAGTGCGAGAAGATCACCGGGGCTCGGGTGGCGCGCAGTGCATCGCGCATCGTGCTCGGGGCGACGTGCGAGAGGTCCACCAGCATGCCCATCCGGTTCATCTCACGCACCACCTCGACGCCGAAGGCCGTCAGGCCGTTCGCCGCGGGCTCGTCGGTCGCCGAGTCGGCCCACGGGATGTTGTCGTTGTGGGTCAGCGTCATGTACCGGACGCCCAGCTCGTACAGGGCGCGCAGGGTCGCCAGCGAGCAGTTGATCGAATGGCCGCCCTCGGCACCCAGCAGCGAGGCGATCTTGCCTGCCGCCCTGGCCGCCTCCGCCTCGTCGGCGGTGCGGGCCAGCTGCAGCTCGTCCGGGTAGCGGGCGATCAGGCTGTGCACGCAGTCGATCTGCTCGAGGGTGGCGCTAACAGCCATGTCCCCCTGGAACTGCGACTTGACGTAGACCGACCAGAACTGGCCCCCGACCCCACCGGCGCGCAGCCTGGCCAGATCGGTGTGCAGCTGCCCCGACTGGTCGCAGGCGATGTCACAGCGCTCCAGGTCGTAGCCGACCTTCTCGCGCAGCGCCCAAGGCAGGTCGTTGTGCCCGTCGAGCACCGGGTTCTCAGCCAGCAGCGCCCTGGCCCGCTCCACAGCTGCCACGTCAGTCATCAGAACACCCCAATCCGCGAGATCCGCACCCATCGACCCTATCCGCCCCACCGGGTCACTGATCGAATCGACTAATCCGCTCGCTGCCCGCACCATCGGAGAATGGAAGAAATCCCCAGGCAGCAGGTCGGCGACGACCTGCCCAGCGTGCTCGCCGAGTACGGCCACCTGGCAGCGCAGCTGCCGGGCGCGTCCCGCCAGGGCGCCGAGGCGCTGCGCGCGCGCCTGGCCGAACTCGACGAGCTGATCGACGCGCACATCGCCCGGCTCTACGGCACGCAGGAAGCGCCCAGCACCCCGGAAGCGGACATCCGCGGGACCGACACCATCAGCTGGTCGTAGCCCCACCGATCGGCCCGTCCAGGGCCTTCTTCGTCGCCGAGATGACCTGGCCCAGCGCGGTGTTCAGCCGCTCCAGATCGGCCAGGTCCATGCCCAGCAGCTCGACCACCCGGTAGGGGATCTTCTCCGCCTCCGAGCGCAGCTCCCGCCCCTTCCCGGTCAAACCCACCGCGAGTTGGCGCTCGTCGCTGCGACTGCGCTGGCGCACCACGTAGCCAATCGCCTCCAGCCGCTTGAGCAGCGGGGACAGCGTCGCCGCCTCGGCGTGCAGCGCCTCGCACAGATCCCTCACCGACCGCGGCGAGCGCTCCCACAACGCGAGCATCACCAAGTACTGCGGGTGCGTCAGACCCATCGGAGCCAGCAGCTGCCGGTAGAGCGCGATGACGTTGCGCGAGGCCACCGACAACGCGAAGCACACCTGCCGGTCCAGGGCCAGCGGGTCCTCCCCCAAGTCGATCTGCTTCATCCGCACCCACCTTCCGCCACGATCCGTCATGCGCTAATAATTAGTGTACTAAGCAATGTGCTCGGCGTTCCACGCACCGGAGAGAAAGGTGAGGATGCTGTGACCGGCACCAAACCACCGCGCCCCAACCCGCTGCAGTGGATCTGGTACGCCTACGGCGGTCGTCTCCCCGAGCGGTACCGCGAATGGGTGCTGCACGACATCACCTGCCGCACCTGGGTCCTGCGGCACGTCAGCCGCACCCTCGTGCAGATCTCCCCCGGCCTGCTGTTCCTGCTGCTGCCGGGACCCCTGTGGATCCGCGCGATGTCGGTGCTCGGCGGTGTCATCCTCGCCGTCTGGTACTCGATGTCCTACATGGAGCACACCACCGAGTACCGGCTCTACAAGCACGGATATCCGCTCGGCGCGGGCAAGGCCACGCGGGACGAAGCCAAAGCGGAGCAGCGCGCCGCCAAGGCTTCCCGCTACGACGAGATCTACCGCAGCGCACCCGAGAACTGAGCTCAGGCAACCGCTGCCGCGTGCACGGCGCGGATCAGGCGCGCGTTCTCCGGAGCAGCACCACCCGGGAACGCGAAGCGGCGGCGGTTGTAGCCGTAGGCGAGACCGCTGCGCGGGTCGGCGAAGGCCTGCGAGCCGGCGGCGCCGCTGTGCCCGAACGCGCCCTGCCCCAGCACCGGGTAGGTGTCGCCGAGCGCGACGAAACCGAGCCCGAACGCCTTGTGCGCACGGGCAACGACGTCATAGCCGATCGAGTGCACCTGGGCGAACTCCGCCGCCGTATCGGGCTTGAGCAGCGGGGCGCGGCCGTCGACCTCGCTGATGGCTGCCGCGTACATCCCCGCCAGGCCGCGGGCCGAAGCGACACCACCGACCGAAGCCGGGCCCTTGGCGCGCACGACGCGGTTGTTGGGCAGTTCCCAGAGCTCGACCGCCTCCGGGTGGTTCTGGTTGTAAGCGACGCCGGTCAGGCTGTCCGGACCGCTCGCGCCGGCCTCCAGCTGCGCCTGCTGCTCCGGAGTCGGCAGCATCGGCAGCGTGGTGCGGAACCGGTCCTCCTGCTCCTCGGGCAGACCGAGGTAGAAGTCCAGGTCGTAGGGCGCTCGGACGCGGGCTTCGAAGATCTCTTGCAAGGTTCGGCCGGTGGCGCGGCGGACGACCTCGCCGGTCAGCGCCCCGATGACGAGCGCCTGGTAGCCGAACGCGGTGCCGGGCCGCCAGTACGGGCGCTGGGCGGCGAGCCGCGCGGCGATGACGCGGTCGTCGGCCAGCTCCTCCAGCGAGAACCCGGTGTCCGCGCCGATCACACCGGAACGGTGCGCGAGCAGTTCGCGCAGCGTGATGTCCTGCTTGCCCGCGACGCCGAACTCCGGCCAGTAGTGGCTGACCTTCTGGTCCAGCTCGAGCACGCCGTCCTGCACCAGCAGCGCCACCACCAGGTGCGCGGCGCCCTTGGTCGAGGAGAACACCCCGGTCAGCGAGGAGCTGGTGAAGTCCGGACCGACCCAGAGGTCCACCACGCGCTGACCGCCGACGTGGGCGACCAGCTGTGCGGCGTAGTCCGCGCCCTCGGCCGCTGCGACAGCGGCGAACTCCTCCCGCACGGACTCGAAGCCCTCCGCAACGGTGCCCTGCGGGGTGGTCTCGGTCGACATCAGCGCTCCTCAGTGTTCACTCGGCCGTATTACGCGAGATCAAGTGGCGATCCCGCCCGAGTATTCCTGCTGCGGGTTCACAACCCGAAGCGCTGGGCCCACGCGGTCACGTCCGCTGGAGTGGCGTTGCCGCCGCAGACCATCAGACCGAGTTCGCCGTTCCCACCGACCCGTTCCAGCACGTGGCGGGCGGCGGGGAGCAGGCATCCCTCGGCGGGCTCGGCCCAGACCTTCGCGTGCTCGGCCAGGTCCAGCACGCCCTGGACCGCCTCGGCGTCTGAGACCACGATCACGTCGTCGACCAGCGCCGACACGTGCTCGTAGGTGATCGGGGACACCGTCGGGGCGCTGAGCGTGGACACGATGGACGACAGCTCGACCTCGGTCGGCCCGCCGGCCGCCAGCGCCGCCGACATGGCGTGCGCCCCAGCGGTTTCCACGCCCCAGATCCGCACGTCGGGGCGGCGGGCCCGCAGCGCGGCGGCGATCCCGGAGATCAGACCACCACCGCCGATGCTGACCAGCACGTCGGTGACGTGCCCGGCGTCCTCGGCGAACTCCAGGCCGACAGTGCCCTGCCCGGCGATGACGGTCGGATCCGCGAACGGGTGGACCAGCGTGAGCCCGCTGGCCTGCAGCTCCGTCATCAGCTCGAACGCCGAGGCCATGTCGTCGGTGAGCCGGACCTCGGCGCCGGCCGACTTGGCGACCGAGACCGCGCGAGCAGGTGCCGAACGCGGCATGACCACGGTCGCTTCGACCCCTAGCGCCCCGGCCATGACTGCCAGCGCGATGCCGTGGTTGCCGCCGCTGACCGCGACCACCCCTGCCGCGCGTTCGGCCTCGCCGAGCGACAGCAGCTTCGCGGCGGCCCCGCGCACCTTGAACGAACCGGTGCGCTGGAGCAGCTCCAGCTTCGCCGTGACCGGGACGCCCAGGAGGTCGCCCAGCCCGGGGCTGGGCACCGTCGGTGTGCGCAGGACGTGCCCGGAAATGCGCTCCGCCGCCGCCTCGATGTCGGTGATCCCGATCAACCCGCTCGCCTCCGCTTGTGGTCTGTCCGATGGGTCCTGCCGGCCGTCGCAGGCTTGCTCCGCCGTCCGGCCCCTGCTCGACCTCCGCGGCCTGCGGATGCATTGTGTCTGGTCGAATGATGCGCACTCTCGGGGCGTGAGCCGCCCCCGGGCACGGGCTACGTCTGACGCGGTAGGCGTTTCCCGTGGCGGTAGCGGCCTGGTGCGATGGTGAACTCGCGGCGGAACGCGTTGGCGAACGCGTACTCCGAGCCGTATCCGACCTGTGCGGCGACGACGCTCAGCGGCGCGTCGGAGTCGCGCAGCAGTCGCGCCGCGGTCGTCAGCCGCCACCAGGTCAGATAGGTCAACGGCGGGCGGCCGACGAGCGCGGTGAAACGTCGGGCGAACGCGGCGCGCGAGGCCCCTCCGCAGGTCGCCAGCTCCCGGACGGTCCACGGCCGCGCCGGATCGTGGTGGATCGCGTCCAGCGCTGCGCGGATCACCGGATCGGCCAGCGCCGCCGCCCAGCCGGTGGGCCCCGCGCACACCGGCTGGTCCTCCAGCCAGGCCCGCAGGACGTAGAGCAGCAGCGTCTCCAGCAGCGCGGACACGACGGCGTTGCTGCCGGGCCCGGGACTCTCCAGTTCCGCGCCGAGCAGGTCCACCACGGCCCGCAGTCGTGGGTGGCGCCCGAGCCGGGCGGGCAGATGCACCACGTCGGGCAACTCGTCCAGCAGCGGATGGCCGCGGTCCGCGTCGAGTCGGTAGGCCCCGCACAGCACCACAGTGGTCGGTGAACCGGTCCCGTCGGCGCCCTCCCGCACGGAATCAGCCAGCTCGTAATGGCCCCCGTGCGGAAGGAACAGCACGTCCCCCGCACCGAGCGCCACCGGGTCGCCCGCCGCCGGGATCATCCGGTACGAGCCCGCCAGAACGACCTCGAACGCCGCCGTTCCCGGCGCCGGCGACAGGCGCTGCCGCCACGGGGAGACCCGCTCCACGCGCGCTGAACTCGGATCGCCGGTGCGCATCACGGTGATGACATCACTCAGCACATCCATGTCGCCAACCCCATCGTCGAGTCCGCTGACCGTCTCCGGGCTGAGACGTCCGCTTATCCGGTCAAGACCATGACGCATTGGCCGTCCCGGTGTTCGTTCCTACCGTGGTGAACACCTCCCGACAACCGGCAAGGAGAAGGTAAGGACCCGTGATCATCCTCATGCTGCGCTTCGCCCTCAGGCCCGGAACGACCCAGGCCGAAACGGCCGCCGTCCTGGCGGCGATGCGCCGAACCGCGACCCTCGATTCGGTGTCGTTCTCGGCGGTCGGCCAGGACCTCGGCGATCCCGCCGACGGTTACACCCACGCCTACTGCGCCGGCGTGCGGGATCTGGCGGCGCTGCGGCGCTACCTGTACGACCCGGTGCACCTCGACGGCGACCTCGAGATCCTGCCGCACCTGGCCCGGCTGTCCGCGCTCCAGCTGTCGGACGACATGGACCCCGGGCTGAAGGAGAAGATCGTGGCGATGCACCGGGAGAAGGTCGCGGCCTACCCCGAGTGGGGCCGCCTCCTCGACACGATCCCTCGATGACCTCCCCTGGCCATGCGGCTGCTGGACCGGCTAGAGGAGCACGACCTGGCGGACGGCACTCCCCCCGTGCAGGCGGTCGAAGCCCTCGTTGATCTCGTCCAGCTCGATGCGGTGCGACAGCAGCCGGTCCACCGGAAGTGCACCGGACCGGTACATCTCGATGAAGCGGGGCACGTCGCGGCGGGGAACGCACGAACCCAGGTAGCTGCCGCGCAGCGTGCGCTCCTCGGCGACCAGGCTCAGCGCGGGCAGCGCGAGCGGGGCCTGGCCGTCGGGCAGGCCGACGGTGACGGTCGTGCCGCCGCTGCGGGTCGCGTCGTAGGCCTGCCGCAGCACCGGCGCCACACCGGTGGTGTCGATGACCTTCTCCGCTCCTCCGCCGGTGAGCTCGCGGATCTGCTCGACCGCGCCTTCCCCACCTGCCACGGCGTGCGTGGCGCCCAGCTGGGTGGCCAGTTCCAGCTTGTGCGAGACGACGTCGACTGCGACCACAGTGGACGCTCCGGCCGCTCGGGCCATCAGCAGCGCGGCCAGGCCGACGCCGCCGAGCCCGAACACCGCGACGCTCTCACCCGGCTGGACCTGGGCGGAGTACCGGGCCGCGCCCGCACCCGTCAGCACCGCGCAGCCGAACAGCGCGGCGATCTCGAACGGGATGTCGGGGTCGATCTTCACCGCCGACCGCGCCGACACCACGATGTGCTCGGCGAACGCGGACACCCCGAGGTGGTGGTAGGGCCGCGTCCCGTCGTCGGCGCGGAACCGCATGCCACCGCCGAGCAGGGTGCCGCTGCCATTGGCCGCCGCCCCCGGCCCGCACAGGGCTGGGCGTCCGGCCACGCACCGCTCGCAGTCACCGCAGGACGGCACGAAGGCGAGGACCACGTGGTCGCCGGGAGCGAACCCGGTCCCCTGCCCTGCTTCGACCACCTCGCCGGCGGCCTCGTGCCCGAGGGCCATCGGCAGCGGGCGCGGGCGCGATCCGTTGATCACGGACAGGTCCGAGTGGCACAGCCCGGCGGCGCGGACCCGCACCAGCAGTTCGCCGGGGCCGGGCGGATCGAGGTGCAAGGTGATGACCTCGATGGGGCGCGACTCCGCGTACGGTTCAGGCCCGCCGGACTCCCGCAGGACGGCCGCGCGAACCCGCATCACGCCTCCACCGGCCGGCACCGGGTGACCTGCCGGTCGGCCAGCAGCGGCACCACCTGGCCGAGCACGATCCGCTGGAAGTGCTCGGATTCGCAGTGCCGGGCGAAGTCGTCCTCGCCGTCGTACTCCTCGACGAGCACCACCACGTCGTCCTCGACGCCGGTGTGCACGTCGTAGCGCCGACAACCCGGTTCGGCCCGCGACGCCGACATCATCGGGGCGAGCAGCTCCAGCACCCGGTCCCGCTCGCCCGGCTGGACGACGTAGCGGGCCACCACGACGAAACTCATGAATCTCCCAATCTCAACGACTTTTCAGCTCGTCCCGGCGCAGGGACCAGAGCTTGTGGTCCGATGTCGCCGCCGCTACCGCGCCCATCGCCAGGGAGTGCGCGACACCGGCGGCGTCCATCACGAAACCCGCCGCCACGAACGGCGAGAGCACCCGGCGCGCCTCCTCCGGCATCCACGGGATGATCGGCGCCGGCATCACCTCGACCAGGTCCGGAACGCTGCGCCCGACGCCTTCCAGGCTCCGGTTCAGGTTGGACCGGTCGGTGACGAACACCTTCTGCATGGTCAGCATGTCCAGCGACCGGGCCCGGTCGATCAGGGCGGCCCGGGTGCTGACCACGCCCTGCGCGCCGATCCCGGTGAGGAAGTCGATGGCACCCCGGTCCTGGGCCAGGCCTGGGCACGAGTCGATGTTGACGAACACGATCTTGCCCAGGTGCACCAGGACGCGCACCGCGTTCGACAGCTCCCCCACCGGGATCGACGCCAGGACGCAGACCTGCGACGCCGCCGAGGCGAAGTCCTTGACCCGCGCGAGGCCCACCACGGACGCGCAGACCGGGACGTCCTGGAACGCCGCGGTCAGCTGCGGCTTCACCGGTCGGGTCTGCGGGGCGGCACGTTCGCTCATGACGGCAACTACTACTCCTCGGCTCAGCTCAGTCCAACGGCCCGGTCCCGAACGGGCTCGGCAGGCCGAGCTTGCCGGGGTTGAGCACCCCGCGCGGGTCCAGCGCGTTCTTGACCGCCTCGAACACGCCGAACCCGGTGCCCAGCGCGTCGGCCAGGTACGGCCCGCGCAGCAGGCCCGACCCGTGGTGGTGGCTCAGCGCCGCGCCGTGGCGGATCAGGACCGCGTTGGCCGCGTCCCACGCCGCCCGGTACCACTCGCGCCGGTTCTCCGGTTCGATGTCGCCGCGCAGCGAGAAGTACAGGCAGGCGCCGTCGGTGTAGGCGTGCGACTGGTGCGCGGAGGCCGCCAGGGTGCCCGGGACGCTGTTGATCGCGGCGCACACGTCGTCGTAGATGGCCGGCAGCTTCGCCCACGGCCCGGCCATCTCCAGGGTGTCGGCGACGAAACCCGGGCCGGGCTTGAACCCGTCGGCGGACTTGCCGACCAGCATCCGCTCGTCCAGCCAGCGGTCGAAGATCGCCTGGCCGTCGAGCTCGGTGCCCAGCGCCGCGCACACCTCGGCGCTGACCGCCATGCTCGCATCCACCACGAGCGGGTCGCCCTCGTCGGCGATCAGCAGCAGGTTGGTGTCCGGGTGGCCGAAGTGGGTGCCGCTCTCCAACTGGTCGTAGAGCCGCAGGACGGCCGGGGTCGCGCCGCGCTGCATGATCTGCCGGCAGGCTTCCAGTCCGTCGGCGAAGGTCTCGAAGCCGTAGGCGATGGCCTTGGCGTGCTCCGGCAGCGGGTGGGTGCGCAGCCGGACCGAGGTGATGATGCCCAGCGTGCCTTCCGAACCGACGAACAGCTGCCGCAGGTCCGGTCCGGTGGCCGCGCGCGGGTAGTCGCCGAAGGTCGTCAGGGTTCCGTCGGCGAGGACCACGTCGAGCCCGACGACCATGTCCTCGATCTTGCCGTAGCGGGTGGACAGCTGCCCGGCACCGCGGCAGGCGACCCAGCCGCCCACGGTGGAGATGGCGAACGCCGAGGGCCAGTGCCCGGTGGTGGCGCCGTGGGTCTCCTGCAGCTCCTGCTCGAAGAGGTCGCCGAACATCCCGGCTCGCACCTCGACGATCTGCGATTCGGCGTCGAAGGAGGTGATGCCGGTCAGCCCGCACACGTCGAGCACCACGCCGCCGAACACCGGCAGCGCGGCACCCGTGACGTTGCTGCGGCCGGCCGAGACGGTCAGCGGAACAGTGTTGTCGTGGCAGAGCTTGGCCACCGCTTGGATCTGCTCCACCGTGCTGGCTTCGACCACCACCGCGTCCGGGGTCGCCGGGCTGTCGGCGGTTTCGCCGATCATCGAGCCCGCCCACCAGTCGCGGGTGCGCAGCACGACCTCGTCGTGGTCGGTGTGCACGGCGTCGGCGACGCTGCGCAGTTCGGCGACGACGGCCGCCGGCACTTCGACCGCCTTGGTCTGCAGCGACGCCGGGCCCTGGCCGATCTCGGTGCGCGCGGCGTAGCGGGGCGGCGTCGGGGCACCGACGACGTAGTTGCCGCGGTTGAAGGGGTGCGTGATGGTCTGGCGGCTGATCATGCCTGGTCTCCCAACAGGATCGACTTCTCGCGGGCGATTTCGGTCTGGTAGCTGCGAACCTGCTCGGCGACTTGCGCTTCGGAAAGCCCCAGTTCGGCGCCGAGCAGCTCGCCGACGACCGGGGCGACGGCGGCGGAGGCGTCGCGGGCGAACAGCCGCAGGCGGGTGCGGCGGGAGAGCACGTCGTCGACCGAGCGCGCCATCTCGCAGCGGGCCGCGTAGACGACCTCGGCCTTCAGGTGCGGCTGTCCGGCGATCAGCGGTTCACCGAGCGAGGGGTCCTCGTCGATGAGCGCGCTGACGAACCTGGCTTCGGTGCCGTAGCGGCCACCGAGGTGCGCCGCGGTGCCACCGGATGCGCCGACGGCTTCGGCGTCGTAGCCCGCCCCGCCCAGCAGCGGCAGTTTCGCGGTGCGGCTGCGGGTCTTGCGGCCGAGCAGTCCGGCGACCTCGTTCACCACGAGCTCGCCCATGTGGCGGCTGGTGGTGAGCTTGCCGCCGGTGACGGTGACCATGCCGCTGGCGCCGACGTCGACGTGGTGGTCGCGCCGCATGTCCAGGGTCGTGCCCTCCTTGCCGCCGACCAGCGGCCGAAGCCCGCCGTAGCTGCCGAGCACGTCGTCGGGGCCGAGGTCGACGTCGAAGGCGACGTTGGCGCCGTCGAGCAGGAACTGCATCTCCTCGCGGGTGCAGTGCACGTCGTCGACGGACCCGTCGTAGTCGGTGTCGGTGGTGCCGAGCACGACCGCGTCGCCCCAGCGGGTGCAGGTGGCGCGGCGGGCGCGGCCGGGGATCGGCACGGTGACCGTGCAGTCGTTGCGGATCTTCGACCACGGCACGACGATGTGCACGCCCTTGGCGGGGCGGACCTGCGGCCGGTGCGCGTCGTCGGCCATCGCGTCGACGCCGTCGGTCCACACACCGGTCGCGTTCACCACGACGCGGGCCCGCACGTCGATCCGCTCGCCGTCGGCGTGGACTTCGGCGCCGCGCACCCGGCCACCGGTCTTGAGCAGCCGCTCGACCTTCGCGCCGTTGGCGACGACCGCCCCGAGGTGGGCGGCGGTGCGCACGACGGTGAGGGTCAGCCGGGCGTCGTCGGCACGGCTGTCGTAGTACATGAACCCGCCCTTGAGGTTCTCAGCGCGCAGCGTCGGGGCGTGCGAGAGCACCTCGTTGCGGGTCAGGCGCTGGTGCAGGCGGCCGATGCGCCAGCCGCCCACCAGGTCGTAGGTCCACAGGAGACCTTCGAAGGCCTTGGCGATGCGGGCGTCGAAAACGCCTTCCTTCTCCAGGATCGGGAACAGGAACGGCAACCGCTGCACCAGGTGCGGGGCGTTGCGGCGGAACCGGTGGCGCTCCAGCAGCGAGTGCCGGACCAGGTCGACGTTGCCCTGCTCTATGTAGCGCAGGCCGCCGTGCACCATCTTCGACGACTTCGACGACGTGCCGGAGGCGAAGTCGTCGCGCTCCACCAGCGCGACGGACAGACCGCGGGACACCGCGTCCAGCGCGGTGTAGGCGCCGGTGATGCCGCCGCCGATCACCAGGACGTCGAACTCGGTGCCGCCGAGGCGTCGCAGCGCCCGCTGTCGGTCCAGGGTCACCGGCGCGCCGGGAGTTGCCTTGGCCGCGGCCGAATTCGGCCGCCTGCCCGGGAGTTTCAGCATTTCTTTCCTTCTTCTGGCAGTGACTTCCGGAGCACGCGTCCCCATTGCGCGCGCAGCTCCTGCCGTTCGTCCTCGCCGATCGCGGGCTCGAAGGCGCGACCGGCGGGGAGTGCGTGGAGCGCTTCGTCGAGCGATCCCCACAGGCCGAGGCGGACCCCGGCGAGGTAGGCGACGCCGCGCAGGCTGGCCGTGGCCGAGTCCGCGGCCCGCTCGATGGCGATGCCGGACAGGTCGGCTTGGCTCTGCAGCAGTGCGTCGCTGGCCGCGAGACCACCGCCGACCCGCAAGCGGGTCAGTCCCGAAGGCACCGCTGCGCAGATCCCGTCGACGGTGTCGCACACCGAGTGCGCGATGCCTTCCAGGACGGCGCGGGCGATCCCGGCTCTGCTGGTGGCCAGGCTCAACCCGGTCAGGCAGGCCCGCGCGCCGGGCGCCGCGATGGGCGTGCGGAGGCCGGCGAGGGTGGGCACGAACCACATCTCCCGTTCGCGCGGGTACTTCCCAGCGAGCTCGCTGACCTGCTCGGCCGAGTCGAACAGCTGCAGGTCCTCGACCAGCCAGCGCAGTGCTGAGCCGGTCGTGGCGGTGTAGGCCTCCAGGCTGAAGCGGGTGCGGCCGCCGGAGCGCCAGCCGGGCAGCGCGAGCACCCCGTCCGCGAGCGAAGTCGCGTCGGCGGGCTCGTCGCCGGTCAGCGCACCGACGAAGGTCCCGGTGCCGTGCACGCACATGCCCTGCCCGGCTTCGAGCGCGCCCAGTGCGATCAGCGATGCGTGCTGGTCCCCCATCGCGGCGGCGATGGGCACCCGAACGCCCAGCACGCCCGGGTCGGTCCAGCCGAAGTCGCCGTCGTCGTCGACCAGCGGCGGGGCCAGGTCGACCGGACATCCCACCGCATCCAGCCATCCGGCGTCCCAGGCGTGGTCGCGCAGCCGGTAGCCGCCGAGGGCCGCCGCGTTCGAGGTCGCGACCCCGTGCTTGGTGCCACCGTTGAGGTTCCAGCTCAGCCAGGTGTCGATCGGGCCGAACAGCAACCGCCCGTCCGCCGCCGCTGCGGCCACCTGCGGGTTCTGCTCGATCTGCCGCGCTGCCCACAGGAAGGGCGAGCGGCTGCCGACGGGACGGCCGGTGCGCGCCAGCAGGACCGGATCCCACCGCGCCGCAAGCTCTTCGAGCTCTGCTGCGTAGCGGCGGTCCTGCCACACCACGGCCGGGGCCAGCGGCCGACCGGTCTCGCGTTCCCACAGCACCGCGGTCGCGCGCTGGGTGCACAGCGCGACGCCGATGATCTCGACCGCGTTGTCACCGGCCCAGCGCACCGCCTGCTGCGCCACTTCCAGGGTTCGCCGCCACAGTTCGCCGGCGTCCTGCTCGACGCGCAGCGGATCGGGGTGCAGCACCGCGATCGGCTGGTAGAAGGACTGGCCGCTGGCGCCGTCGGCGGTGACCACTGCTGCCCGGGTGCCGGTGGAGCCTTCGTCGATGGCCAGCACGCCTCGTCGCGTTCCGCTCATGTTCCGGCCCCCTCAGCGACCCGCGAGCGCGGGAGCCTGGAAGTCGATGTCCTCCTCGTCTGGGTCGATGCCGGAGCGCGTCGGGTCCCACTTGATGATCAAGCAGGTGACCAGGCCCAGCAGCGGCACCGCGGACAGCAGCGCGATGGTCGGCCCGAGCCCCAGCGACTCCTTGATCTGCGGGAAGATGTAGAGGCCGATGACGCTGCCGAAGTTGCCCAGCATGCCGGTGATCCCGGTGCCCAGGGTGCGGATGTCGCTGCGGTAGGACAGCGCGGCGATCGACTTGCCGTTGGCGCCGGGGCCTGCGGAGTGGAAGAAGATGAACAGGAACGGCACCGCGAAGGCGAGCACCGCGGGCAGGCTGCCGAAGCCGAGACCCAACGTCAGCAGCAGCACGAACGCCATCGCGTAGCCCACCGCGGAGCTGAGCCGCAGGCCCATGCGGCGGCCGACGTAGGCCGAGACCGCGCCGCCGATGATGCCTGCCGCGTTGAACACCATCGATCCGACGGTGGCCTTCTCGAACTGCTCGCCGAAGATCGCCAGGCTGATCACCGGCAGGTACCAGCCGATCGCGAAGTACTGCATGGACTGGGTCAGCGAGATCATCGTGGACAGCACGGTCCGCGGCAGGTACGGCTTGCGGAAAAGCACCCCGGTGTGCCGGAAACCGATCGAGGGCTGCTCGGCCTGCTCATGGGCGCGCTCACCGGCTTCGACGTTGAAGCCGTAGATGCGGTGCAGGCATTTCGCCGCTTCGGCGAGCCTGCCCTGGGAGGCCAGCCACGCCGGGCTCTCCACCAGGAACAGCAGCTGCAGGACGAGCAGCGCACCGGCGAACACCGCGGCCGAGCCGACCGACCAGCGCCAGATGTCGGTGCCGACGCCGAGTTCGAAGAACACCAGCGTCAGCGCCAGGTTCCCGGTGGTGGCGACGTACCAGACGCACTGCCAGAGGTTCAGCCGTCCTTTGAGCTTGGTGGGCGTGTACTCGGCGAGCATCGCCATCGCCACTGCGAAGTCGATGCCGTAGGCGATTCCCACCAGCGCCCGCCCGGACCACACCGTCGCGAAGGTGTCCGCGTAGGCGGTCAGCAGGGCGCCCGCCACCGCGATGGCCTTGGCCAGCAGCAGCGGTTTGACCCGCCCGATGCGGGCCGCGAGCCAGCCGCCGATCGGGTTGAACAGGATCGCGATCGCCGGTGCGGTCGCGGTGAGGAGCCCGACCTGGGTGGCGCTCAGACCGAGCTCCTTCACCATCGGTGAAAGGCCCGCGCTCAACGCGGCGTTGGAGTAGGCGTCGAGGAACAGTCCACCCAGGATCAGGTACCACAGCAGGTTCGCCTTGCCGGGCAACTTCTCCAGGCCATTGATCAACGCCGCCACGTGCGGGACGCCGGAGATTCTCTGCGCCGGATTCGAAGGTGCGGCCACGGATCGCCACCTCTCGGAGGTGAAGGCCGCTGACAGCGATCCAACGCGATGAAGGCACGACGAAGTCCGCTGACAGTGGCTCTTCGTCTATGCCTGTCGTTGAGCCGAGACATTAACCTCGCCGAAACCCGCCCGTCAAGCGGCGAAGCGTTCGGCGAGGAATGCCGGTCACCTCGTCCTGAGCTCGACCACCCGTACTCCGCAGGCGGGCAGCGCCACCTCGGTGAGCTCCTCCCCGGTGTCGAGGTCGTGGACCGAACGTCCCGGCGCGGTGGGGACGGCCGAGACCTCGTGGTCGTGCTGGCTGACCAACCAGGCGAAGACCCGCCCGTCCTGGTGCACCAGTGCGTCGGCGAACACCCGCGGGTCGTCGACCGCGATCATCCGGTCGATCCCGGCGATGCGGGCCAGCGCCGAGTAGAGCCGATGGGTGTCCTCCGGGTTGACGCGCGAGTTCCGGGCCGCGAAGTGCTCGACCGGGTAGGTGCACAGCACGGCCTCGCCGCTGCCGGTCGGGTGCCGCAGCAGGGCCGGACGCCCGTGCGCGTCGGTGGCCACGACCTTGGCACCGCGCGGCCGCACCGGCAGGTAGGCGCGGCTGTGCTCGTTGCCGCCGACCCGGAAGCGCAGCACCTCGCCCGCGGTGATGTCGCCGAAGTCCTCGGCGAAGGTCATCTCCACCACCTCGTCGGCCACCTCGTCCACGACTCCGTAGGTGATCTGCTTCTCGACGCCGAAGGTCTCGTCGAAGTACGGGATCCACGGCTGCCGGTGGTGGCCCACCTCGCCCGCCGTGTAGGACAGGTACAGCAGCGCACCGTCGGCGACGCGATCGCGCAGCCGCTGCCAGGTGGGGCCCTGGATCTGCTTCACGCAGGGCAGCAGGTAGAGCGAGCAGTCCGGGTCGATCCCGTCGCGTTCGCGGGTGAACCCGACCGGCAGGTCGGCCTCCCGCGCTGCCACGTGCGCCTGCTGCAGCGAGGTGAAGATCAGCGGTCGGTCGTCGTCCTGGCTGAACGGGTAACCGCGCTCCAGGTATTCGGTGACCACCAGCGCGGCCTGCGCGTCGGGCCGCTCGCACCCGGCGAAGTCCACTCTGGACAGGATGCGGGCGAATTCGGCGAGCTCGTGCAGCGGTGGTTTCGGGTTCCCGGCGCGGTCGGTGATGCCGAAGTGCATCTCGAACGGGTGGTGCGAGTACGGTCCCTGCTCGACGAGGTCGTCGTAGTCGGTGTTGTTCCAGGCGATCCACCCGGTGGCCCCGGCCAGCAGCGAGTTGTGCAGGGTCTGCCGGTAGTAGTGCCCGGCGCCGGCCGCCGAGACCTGGTCGCTGGAGAGCCCGAACTCCTCCAGCACGACCGGTTTCCCGGCCACCGCGGACAGTTCGCAGATGAACGCCGCGTTGAGGTGCTGGCGCACCGGGTCGCTGTCGATCCGGTACACGTGCGGGCCGACGAAGTCCACCATCGCGCCGGTGTCGCGCACCGAGAAGCCGTTGTCGGTGCCGGTCACCTCGATCCCCCAAGCGCCGTCGCCCAGCGACACCGGCTGGTGTCCGCCACCGGCGCGCACCGCCTGCACCATGAGCTGAGCCCAGGCGTTGACCTGCTCGGTCGGCGCTTTCGGTTCGTGCCGCAGCCGGCCGTAGATCGGCATCTCGTTGCTGATCAGCCAACCGGCCACCGCCGGGTGCGCGGCGAAGCGCTCGGTCATCCGCTGCGCGAACCACGCCTGCCGGGACACCAGCCACACGTCGGCGTAGAGGTCCCGCCCGCCGCGCCAGGCCGGATCCCAGTTGTCACCGGACATGTGGCCGACGATGAAGGTCGGGATGGAGGTCATCCCCACCTCCCGGTGCGCGTCGAGGAAGTCGGCGAAGTGCCCGGCCTTCTCCTCGTCGATGCTGTCCGGGGTGGGCATGAAGTCCGGCCAGTAGAAGAACGAGCGGGTCTGCCGCAGGCCGTGGTCGAACAGCACCCGCAGCTCCTCCCGCACCACCTCCGGCGAGTAGTCGCGCCACATCAGCGGACCGCCGGTGCGGGACCAGAAGTTCGCCCCGAGCCACACCTGAGGTACTCCGCCGGCAACCAACTTGGCCGAGTTCCGTCGCATCGAATCCCCTTTCTAGGACGGTCATTTGACCGCGCCCGCGGTGAGCCCCTGCGCGAGGTAGCGCTGCAGGAACAGGAAGCCGACGACCACCGGGATGCTGACCACCAGCGAGGCCGCCATCACCTCGTTCCAGTACACCGAGGACTGCGTGGAGTACTCCCGCAGCCCGACGGCGAGGGTGCGCGATCCCGAGTCGGTCATGATCGAGGCGAACAGCGTTTCGCCCCACGCGGTCATGAACGAGTAGATGCCCACCGCGGCGATGCCCGGCCGGGCGGCGGGCAGCACGACCCGCACCAGCGCGCCCACCGGGCCCGCGCCGTCGATCAGCGCCGCTTCGTCGAGGTCGCGCGGGATGGAGTCCAAGTAGCCGACCAGCATCCAGGTGGAGAACGGCAGCGAGAACGTCAGGTAGGTGATGATCAGCCCCACTTGACTGCCGTGCAGCGCGATCCCGGTCACCTGCCCGATCGTGGCGTAGATCAGGTACAGCGGCAGCAGGAACAGGATGCCGGGGAACATCTGGGTGGACAGCACGACGATGCGGAAGGTGTCGCGCCCGCGGAACCGGTACCGGCTGATCGCGTAGGCGGCGAGCACCGCGATCGCCACCGACAGCACCGCCGCGCCCGCGGCGACCACGACGCTGTTGCGGAAGTAGGTGGCCAGCGGAACGGTGGACCACATGTCCACGAACGGCTGGAAGGTGATCTCGCCGGGCAGCCATTCGAACCGGTCCTGCACCCGCGACAGCGGTTTGACCGCCGAGGTGACCATGACGTAGAGCGGGACCAGCACGAACAGCGCGAGGCCGGTCAGCCCCACCACCCGCAGGACGCGGAACCACCTCGGCTCAGACATCCTTCATCCTCCGCGACGTGAACGCCAGGTACCCGGCGGTGACCACCAGCAGGAACAGCAGCAGCAGCGCGGACATCGCCGAGCCCAGGCCGAAGTTCCAGGTGAGGAACGAGCTGCTGTAGATGTGGATGGACAGCAGGTTCGCCGCGCCCGGCACCGACTTGTCGAACAGCAGGTAGGCCACGTTGAAGTCGTTGAACGTCCACAGGAACAGCACCAGCACCAGCACCTGGTTGACCGGGCGCAGCATCGGCACCGTGATCGAGCGGAACTGCTGCCACGGACCAGCACCGTCCACTGTGGCCGATTCCTGCACGTCGGACGGGATGGACTGCATGCCCGCCATCAGCGCCAGGAACGCGAACGGCCACAGCCGCCACACCGCGGTGATCACCAGGCTGAAGAACGCGTTGTCGCCCAGCAGCCAGAACGTGCCGCCGCCGAGCCCGAGGTCGGCGAGCACGGTGTTCACCATGCCGTCGCTGCGGTCCAGCATGAACTTCCAGATCAGCACCGCGGTGTAGACCGGCAGCGCGTAGGGCACCAGGAACAGCGCGCGCAGCACCGCGCGGCCGGGGAAGGACCGCTGGAGCAGGGTCGCGGCGAACATGCCCAGCGCCCAGGAGATCGCGACCGTCAGCACCGCGAAGGCGCAGGTGATCAGGAAGGAGTGCAGCAGCTCGGCCCCGACCGCCCCGTTGAAGTCGATCGCGAACCGGTAGTTGTCCAGCCCCGCGAACGGCGCTCGGACCCAGTTGCGCACGTGGAACTGCGTCAGCTCCAGCAGGCTCATCCACAGCCCGCCCAGCATCGGCACCAGGTGCACCAGCAGCTCGAAGACCAGCGCGGGCGCCAGCAGCAGGTACGGCAGCGCCCGCCTGCTGGGTGTCCACTTGCGACGTTCGGTGCGCGTCGGGGTCGTCATCCGCCGCTCCCCCGCATCTTCTGCTCGGCGTCGGACAGCGCTTCGCGCACCTCCGCCTCGCCGACCCGCCGACCGGTGGCGATCTCGGCGAGCAGGTCGCGCATCGCGGCGCCGACGGTGGTCTCGAAGTGGGCTTCGTTGGGGATCATCGGCACGGTTTCCGAACCGGTGGCCAGCACTTCGCGGAAGACCTGGTTCTTCGGCGTGCGGAACGCGGGATGGTCGTAGGCGTCCTCGACGACCGGCAGCGTGCCGTACTGGTCGTTGAGGATCGCCTGCTCTTCGGCGCTGGTCAGGAACTCCACCAGCGCCAGGGCCTGCTCGCGGCGCGGGCTGTCGGCGAAGACCGCGACGTTCGAGCCGGCGACGTGGCTGCGCACCGCGCGCCCGCCCGGCGGCAGCGGATCCGGCACCGGCAGCGGCACGACGCCGTAGGCCTCGTCGGGCATGCCGTTCTCCTCCAGCGTCGGGATGACGCTGTTCTGCGCGATGAGCATCGCGGCCTTGCCGTTGGTGAAGTTCGACGCCGCGCCGGAGGCGTTGCCCTCCTCGGCATCGTCCGGGTTCACCACGCCTTCGGTGCCCATCAGGTCGACGTACTGCTGGACCGCGGCCACTGCTTCCGGCGAGGTGAAGGTGGCGCCGCCGCGCTCGTCGATCAGGTGGGTGCCCTGCTGGCGGCCGAACATGAACGCGAAGTGCGCGTTCTCGGTGTAGCTCGCGCCGGCGATGGTCAGGCCCCAGCGGTCGCGCGCCGGATCGGTCAGCCGCTTGGCGGCGTCGAGGAACTCCCGCCAGTCGCGCGGCGGGTCGATGCCGGCTTCGGCGAACCGCGCCTTGTCGTAGAACAGGCCGTAGGACAACCCGTACAGCGGCAGCGACGACGGCGCCTGGCCGGGCATGCCGGTGGAGCTCATGCTGCTGTCCAGGAAGCGGTCCCGGCCGCCGAAGCGGTCCATCAGCCGGTCGTCGAAGGGCACGAACGCGCCGGTCGCCTGCAGCGAGGCGGCCCAGGTGTTGCCGAGGTTCACCACGTCCGGGGCGACCCCGGAGGTCGCCGCGCCGAGGATCCGGTTGAGCAGGTCGGACCAGCCGATGACCTCGACGTCGACCTCGATCCCGGTGCGCTCGGTGAACTTGGCCAGTTCCGCGCCGAGGATCCGCAGGTCCTGCTCGGAGCTCTTGCCCTGGTTGCTGGCCCAGTAGGTGATGCGGTGGGAGTTCTCGGCCGGTGGTGCGCAGCCGGTGAGCATGGCGGTGATCAGCGTCGCGATCAACGACACCGCCGCGAGCGAGCGTTTGTCCACGAAACGACTCCTCGTGCTTGTGGGCCCGTCGTTGGACCCGCCGATCAAGCTAGGGACTTAACCGGTTAATCAGAAGAGTCGAAAACCGCCGTTATCGGGTCGTTAGCTTCCGGGTCGGGCCGTGCTGGCGCGCGGCACGAGCCGCCGGGACGACAGCTCGCGCGCCTCGACCGCGCCGGTTTCGACCAGCTCCAGCAGCATCCGCGCGGCAGTCGCCGCATCCTCGGCCACCCCGTGGGCGAACGCGGTGACCGCCGGGCGCACGATGCGGCACAGCATCGAGTCGTCCCACGCCAGCACCGAAAGCTGCGCAGGCACTTCGACGCCGAGATCGTCCGCGCCCGCCACCGCTGCCACCGCCATCACATCGTTGTCGTAGACGATCGCGGTCGGCCGGTCGCAGGCGGCGAGCAGCCGCCGGGTCGCCCGCATCCCGCCCTCTTCGGTGTAATCGCCAGGCGCCCGGCTGAGCACGACTCCGTCGTGTTCCCGGGCCGCAGCGCGCAGCGCTTCCTCCCGGCGCACGGTGTGCTGCAGGCTGCGCGGCCCCTGCACGTGCCCGATCCGCCGGTGCCCGAGCCCGGCCAGGTGCGCGAGAGCCGTGCGCGCGGCGTCGTTCTCGTTGACCAGCAGTACCGAGCTGTCGGGCGTCGCCTCCGCGGTGCCGAAGAAGACCGTGGGAGTGCCGAGCTCGCGCAGCAGCCGCGGGCGCGGGTCCGACGCCCGCAGGTCGGTCACCACCACGCCGTCCACCCGCCGCTCGGCCCACCACCGCTGGTAGGTCGCCAGTTCCGTCGCCGTGTCGGCGACCAGCGCGAGCTGGAGCGACACCCCGTGCTCGGAGAGCGCCTGCTCCAGCCCGGCGACCATCCGCATGAAGAACGGCTCGGTGTGCAGCGCCTCGGGCGAGCGGGCCAGCACCATGCCGACGCTGGCCGCGCGGTCGCTGGACAGCGCACGGGCCGCGCTGCTGGCCCGCCACCCGAGTTCGGCGGCGACTTCGAGGATGCGCTCGCGGGTCTGCGGGGACACCCCGCCGCGACCGTTGAGCGCGTAGGAGACCGCGGCCTTGGACACACCGACCTCGCGGGCGATGTCGATGATCGTCGGCCGCTTCACGCCGGTCTCCTCCTCACGCCCCTCAGCGCCGCAACGCCTTGCGGGACAACCAGTTCCCGAGGTACTGGGCCGCTTGGACCAGGACGATGATGATAACCACCGCGATCACCGTGACGCTCCAGTCGTAGCGCTGGTAGCCGTAGCTGATGGCGAAGTCGCCGAGTCCTCCGCCGCCGACCGCGCCGGCCACCGCGGTCATGTCCACCACGGCGACGAAGACGAAGGTGTAGCCGAGGATCAGCGGCCCCAGCGCTTCGGGCACCAGCAGCGTGACGATGATGCGCAGCGGGCTCGCGCTCATCGCCCTCGCCGCTTCGACGACTCCCGGGTCGATGGTGACCAGGTTCTGCTCCACGATCCGGGAGATGCCGAAGGTGGCCGCGACGATCAGCGCGAAGGTCGCCGCGGTGGTGCCCAGCGTGGTGCCGACGACCTTGATGGTCAGCGGTCCGATCGCCGTGATGAAGATGATGAACGGGATCGGCCGGATGATGTTCACCAGCACGTTGAGCACCGCGAACACCAAGCGGTTGGCCAGGATCCCGCCCGCCCTGGTGGTGTAGAGGGCGATGCCGAGCAGCAGACCGAGGACGCCGCCGACGAGCATGGTCGCCACCACCATCGACACGGTCTGGCCGATCGAGGTGAGCAGCACCGGCCCGATGCCCTGCCAGTCGATGTTCACGCGGTCAGCTCCTCGATCTCGGTGGTGCGCCGCAGCTCCGAGATCAGCGCGTCCACATCGGACTCCTCGCCGAGCAGCTCCAGGGTCAGCCGCCCCAGCTGCACTCCGCCGAGCTCCTTGAGCCCGCCGTCGACGATCTCGAAGCGCACCTGGTGGCGGCCCACCGCCTCGGAGAGCACCGAGCCGATGCGGCGGTCGTCGCGCAGGTGCGCGGTGATCAGCCGGCCGCTGTGCCGGGCGCGGAGCCGGTCCAGGTGGTCGCCGCCGGGGCGGTCCGGCAGCACGGTTTCCACGAACTTGCGGGTGGTTTCGGTCTTGGGCGCGGAGAACACGTCGAGCACCGCGCCCTGCTCGACGATGCGGCCGGAATCCAGCACCGCGACCCGGTCGGCGATCGCCCGGACCACCTCCATCTCGTGGGTGATCACCACGATCGTCACGCCGAGCTCGGTGTTGACGCGCTTGAGCAGCCGCAGCACCTCGCCGGTGGTCTCCGGGTCGAGCGCGCTGGTGGACTCGTCGGCGAGCAGGATCTTCGGGTTGGTGGCCAGCGCGCGGGCGATGCCGACGCGCTGCTTCTGCCCGCCGGAGAGCTGATCGGGGTAGGTCCACGCCTTGTCGGCGATGCCGACGAAGTGCAGCAGCTCGGCGACGCGCCGTTCGCGGCGCTTCCGGTCCCAGCCCGCGACTTTCAGCGGGTAGGCGACGTTGCCGAACACCGTCCGCGAGCGCAGCAGGTTGAACTGCTGGAACACCATGCCGATGTCCCGGCGGAGTTCGCGCAGCCGCCGTTCGGGGAGTCCGGTGATGTCCGCGCCGTCGACCAGCAGCCGTCCGGTGCTGACCGGTTCCAGCGCGTTGATCAGCCGGACCAGGGTGCTCTTGCCCGCTCCGGAGTAGCCGATGACGGCGAACACGTCGCCCGGATCGATGGACAGGTCGATGTCGGCGAGCGCGGTCACCGACCGGTCGCCGGTGCCGAAGGTCTTGCCGACCTGCTGGAATTCGACGATCGGGCTCACTTCGCGCCCCGCACGGTCTCGGTCAGCTGAGCCAGGATGCCGGCGAGCTCGGCCTGCGGTCTGTCGACCGGCACCGAGGTGCCCTTGGAGTCGGCGACGGCCTGGTCGACGACGCGCTTGTCCCGGTAGATCTCGACGATCCGCTTGTACACCGGGTTGTCCTTGTCCTCGGCCCGTGCGACGAAGACGTTGATGTAGGGCGCGGCGTCGGGGCTGTTCGGGTCGTCGCCGAACAGCGCCTTGCTCGGGTCGAGGTCGGCGTCGAGGGCGAAGTTGTTGTTCACGACCGCCCCGTCCACCGACGGCAGCGAGGCGACGGTCTGCGCGGCGTCGACCGGGACGACGCTCACCTTCGACGCCGCGGTGTCGACGTCGGCCGGGGTGGACAGCACGGTGCCGCCGTCCTTGAGCTTGATCAGACCGGCCTGCTGGAGGACCAGCAGTGCGCGCGCCTGGTTGGTCTTGTCGTTCGGCACCGCCACGGTGCCGCCCTGCGGGATGTCCGCGACGGCGGCGTGCTTCTGCGAGTACAGGCTCAGCGGCACGACGTAGGTGGACCCGATCGGCGTCAACGTGTCGTCGTTGGACGCGTTGTAGTTCGCGAGGAACAGCACGTGCTGGAAGAGGTTGAGGTCGATCTGCCGCTGCGACAGGGCCGGGTTGGCCTGGTGGTAGTCGCTGAAGTTGACCGTCTCGAGGTCGATGCCCTCCTGGGCGGCGATGTCCTTGAAGGTCTTCCAGTACTCCTTGCTGGCGTCGGTGACGCCGATCCGCACCTTGGTCCGCCCCGCCGCGGTGTCGTCGGATCCCGCGTTGACCGCGTAGAGGACGGAGGCCACCACGGCGACCAGGACGACGGCGACGGCCGCCACCAGCGCACCCCCGCGCCGGCGCGGTTTCTCCGGCAACCCCAGGGTGTTCTCGTTGTCGGGCATGACTGACCTTTCCGGGTGTCGATCACTTCGCCGACACCTTGCAGGACCGGGACAGCCAGCCTGAAATCGTTTCAGAATCTGAGGCGGAAAGCCGGAATTTGCCACTCCTCCGTCGATCGTGATAACGCGATCATCAGCCGTCCGGCGGATTGTCCAGACCATTCGGTTCCGTGTTGGGTGGTTCCGCGAGCGCGACCGTTTTGCCCAGTGCGGACGTGGCCCGCGCGACGCCCCGACGTCAGAGGAGGCGACTTGATCCGCTCCGTTCTCGGCCTGGCCGGCGCCGCGCTGCTCGCGGCCAGCGCGACCGCACCGGCGACCGCCGCACCGGAGGCCCCGGCACCCCAGATCACCCCGCAACCGCAGCAGGTCGTGCAGCTCGGCGACGACGTGCCGGTGCCGGAGCGGGTGTCGGTCGTGGCCGACCGCGAGGTCGACCAGCCGACCCGCGACCTGCTCGTCGCGGTGCTGCGCGGTGCGGGCGCCCAGCAGGTGGACGTCGTCGACGCCAGTCAGCAGCCGGACGCACCGCTGGTGGTGCGGGTCGGCGGGATCGGCACCGACGACATCGCCCGCGGGCTGCGGGACGCCGGTGTCGAGGTGCCGCCCGAGCTGCCCGCCGAGGGCTACGCGCTGGCGGCCAAGGACGGCGCGGTGGTGCTCGGCGGAGTCGATTCCGACGGCGTCTACTACTCCGCGCAGACGCTGCGCCAGCTGGTGCGCGAGCACGGGATCGCCGGGGCGGGCGTCGTCGACCACCCGCTGATGCCGCTGCGCGGCGCGATCGAGGGCTTCTACGGCAGTCCCTGGACCCACCAGGAACGCTTGGACCAGCTCGCCTTCTACGGCGACGTCAAGCTCAACACCTACATCTACGCGCCCAAGGACGACCCGTACCACCGGGAGAAGTGGCGCGAGCCGTACCCGGCGGACAAGCTCGCCGAGCTCGGCGAGCTGATCGACCAGGGCGATGCGCACCACGTCCGGTTCACCTTCGCGCTCTCCCCCGGGCTGTCCATCTGCTACACCAGCGAGCAGGACTGGCAGGCGCTGACCGGGAAGCTGCAGGCGATGTACGACCTGGGGGTGCGCGCGTTCTCGCTGCCGCTGGACGACATCGACTACACGAAGTGGAACTGCGCCGAGGACGAGGCGAAGTACGGTGCGCCGTCACCGGGTTCGGCGGGGCAGGCGCAGGTGGACCTGCTCAACCGGGTGCAGCGCGAGTTCATCGCGACCCACGAGGGCGCCCAGCCGTTGCAGGCGGTGCCCACCGAGTACTCCGACACCGAGGACAGCCCGTACAAGAAGACCATCCGGGAGCAGCTCGACCCGGCGGTGGAGATGATGTGGACCGGGGTCGGCGTGGTCCCGCCCGAGATCACCGTGCCGCAGGCCGAGGAGGCCGCCGCGGTGTGGGGCCGCAAGGTGTTCGTGTGGGACAACTACCCGGTCAACGACTTCGACGCGACCGCGGGGCGACTGCTGCTCGCGCCCTACGCGAAGCGGGAACCCGGGCTGCACGACCACCTCTCCGGCATCGTGCTCAACCCGATGAACCAGGCCTCGGCGAGCAAGGTCGCCGAGTTCGGCGCCGCCGACTTCACCTGGAACGACACCGGTTACGACGCGACCCGCGCCTGGCGGGAAGCCGCCCGCTACCTGGCCGGTGGCGATCCCGGCACCACCGAGGCCCTGCTGGCGTTCTTCGACCTGGAGCACCTCGCCCCGACCCTGGACGACGAGATCTGGCAACCGCAGGCTCCGGAACTGGACCGGCGGCTCCAGGAGTTCCGCTCCACGTGGGCCGACGACAAGGCCGCGGCGGTCGCGGCGCTGCGCCCCTACGCGGAACTGATCGCCGCAGCACCGAAGCGGATCCGCGACGGAGTGGCCGATCCGGCGTTCGTGACCGACGCCGAGCCGTGGCTCGAGGCCACCGAGCTGTGGGGCAGCGCGCTGCTGACCAGCCTCGACGGATTGCAGTCCAGAGCGGATGGTGACGACGCGGCCGCGGACCAGGCGTTCGCCGAAGCCGCCGACCTGGCACGCCGGGCAGGCGAAATCCGCACCATCCCCGGCGAAACGCGCCCGGAGGGACCGGTGCGGGTCGGCGACGGCGTCCTGGACACCTTCATCGCCGAAGCACCGGACCTGCGCTGAGGATCATCCCGGGTCGGCCAGCAGCTCGCTGACCAGCTGGCCGACCTGCTCCACCTCGATCAGGAAACCGTCGTGGCCGTGCGGCGAAACGATCGTGCGCACCGGAGCGGATGCGGGAGTCGCCTCGGCCAACCAGCGCTGCTGCTCCAGCGGGAAGAGCCGGTCGCTGTCCACTCCGGCGACGAGGGTGCGCGCCGTGATCCGGCGCAGCGCGGCTTCCACCCCGCCCCGGCCGCGCCCGACGTCGTGGCCGGACATGGCTTGCGCGAGCAGCACGTAGCTCGCCGCGTCGAACCGGCGCGCGAGCTTGTCGGCGTGGTGGTCCAAATAGGACTCGACGGCGTAACGCCCGCCGAGCCAAGGATGTTCGCCGTCCTGGGGCTGGGTGCCGAACCGCTGCTCCAGCTCCTGCGGGCTCCGGTAGGTGATGTGCGCGATCCGCCGCGCCACGCCGAGCCCCGCGTGCGGACCGCGACCGTCCGGGAGGTCGTGGTAGTGGCCGCCCAGCCAGTCGGGATCGCTGCGGATCGCCTGGACCTGCACCCCCGACCAGGAGATCTGCTCGGCCGAGGCCACCGCGCAGCTGCTCAGCACCAGAGCCGCCGCCACCCGTTCCGGATGGCCGGCAGCCCACTCCAGCGCGCGCATCCCGCCGAACGAACCGCCGAGCACCGCGGCCCACCGCCGGATGCCGAGCGCGTCGGCGAGCTGGACCTCCGCCTCCACCGAGTCCCGCACCGTGATCGCCGGGAACCGCCCGCCCCACGGCCGCCCGTCGGGTGCGGTCGACGCCGGACCGGTGCTGCCCTGGCAGCCGCCGATGACGTTCGGCGCGACGACGAACCAGCGTTCGGTGTCCAGCGCGCGCCCCGGGCCGATGAGCCCGTCCCACCAACCGGGGCTGGGGTGGCCTTCCCCGGCCGGGCCCGACACGTGGCTGTCGCCGGTCAACGCGTGCAGCACCAGCACCGCGTTCGAGGCGTCCTCGTTGAGCTCCCCCCAGGTCTCGTAGGCGAGGGAGACCTGCGGGAGCACGCCGCCCGCCTCCAGCACCAGCGGCCCGGGCAACTGGAACCAGCGGCGGCGACCGACAGGGCTCCCCTCCCGCCACGCGCCGGTGGCGGGAGGGGAGCCGTGCGTCCGAGTCATCGCTCCAGTGCGGCCTTTGCCGCGCGGAAACCGGCTTCGAGGTCGGCCTTGAGGTCCTCGACCGCCTCGATGCCCACCGACAGCCGCACCAGCCCCGGGGTCACGCCCGCCAGCCTCTGGGCGTGCTCGGTGAGCTGGCCGTGCGTGGTGCTCGCCGGGTGGGCGATGAGGCTGCGCACGTCACCGATGTTGACCAGGTGGCTGAACAGCTCCACGCCGTCGACGAACGCCCGCCCGGCGTCCACTCCCCCGCGCAGCTCGAACGCGACGATCGCGCCCGCGCCGCCCGGCAGGTACTTCTGCCCGCGCTCGTACCACGGGCTGCTGGAAAGCCCCGCGTAGTGCACGGATTCGACCTCGTCGCGGGTGCTCAACCACTCGGCGAGGTCCTGCGCGTTGCGGACGTGCCGCTCGATGCGCAGCGACAGCGTTTCCAGGCCCTGCAGGATCAGGAACGCGTTGAACGGCGAGATCGCCGGGCCGAGGTCACGCAGGCCCTGCACCCGCAGCTTCGCAGCGAACGCGCCGTGGCCGAGGGCCGGCCAGTACTGCAGGCCGTTGTAGCTGGGGTCCGGCTCGTGGAAACCGGGGAAGCGGTCGGCGTTCGCGCCGAAGTCGAAGGTGCCGCCGTCGACGACGATGCCGCCCACCGCGGTGCCGTGGCCGCCCAGGTACTTCGTCGCCGAGTGCACCACGATGTCGGCGCCGTGCTCGATCGGCTTGAGCAGGAACGGCGTCGTCACGGTGTTGTCGACGATCAGCGGCACACCGACCTCGTGGGCGACGTCGGCGACCGCCCGCACGTCGAGCACGTTGGAACGCGGGTTGCCCAGCCCCTCGGCGAAGAACGCCTTGGTGTTCGGCCGCGCCGCGGCCCGCCACGCCTCGATGTCGTCGGGGTCCTCGACGAAGCTGACCTCGATGCCGAACTTCGGCAGCGTGTGCTGGAACAGGTTGTGGGTGCCGCCGTACAGCGACGAACTGGACACCACGTGGTCACCGGCCCCGGCGAGGGTGAGGATGGCCAGCGTCTCGGCGGCCTGCCCCGACGCCAGCGCCACCGCCGCCACGCCGCCTTCCAGCGCGGCCACCCGGTTCTCCAGCACCTCCTGCGTGGGGTTGTTGATCCGGGTGTAGATGTTGCCGGGTTCGCTGAGGTTGAACAGGTTCGCCGCGTGCTCGGTGTCGCGGAAGACGTAGGAAGTCGTCTGGTAGATCGGCACGGCCCGCGCCCCGGTGGTGGGGTCGGGCTCGGCTCCGGCGTGCACCTGCAGGGTGTCGAAGGACCAATCGGAACTCACGGGGCAATCTCCTGTGCTGAAAGCGTGAACCTGCCGCGGCGAAGACGCGCAGGCGTGAACGGCGACGGGCGGAACCGCCGGGAAGAGCAGAGCGGTGCGGCGCTCAGCGAGCGCTGATCAACAAGCCGAAGCGGTCACGCGGACGAGATCGACGTGACGACGAACTACCAAGCGGATCACGCCCCGAAGCGTAGCGATCGGGACACTCTGCGCAAACCAGGTCCACCACGTGGGATCAGCCGCGTTCGCTCAGCCCCCGCCAGTGCAGCTTCTCCCGCTCGCGCTTGGGCAATCCGGCGACGACGAGGTCGTAGGAGTCCTCGATCATGTCCCGGACCAGCCCGTCCGGGACCGAACCGTCGAGCAGCACGGTGTTCCAGTGCCGCTTGTACAGGTGGTAGCCGCCGGTGATCGCCGGATAGCTCAACCGCAGCTGCACGGCCAGTTCCGGCTCGCACTTGAGCGACACCCGCAACGGCTCGACGTCCAGCCTGCTGATCGCGAAGATCTTGCCGCCGACCTTGAAAACGCTGTTGTACTCGTCGAACGGGAACTCCTCGCGCGCACCGGTCATCCCCAGACAAGCGGCCTTGAGCTCCTGCGGCGTCATGCGGAGAACCTATCGGACAGCGGAATAACGCGCGTATACCCGGCGCATGCCGAGGTGTAACCTTGATCTCGCTGGCCGCGCGCCGAGGCACCTCCCCCCAGTGGCCAACGCGCGCGGCCGGCTTTTCCTTGTTCCTGGTGGTCCTTTTGCGTGGCGGTGCCGGTAGCGGAACCTCAGCGCCCGCCTGGTCTCCGGGTGCCCGACTTTATGTATGCCAATACACGGCAGTCGGGCCGTCCTCGCCAGGCGAACGCTGAGAA
>NZ_JAQGLA010000027.1 GCF_027853915.1 Saccharopolyspora oryzae
CCCCCCCCCGCCGCTCACACGTCTCGGCGCATGCAGACCCGTTTGGCCGGGTCCAGGCCCAGGTTCGCCTCGTGGGCGACGAGCGCGGCCAGCTCCGGGGTCGTGGCGTCGATCTCCTGGAAGCCGAGCCGCGCGTAGTACGGCGCGTTCCACGGCACCGACCGGAACGTGGTGAGCGTCAGCGCAGGCAGACCGCGCTCCCGGGCCCACGATTCGACGTGCTCCAGCAACTGGCGGCCGATCCCCCGGTGCGCGTGGTCGGCGTGCACGCTGACCTGCGCGATGTGGGCGTTGCCGTCGATCAGCTCGACCAGGACGTAGGCCACCACCTCGGCATCGACCTCGGCCACCCAGGCCCGCCCGGCTCGCTGGTACTCGGCCAGGGCCTCGACCGGGGGCGGCGGGTCGTCGGCGATGTCGGGCATGCCGACCTCCCGGAACACCTCCCCCGCGGAGACCTCGATCTCCTGCAGCCGCCCCAGCTCTGCTTCCCCGACGTTGCGGATCCTCACCTGCCCAGTGGATCAAACCCGCCCGCCCCGCGGCCACCGGATTTCCTACAGCGGCAGGTCTTCGGGTTCGGTGACCGGGCGGTCGCAGACGTAACCGCGGCACACGTACGCCGCCGGGGCTCCGCCGACCAGCGGCCGGCCGGCCAGCAGCGGCACGCCGGTCGCCTCCGGCTCCCCCGCGACCACCACGGCTCCGCCCGGGGCGCGCCGCCGCGCTGCGTCGAGCAGCGCCGCCCGGTCGGCGTTGTCGGCTGCGCCGACGACCGCGACCTGCAGCGGCCCGTGGGCGCGCGCTTCCGCCGCGCTGAGCCAGTGGCCCGCGAAGCGGGGAGCGCGCTGCGCGAGCAGTCCGGCGCGTGACAGCGCCTGCTCCGCAGCGCTGCGGTAGCGCGCTGTGCGCTCCGGGCCGGCGAGCGCGGCAGCGGTGAGCAGGGCGGAGGTGAGCGCAGCGGCCCCGGAGGGGCTCGCGTTGTCGGTCGGGTCGGAGGGGCGGCGGACCAGCGCTTCTGCGTCGGCCGCGGTGTCGTGGAAGGTTCCCGGGTGCTCGGTGTCGGCGAACTGGTCCAGCGCCGTGTCGAGCAGCTCGCAGGCCGCGTCCAGCCAGCGCGGGTCGGCCGTGGCCTGGTGCAGCGAGAGCAGGCCCTCCGCGAAGCAGCCGTAGTCCTCGAGCACGCCGGCGGCGGTGCCGACCTCCCCGTTCCGCGAGGTCCGGCGCAGCCGACCGTCCACCAGGTGCAGCGAGAGCAGCAGGTCAGCGGCAGCAGCAGCCGCGTCCAGCCAGGCCGGTTCGTCGAGCGTGGCGGCGGCTTCCACCAGCGCTGAGATGGTCATGCCGTTCCAGGCGGTGACGACCTTGTCGTCCTTGCCCGGCTGCGGACGGCGGTCGCGGGCTTCGCGGAGGCTGTCGCGAACCCGCCGCCAGCGGGCCGCGTCGTCCGGGTCGCGCTTGAGCTGCAAGGTCGAGGCGCCGTGCTCGAAGGTGCCTTCCTCGGTCACCTCCAGCAGCTCCGCCGCCCAGTCGCCGTCCTCCGCCCCGAGCACCTCGCGCAGCTGGTCCGGCGTCCACACGTAGGTCAGGCCTTCGACGCCCTCGGTGTCGGCGTCCAGCGATGCCGCGAAGCCGCCTTCCGGCGTGCGCAGGTCGGTCAGCAGGAACTCGGCCGTCTCGCGGGTCACCCGCTCGCCGAGCGGATCGCCGAGCCGCGCCAGGTGCGCGTACGCGCGGAGCAGCAGGGCGTTGTCGTAGAGCATCTTCTCGAAGTGCGGGACCACCCAGGCGTTGTCCACGGCGTAGCGCGCGAACCCGCCCGCGAGCTGGTCGTAGATGCCGCCGCGGGCCATGGCTTCACCGGTGTCCTTGGCCAGCTCCAGCGCCGAATGCCCGCTGCCCGGTTCGCCGAGCCGTTCGTGGTGGCGCAGCAGGAACTCCAGCACCATCGACGGCGGGAACTTCGGCGCGCCGCCGAACCCGCCGTGCGCGGCGTCGAACTCGGCGTGCAGCCGGGAGACCGCCCCGGCCAGCACCTCGTCGTCCAAGATGGTCTCCGGGAGCGGCGCGCGCTGCGCGGACAGCTGCTCGACCACCCGGCTCGCGGCCTTGCGGACCTCGTCGCCGCGACCGCTCCAGGCCTGCGCGACGGCGTCCAGCAGCTGCTGGAACGACGGCATCCCGGACATCGGCGACGCCGGGTAGTAGGTGCCGCAGTGGAACGGCTCGCCGTCCGGGGTGAGGAAGCAGGTCATCGGCCAGCCGCCCTGCCCGGTCATGGCCTGGGTGGCTTCCATGTAGACCGCGTCGATGTCCGGCCGCTCCTCGCGGTCCACCTTGACGTTGACGAAGTGCTCGTTCATCAGCCGAGCGGTCTCGGCGTCTTCGAAGGACTCGTGCGCCATCACGTGGCACCAGTGGCAGGCGGCGTACCCGACGGACAGCAGGACCGGCACATTGCGGCGCCGGGCCTCGGCGAACGCCTCCGGCGACCAGGGCCACCAGTCGACCGGGTTGTCGGCGTGCTGGAGCAGGTAGGGGCTGGTCGCGCCCGCGAGCCGGTTAGCCATGCGCCCAGCCTCCCACTCGGCCCCGGCTCCCCACCACAGGGCGGGCCCGATCACGACCGGGCCCGCCCGCAGCGACCGGGCCTCAGGCGCCGGGCTGGATCGGGCCGATCTGGGTGCCTGCGCCGACAGCGATGTCGCCGACCGCCCAGCCGTTGGTCCCGGCGGGGCCGTCCAGCTCCGGGAGCTCGAAGATCACGCGGTCGGCGGGATCAGCGCCACCGCTGTTGGGCACCTGGACGTCGAAGTGGACCGGGGATCCGGGGCCGAAGGCGACGTCCTCGGGCTGCCCGTAGGGCTGGGGCTGCACGTCGACGGGCGACTTGCCGAGGAAGAACGTCGGTTCGACGGCCCAACCGGACAACGTGCACGCCGAGGTTCCCTCGTTGGCCGTTAGCGTGACGCGGTAGTGCGTGTGGCCCGCGGTGCTGTCGGCCTGCGCGATGGTCCCGGAGGAGCCGCTGATCCCGCAGGCGCTCGGCGGCGGGGGCGGCGGCGTCGCGAGCGCCTGGGAGGCGTTGAACCCGAACCCGGTGATCGCGGCGACCGCGAGCGAGGCACCGAACGCACTGCGGCGGAAGAACGTGCTCATGGAAAGGCTCCACTGTTGATCTCTGCGGTTCGTTCCTTTCACCCCGGAAGACGCCTCGGCGCGGTGGCGGTTGCCGACGTCACCCCGATCGTCTGATTGCCCACTCCGGCGCAACCCGGTGCTCGCTCGCGCGTCCTGGGGCTGAACCTCCTTCCGATACCTGGACGTGCTTGAGTAGGACGAGGACTTCTCAGAAAATGTGTTAAGAGCGAGAGCGACCTCGGGAGCGGTTTTGACGTCGACGAAGACGATGCGCGGGGAGTAGCCGTGGTGGGCAGGGCACGGCCGCCGGACGCCGTCGTCGAGCAGCGGCGGCAGGACGAGCTGCGGCGGGTCGTCGAGCACGGTGAGGTCCGCATCACCGATCTCGCCGAGCACTTCGAGGTCAGCCTGATGACGATGCACCGCGACCTCGACGCGCTCGTCGAGCGGCGGCTGGTGCGCAAGCTGCGCGGCCGGGTGACCGCCTACCCGTCGCTGACCTTGGAGACCGCGACGCGCTTCCGGGTCAGCCTGCAGGTCGCCGAGAAGGAAGCGCTGGCCGCCGCGGGCGCCGCCGAGGTCGAGCCGGGCATGACGCTGCTGATCGACGACTCCAGCACGGTGTTCCCGCTGGCCCGCCGGGTCGCTGAGGTCGAGTCGCTGCGGGTGTTCACCAACTCGTTGACCGTCGCGAAGATCCTCGCCGGCGCCGGGCACGAGGTGGGGCTGCTGGGCGGCCGCTACCGCGCCGAGTTCGACTCGTGCACCGGCCCGGAGGTGCTGGAGGCGCTGTCCGGGCTGCGCGCCGACGTGTCGTTCGTGTCGGCCACGACGGTCACCGAAGGCCACCTGTTCCACCCGGTCCGGGACTACGCCGAGATCAAGGAGCGCATCGTCGGCCGCGCGGAGCGCAACGTGCTGCTGGTCGACCACTCCAAGTTCGGCCGGACCTCCCCGTTCGCGCACGGCGACGTGGGCGCCTACGACCTGGTCATCACCGATGCCGCCACACCGGAGGCGGAACTGGACGCGCTGCGCGGTTTCGACACCGAGGTGCGCGTCGTGCCGATACCCGAGCCAGACGGGGGAACCGATGCGCTCAGCTGACAGCCCGGCCCGCTCGGCCGAGGAGGGCGCTCGATGAGCCTGGTCGCCGGGGTCGACTCCTCCACCCAGTCCACCAAGGTCGTGGTGTGCGACAGCGAGACCGGTCAGGTGCTGCGGCAGGGCCGCGCACCGCACCCGGACGGCACGGTCGCCGACCCGGCCGACTGGTGGGACGCGCTCACCACCGCCACCGGCGGACTGCTCGACGACGTGGCCGCCATCGGTGTCGCGGCGCAGCAGCACGGCCTGGTGGCGCTGGACGAAGGCGGTGAGGTGGTCCGCCCGGCGCTGCTGTGGAACGACAACCGCTCCGCGCAGGCCGCGCTCGACCTGACCGAGGAGCTCGGCGGAGCGCAGGCCTGCGCCGACGCGGTCGGTCTGGTGCCGGTGGCCAGCTTCACGGTCAGCAAGCTGCGGTGGATGGCCGAGCACGAGCCGGAGCTGGCCGACCGGGTCACCGACGTCCTGCTCCCCCACGACTGGCTGACCTGGCGCCTGACCGGTGAGCTGGTCACCGACCGCGGCGACGCCTCCGGCACCGGCTACTGGTCGCCCCGCGAGGGCCGCTACCGCCCGGACGTGCTGGCCACCGCCTTCGGCGGCCGCAACCCCCGCACGCCCCGAGTCCTCGGCCCGGCCGAACCCGCAGGTCACACCCCGGACGGCAAGCTCGTGTCGGCCGGGACCGGCGACAACATGGGCGCCGCACTGGGCTTGGCGATCGGCCCCGGTGACGTCGTGGTGTCGCTGGGCACCAGCGGCACGGTGTTCGCCTCGGCGGACCGCCCGAGCGCCGACCCGACCGGCACGATCGCCGGGTTCTCCGATGCCACCGGGCGGTTCCTGCCGCTGGTGTGCACGCTCAACGCGGCCCGGGTGCTCACCTCGACGGCCGCGCTGCTGGGCGTGGAGATGGCCGAGTTCGACCGGTTGGCATGTCAGGCCGAGCCGGGAGCGGACGACCTCGTCCTGCTGCCGTACCTCGACGGCGAGCGCACCCCGAACCTGCCGAACGCCAGCGGCACGCTCATGGGCCTTCGCCGCGACAACATGACCCCGCAGAACCTGGCCCGGGCAGCGGTCGAAGGAATGCTCTGCGGCCTCGCAGCAGGCGTCGAAGCCCTCCGCGAACAAGGCGTCGAGGTCCGCCGGGTGCTCCTCATCGGCGGCGCGGCCCAGTCGAAGGCGGTCCAGGTCGCAGCACCCCAGGTCTTCGGCGTCCCGGTCACGGTCCCCGCCCCCGCGGAGTACGTCGCCCTCGGCGCAGCCCGCCAAGCGGCCTGGGCCCTGACCGGCGACCAACCGACCTGGCCTCTGACCGGCTCGGCGGAACTGGACGTCACCGACCCCTCGGCAGGCGAACGCATCCGCGAGCACCACCGCGAAGCCTTCACCCGGGTCCACGGCGACTGATCCGTCGTCGGGGCTGTTCGAAGGGCTTCAGCAGCTGCGACCGACGGGTGAGACGAGAGCGGGGCCGCCCGGTCTTGCCGGACGGCCCCGCTCTTCAGCCCCCGCTAGGGGGTTTCGTCCTTGCCCTGCTTCGCCTCGCTGGGCTCGGCTTCGGACCGGGCTTCGCCTTCCGGCGCCGCTTCGGCTTCCGCCTTCGCCTTCGCCGCTTCGGCTCGCTTGACCTTCGCCGGCGCTGCCGCGGCCGCCTTCTCCTCGTCGAACGAGACCGGGAGCTTGCGGAGGTGCTTGGTCATCGAGCGGATCAGGAAGACCACCGCGATGGCGAACAGGATCAGCAGGACCAGGCCGACCGGGGAGGACTTGCCGAAGTCCTCGCCCTGGCCGCCCGGGTCGTTCGGCGGTACCGGGGCCTGCGCGATCACGTAGGCCGCCGTTTCCTGGGCAGTCATGCGCACACCTTCTCCTGCACACCGGAGAACAGGTCGTCCTCCGGCAACGTGGTGTCGACCAGGGAGCGGACCAGCTCGTAGTCCTCGGTCGGCCACAGCTCCTGCTGGATGTCCAGCGGCACCGCGAACCACCGGCTGGTCGGGTCGATCTGCGTCGCGTGGGCGCGCAGGGCGTCATCGCGCTGCTCGAAGTAGTCGGCGCACACGACGCGCGTGGTGACCCGCTCGTCCGGGTCCGGGCGCGACGAATCCCACTTGGCCAGCCACTCGCCGTAGGGCGACTCCATGCCCCGCGACAGCAGCGCCTCGTGGAACAGGTGCATGCGCTTGCGGGAGAAGCCGTGCGAGTAGTACAGCTTCAGCGGCTGCCAGGTCTCCCCGGCGTCCTGGTACAGGTCGGGGTCGCCCGCGGCGTCGAAAGCCGCCACCGAGATCTCGTGGCACCGGATGTGGTCCGGGTGCGGGTAACCGCCGTTCTCGTCGTAGGTGATCACCACGTGCGGGCGGAACTCGCGGATGACCTTCACCAGCTCGCGGGTCGACACCTCGAGCGGCGTGGTCGCGAAAACGCCCTCCGGCAGCGGCGGGGGCGGGTCGCCCTCCGGCAGGCCGGAGTCGACGAAGCCCAGCCAGCGGTGCTGCACGCCGAGGATCTCGGCCGCGGTGGCCATCTCCTGGCGGCGGACCTCGGTCAGGTTCTCGACCACCTCCGGCCGGTCCATGGCCGGGTTGAGGATGCTGCCCGCTTCACCCCCGGTGCAGGTGACCACCATCACCTCGTGCCCCTCGGCCACGTAGCGCGCGGTGGTCGCCGCACCCTTGCTGGACTCGTCATCCGGGTGCGCGTGCACCGTCATCAGCCGCAGCTTGTCCGCCATCGCCCGGTGGTCCCCTCCATGCTCGTGCAGCGTCTCTCCTGAACACGGCCCCGCTCACAGGCCGCAGGACGCCCCAGGGATACTTAACGTGGATGTCGGGCTCCATTGTTCCCGGTGGGCCCGATGCACCGAGTGCCAGCCCCCACAAGCGGGGCTCGGCCAGACCGCAGGCGAAAGGCTTCCCGAGCCGGTGACGCACCCGCAGATCCCCGAGGACCGGTACGGGGCGCGCGCGAAGAAGCGACCGCGCCCCGGGCTCCGCTGGTTGCTCTTCGCGGTCGTGTTCGTCGTCCTGCTCGGTGCGACCTACGTCGGTTACCAGAACCTCGGCACCGCTCCCATCGAGGGCAAGCAGGTCGCCTTCGAGATCATCGACGACCAGTCCGTCCGCATCGTGGTCGAGGTCCAGCGCGACGATCCGCAGCGCCCCGCCGAGTGCGTGGTGCGCTCCCGGGCCAAGTCCGGCCTGGAGGTCGGCCGCAAGGAAGTCCTCATCCAACCAGCGGATGGCGTGACCAGGCAGGAGACTGTGGTGCGCACGTCCTCCCAACCGGCCACCGGGGAGGTGTACGGCTGCACCTACAACGTTCCTGAATATTTGTCCAACCACCTACGGCCAACTGGGTGAAGACAAGCGTTCCACGCCGGGCGCTGGGAAAATGCAGCCCCTCGGCGTGTAGGTTCGTGCTATCGTCGACCACAGGCACGGCCCCGCGCGGGCCGTGTTTTTCCGTTACTTGGCCATCGAGCCCAGAAATAGCGCGGAAATGCAATTGGCCCGCGAGGAGTCGCGGGACGCAGTCGACGAGGAGTGGTGACCGTGAGCGAGACCCAGGTGACCTGGCTGACCCAGGATGCTTACGACCGGCTCAAGGGTGAGCTGGACGAGCTCGTGGCCAACCGCCCGGTGATCGCCGCGAAGATCAACGAGGCCCGCGAGGAGGGCGACCTCCGCGAGAACGGCGGGTACCACGCCGCCCGCGAGGAGCAGGGCCAGATCGAGGCCCGCATCCGCCAGCTGCAGGAACTGCTGCGCACCGCCAAGGTCGGCGACGTGCCCACCGAGTCCGGTGTGGCCCGCCCCGGTTCGGTGCTGACCGTCCGCTACGACGGCGAGGACGAGACCGAGAAGTTCCTGCTGGCCACCCGCGAGGAGGGCGCGCACGGAGAGCTGGAGGTCTACTCCCCGAGCTCCCCGCTGGGCCAGGCCCTGCTGGACGCCAAGGAAGGCGAGACCCGCGAGTACGAGCTGCCCAACGGCGGCTCGATGAAGGTCACCCTGGTCAAGGCCGAGCCCTTCAACGGCTGACTTTCCCGCACCGGATAGCGGTTGCGCTAAAGCACAGGAGAAAAGCGAGTTCTGCAGAGAACTCAACGAATCTTGCACCGCGGGTTCCCCACTTCGGGCACCCGCGGTGCTTTATTCCCCCGTTTCCGCGAGGCGTTCCAAGAGCGGGCGGACTCTGGGCGGAACCGGGGTGGAGAGAGCGATCGACGTCGATGTGCGGCGCACTCCGGTCACGCTGACGACTTCGTCGATCACCCGCTGCAGATCCGCGTTGGAGCGGGCCACCATGCGCACGAACAAGTCGCCCTGCCCGGTCGTCGCGTGCACCTCGCACACCTCGTCGATCGCGGCCAGCTGCTTGGCCACCACCCCCCGGTGCCCCTGAGCGATCTCCAGGACCGCGAAGGCCGTCAGGCCGTAGCCCATCGCCGCCAGGTCCAGGTCCGGCGGGAAGCCCAGCAGGATTCCCCGCTGCACCAGCCGGTCCATCCGCGCCTGCACGGTGCCGCGCGCGACGCCCAGCCGGCGGGAGCACTCCAGCACGCCCAAGCGCGGCTCGTCGGCCAGCAACAGCAGCAGGCGCGCGTCCAGCGCGTCCAGACCCTCGACATTGGGAGCCACGTCACATCTCCTGCTCAGGTTGACCGATCCAACCAGTAGTTCCGATCGAATACTGGTCAGATTGCGCACCGGAATCAACCGCTGTTGCCCAGGATGACCTGTCCGCGCACGCTGAGCTCATCACCGATGGAGCGAACCGGGGGAGGCCATCGTGACCGGCACCGTCAACCACGGCAGTCAGACCGAACAGCTCGACGACGTGACCTTCGACCAGATGCGCCGCCTCGTCGGTCTCGTCGAGCACGACGACGCGAAGGACCCGTTCCCGGTCAGGGCGCTCGACGCGGTGGTGTTCGTCGTCGGCAACGCCACCCAGAGCGCGCTGTTCTACCAGGTGGCGTTCGGGATGGAACTGGTCGCCTACTCCGGACCGGAGAACGGCAACCGCGACCACAAGGCGTTCGTGCTCAAGTCCGGTTCGGCGCGCTTCGTGCTCAAAGGCGCCGTCGACCCGGACAGCCCGCTGGCCGACCACCACCGGCGGCACGGCGACGGCGTCGTCGACCTGGCCCTGGACGTGCTCGACGTGGACAAGTGCGTGGAGCACGCGCGGGCGCAGGGCGCGACCGTGCTGGAAGAACCGCACGACGTGTCCGACGAGCACGGCGCGGTCCGCACCGCCTCGATCGCCACCTACGGCGAGACCCGCCACACGCTGCTCGACCGCAGCCGCTACACCGGCCCCTACCTGCCCGGATACGTCGAGCAGCGGGGCAGCTACGTCAAGCCCGCGGACTCGCCCAAGCGGCTGTTCCAGGCCGTCGACCACTGCGTCGGCAACGTCGAACTCGGCCAGATGAACACCTGGGTGGAGTTCTACAACCGGGTCATGGGCTTCGTGAACATGGCCGAGTTCGTCGGCGACGACATCGCCACCGACTACTCGGCGCTGATGAGCAAGGTGGTGGCCAACGGCAACCACCGGGTCAAGTTCCCGCTCAACGAGCCGGCCGCGGGCAAGCGCAAGTCGCAGATCGACGAGTACCTGGAGTTCTACCGGGGCTCCGGCTGCCAGCACATCGCGCTGGCCACCGGCGACATCATCAAGACGGTCACCGCGATGCGGGCCGCCGGCGTGGAGTTCCTGAACACGCCGGACGCCTACTACGACGACCCGGAGCTGCGCGCGCGCATCGGCGAGGTGCGGGTGCCGATCGAGACGCTGAAGGAGCACGGCATCCTCGTCGACCGCGACGAGGACGGCTACCTCCTGCAGATCTTCACCAAACCGATCGGCGACCGCCCCACGGTGTTCTACGAGCTGATCGAGCGCCACGGCTCCCTCGGCTTCGGCAAGGGCAACTTCAAAGCCCTCTTCGAAGCAATCGAGCGAGAGCAAGAGCGCCGAGGCAACCTCTGACCAGGGATCTCCGCAAATTCAATGGAAATTGGACCTCCGATTTCCATTGAATTTGCGGAAGTTCTCCACAGGAGGGGTCACCCGACCCCCCCCGTCGGCGTGCCGGGCGCCCGCCACGCCGGGAGAGCGCAGTTTCAATTGAAACTGCGGTCACCTCAGCGGTTGGCGAGGATGGTGTAGTGGGCGGATTCGAGTTCGTGGATCACCTGTTCCCGGTGCTCCGGACCTCGGGTTTCCAGGGAGATCTCGACCTCCACCTCGCCCAGCGCCAGGGCCCCGGAGATCCTCGAGTGCTCGATGTCCAGGACGTTCGCGGTCAGCTCGCCGAGCTTGGCCAGCAGGCCCGCGAGGGATCCGGGTCGGTCCGGGATGCGGATGCGCAGCGACAGGTAGCGGCCCGCCGCGGTCATGCCGTGCTGGATGAGCTGGAGCAGCAGCAGCGGATCGATGTTCCCGCCGGACAGCACCGCCACCGCCGGGCCGACGACCTGCTCGGGGTGCTCCAGCAACGCCGCGACCGCCGCCGCTCCCGCCGGTTCGACCACCAGCTTCGCCCGCTCCAAGCACAGCAGCAGCGCCCTCGACAGCCCTTCCTCGCTGACCGCGAGGACCCCGTCGACCAGCTCCGACACGTGCGCGAACGGCACCGGGCCGGGTTCGGCGACCGCGATGCCGTCGGCCATCGTCTGGGTGTCGGCCAACCGCACCGGCTTGCCCGCCGCCAGCGAGACCGGCCACGCCGCAGCTCGCTCCGCCTGCACCCCGAGCACCCGGACCTGCGGGTGCTCGGCCTTCACCGCAGCGGCGATCCCGGAGACCAGTCCACCGCCCCCGGTCGGCACGACGATGGTGCGTACCTCCGGCAGCTGCGCCAGGATCTCCAGACCAACAGTCCCCTGACCAGCGACGATGTCCGGGTGGTCGTAGGGGTGGATGAACTCCGCGCCGGTGCGGCGGGCGTATTCCCGCGCCGCGGCGAGGCTTTCCTCCAGGACCGCGCCGTGCATCCGGACGTCGGCGCCGTAGGCCCTGGTCGCCGCCAGCTTCGGCAGCGGAGCGCGCTCCGGCATGAATACCGTCGCCCGGATCCCGAGCAGCGATGCGGCCAGCGCGACACCCTGCGCGTGGTTCCCGGCGCTGGCTGCGACCACCCCGGCCACGCGCTGCGCCTCGTCCAGCGCCCGCAGCCGCACGTAAGCCCCGCGGAGCTTGAACGAGCCCGTGCGCTGGAGGTTCTCGCACTTCAGGAAGACGTCGCCGCCGAGGTGCTGGCCGAGCACGCGGGAGTGCTCGAGCGGGGTTCGCCGCGCGATCCCGGCGAGTTCGACGTCAGCGGCCCGGATCCGGTCCAGGTCGACCAGCCGCATGCGCCAATCGTGCCACCGCGAATCGGCGGTCACTCGAGCAACACGTTCGGTACCCTCGAAGGAGCGGCCGGTCAGCGCGCCGGGCGCAGCGTCGCGGAGGGGGCCGGGCGCGACCGTCGAGCACTCCCGGCAGCCGAGCACCGCGACCCGGGACCACCCCGCAGACCCACCGGACAGGAGGACGCATGTCGCAGCTGACCTCGACGAACCGCGTCCTCCCACTGGTCACCGGCGTGGCCACGGCGGCTGCGCTGTCCGGCGCGGCGGTCTTCGCGGTGCTGCAATCCGGGTGCGACGACCCCGGCGCCTACCGGGTGCGCGACGACGTGGTCGAGCTGATCGGCGGTTGCCTGCAGCCCGACGACCTCCCGATCAGCCCCCGTCCCCCGGCAGACCTGGGCAGCGGCGAACCCGCCCTGGCGCGCTGAAACACCGCGGGCCGCCCACCCGGTGGATGGACGGCCCGCGCGAACTTTCGAAGATCAGCCCAGTGCCTGGAGGATGTCCTCCACCAGGTCGTCGGCTTCCTCGATGCCGACCGAAAGGCGGACGAGCTCGGCCGGGACCTGGAGCATCGAGCCCGCGGTGCTCGCGTGCGTCATGCGGCCCGGGTGCTCGATCAGGGACTCGACGCCGCCCAGCGACTCGGCCAGCGTGAACAGGCGGGTGCGCGCGCAGACCTCCAGCGCGGCCTCCTCGCCGTCGGCGTGCAGGAACGAGACCATCCCGCCGAAGTGCCGCATCTGCTTGGCCGCGACCTCGTGGCCCGGGTGCTCCGCCAGGCCCGGGTACAGGACCTTCGAGACCTTGGGGTGACCGGCCAGCGCGGCGACGATCCGCTCCGCGTTGGCGCTGTGCCGCTCCATGCGGACCGCGAGGGTCTTGACGCCGCGCATGGTGAGGAACGCGTCGAACGGGCCCGGCACCGCGCCGGCACCGTTCTGCAGGAACGCGATCTGCTCGGCCAGCTCGTCGTCGGAGGTGATCACGGCACCGCCGACCACGTCGGAGTGCCCGCCCAGGTACTTGGTCGTCGAGTGCACCACGACGTTCGCGCCGAGCTCCAGCGGCTGCTGGAGGAACGGCGAGGCGAAGGTGTTGTCCACGACCAGCTTCGTGCCGGCCTCGCGGGACACCTGCGCCAGCGCGGCGATGTCGGCGATGTTGAGCAGCGGGTTGGTGGGGGTCTCGACCCAGATCACCTTGGTGTTCGGCTGGATCGCCGCCCGCACCGCGTCCACATCGGACACCTGCGCCGGGGTGTACTCCACGCCCCAGCTGGTGAGGACCTTGTCGATCAACCGGAACGTGCCGCCGTAGGCGTCGTCCGGGATGACCAGGTGGTCACCCGGGCGCAGCGTCGCGCGCAGCACCGCGTCGGTGGCGGCCATGCCGGAGGCGAAGGCGCGCCCGTGGCGACCGCCCTCCAGCTCGGCCAGGCACTGCTCCAGCGCGGTGCGGGTCGGGTTGCCGGTGCGCGAGTACTCGTAACCCCCGCGCATGCCGCCCACCCCGTCCTGGGCGTAGGTCGACGTGGCGTGGATCGGCACGATCACCGAACCGGTCGTCGGATCCGCCTCCTGCCCCGCATGAATCGCGCGGGTGGCAAAGCCATCACTCATGACGAGCAGCGTACGACCTGTGGGCCGATCGGCCGACTCGACCCCGGAACGCAGAGCGGCCCCCGACCGGACCGGTCGGGGGCCGCTTCGCGTCAGCTCAGCTGGTCACCACTGGGGCGGCTGGGGGCCACCGGGCGGCGGGAAGCCGCCGGGCTGCTGACCCGGCTGCTGGCCGGGCTGGCCGAAGCCCTGCTGCGGCTGGCCGAACTGGCCCGGCTGACCGGGCTGACCCGGCTGGCCGAAGCCCTGCGGCGCGCCGTAGCCGCCGGCGGCCGCAGGAGCCGAGGCACCCGCACCAGCGGCGACCCACTCGCGGGTACCCGGCAGCATGGCCAGCACACCGATGGCGATGCCGGCGAGCATGCCCAGGATGGCTCCGATGATGCTGGCGCCCTGGACGTACCCGCTGAAGAGGAGCACTACCGAGCAGATCAGGTACAGCGCCTCAGCGCCGACGATCAGCAACGGGCCCACGTTCTTCCGCAGGATGGTCATGATGCCGCCGGTGCAGAGCACGATCGCAGCGATCGTGACCGCGATGTAGATCGTCACCATCAGGCCGTACGACGGCAGCTCCGGCAAGCCGTCGGTGCTGCTGCCGAGCTGCTCGAGCGACGACTTGGCCTGGTCGTACACCGCGTAGGCACTGCCGAGGAGGAAGGTGCCGATCAGGTAGAAGATCGCGGCGATACCACCGATGACCGCGGCGATCCAACCGACGGTCAGCGCCAGGCCCTTGTTGCCCTGGCCCTGGGGGGCCTGGCCGTAGGCGGCCGGGGGCTGGGCCCCGTAGCCCGGCTGGGCCTGCGGGGCCGGGAAGCCGCCGCTCGGCGGGCCCGACTGCTGCGGCTGGGCCGGGAAGCCGCCCGGCTGGCTCTGGGTGCCCGGCTGCTGGTACATGGGCTGCGGGGGCTGCATCGACGGCGGCACCATCGCAGTCGCCTCAGCCGCACCGCCCTGGCCGGACAGGCCGGGCTGCTGGTACATCGGCTGCGGCGGCTGCATCGACGGCGGAACGACCTGCGTCGAGTCGGACGGCGGCTGCGCTGCCTGCCCCTGCGACTGCACGGGCTTCACGACCTGAGTCGCGTCGCTGCCGGCCTGGTTGGGGTCCTGCGGGTCCATCCGGTTCGAGATGGGGTCCGAACCCTGCTGACCGCCGTCCGGCGGCTGCGGAGAGCTCATCGGGTTGTCCTACTCCCTCGGGGCGTAATGCGAAAGCCTGGGCATTCGAGAGCACACGCTATCTGATGGATCAGCAGCGTAGTGCCATTCCGTAACAACTCGTCATCGCCCGGCGATGAAACCGAGAACGTCCTGACGTGTGACGACGCCGGCGGGCTTCCCATCGATGAGCACCATCGCGCCGTCGGCCCCGGCCAGCGCGGTCATCGCGGCGCTGACCTCCTCGCCCGCGCCGATGGTCGGCAGCGGCGGGGACATGTGCTCCTCGATCCGGTCGGCGAGGTTCGCGCGACCTGCGAAAAGGGCGTCCAGCAAGTCCCGCTCGTTGACCGCGCCGGCCACCTCCGCGGCCATGATCGGCGGCTCCGCGCGCACCACCGGCATCTGCGAGACGCCGAACTCGCGCATGATCGCCACCGCCTCGGCGACGGTCTCGTTCGGGTGAACGTGGACCAGGGCCGGGATGGTGCCGTCCTTGCGGCGCAGCACGTCGCCGACCGAACCACCGGCGTGGTCCGGCGACAGGAAGCCGTAGGAGGCCATCCAGGAGTCGTTGAAGACCTTGGTCAGGTAGCCGCGGCCGCCGTCGGGCAGCAGCACCACGATCACGTCGTCCGGGTCGGCGGTCTCCGCGATCCGCAGCGCCGCCGCGACCGCCATCCCGCAGGAACCGCCGACCAGCAGCGCCTCCTCGCGGGCCAGCCGCCGGGTCATCTCGAAGGAGTCGGCGTCGGAGACCGCGACGATCTCGTCGCAGATCTCCCGGTCGTAGGTGGTCGGCCAGAAGTCCTCGCCGACGCCCTCCACCAGGTACGGACGGCCGTTGCCGCCGGAGTAGACCGAGCCCTCCGGGTCGGCGCCGACGACGCGCACCTGCCCGCCGGAGACCTTCTTCAGGTACTGCCCGGTGCCGGAGATGGTGCCGCCGGTGCCGACGCCGGCGACGAAGTGCGTCACCTTGCCCTCGGTCTGCGCCCAGATCTCCGGGCCGGTGGAGTGCACGTGCGATTCCGGGTTGGCCGGGTTGGAGTACTGGTCCGGCTTCCAGGCGCCGTCGATCTCCTCGACCAGGCGGTCGGAGACGCTGTAGTAGGAGTCCGGGTGCTCCGGCGGAACCGCGGTCGGGCAGACCACGACCTCCGCGCCGTAGGCCTTGAGGACGTTGCGCTTGTCCTCGCTGACCTTGTCCGGGCAGACGAAGACGCACCGGTAGCCCTTGCGCTGGGCGACCATGGCCAGGCCGACTCCGGTGTTTCCGGAGGTCGGCTCCACGATGGTCCCGCCGGGCTTCAGCTCGCCCGAGGCCTCGGCGACCTCGATCATGCGCAGCGCGATGCGGTCCTTCACGCTGCCGCCCGGGTTCAGGTACTCGACCTTGGCCAGCACCTTCGCCTGGCCGGTCGCCACCGCGTTCAACCGCACCAAGGGGGTGTTGCCCACCAGGTCGGTGACGTGCTCGACGTAGTCCACGTTCGGTCCTCGATCCTTCCGAACTGCTGTGTTGCGTCGAGCCTAATCGGCAGGTCACCGGGTAACTCATCGGACCTTCCCGGCGACACACCGATCGGGAACGATTTCGCGTTCTCCGACGTCTTGCGAATAACGGGAGCGTTCGCCTCGCGCGCGGGGCGAACGCGGGTGACCATGACCCATCCCGTTCGACGCGGCCGACCGGTGGATCCCGGAACGGCCCGGTTCAGGGAGGGCCGCATGATCGCAGCGAAGGCGCTCCGTCTCGCACTGCTGGCAGCCGGCACGGCCGGCGGGATCTCCGGCGCCGCCTACGGGCTGCTCAACGGTCAGTCCAAGTACGCGCGGCGGGTGATCGGTCCGCCGAGCAACGAACCGGTGCGCGCCGACGGCGTCCACCTGCCCGACGGCACCGGCCCGGTGCCGCGCTACGAGCTGCTCGACGTCGAGCCGCTGGAGTTCGCGGTGCTCGGCGACTCGTCCGCGGCCGGGCTGGGCGTGGACTTCCCGGCCGAACTGCCCGGGGTGCGGCTGGCGCGCGGGCTCGCCGAGGAGCTGGACCGGCCGGTCGCGCTGACCACCCGCGCCATCGTCGGCACCACCTCGCAGGAGCTGTCCGCGCAGGTCGACGCGGTGCTGGTGCGGCCGCCGAGGCTGGCGCTGATCATCGTCGGGGCCAACGACGTCACCTCGAAGCTGGCGGTCTCGGCGTGCGCCGAGCTGCTGGGCGATGCGGTGCGGCGGCTGGTCGAGGCCGATGTGGCGGTGGTCGTCGGCACTTGCCCCGACCTGGGCGCGATCCGGCCCATCCCGCAGCCGCTGCGGTCGGTCGCACGGCGGTGGAGCTTGGCTCTCGGCCGCGCTCAGCGCCGGGTGGTGGAGGCCTCCGGTGGGCGCGCCGTTCCGCTGGCCGACCTGCTGTCGCCGGAGTTCCTGGCCCGGCCGAGCGAGTTCTTCAGCCCGGACCGGTTCCACCCGTCGGCGGCCGGGTACGAGGCCGCGGCGGCGATCCTGCTGCCCGCGATGTGCGCGGCGATCGGCGAGTGGGAGGGCGGGCCGATGCCTGCTGCGCCGACCCGGTCCAAGGCGGCCGAGGCCCGTCGCCCGACCAGTCGCATCGTGGCCGGCCTGAACCGCCACCTGCACCGCCGCTCGCGCTGAAGGGCTCGATCCGCGTGGCGTGCGCCACGACATACCAAACGGTCGGTTGTGCTCTTGTTCCGTGACTGCCATCACCGCCAAGATGGGGTATCCGGCCTTAAAGTGACCGACCAGTAGGTCAAGTCGTGCGGGCCACGCGCGGCAGGTCACCGATTCGCGCCCACGACCGCGGACGAAGGAGTTCCCATGCCCGAAGCAGTCATCGTCGCCACCGCGCGATCCCCCATCGGCCGCGCAGGCAAGGGGTCGCTGAAGGACCTCCGCCCGGACGACCTCACCGCGCAGGTCGTCCGCGCCGCGCTGGACAAGGTGCCCGAGCTCGACCCGAACGAGATCGACGACCTGATGCTCGGCTGCGGCCTGCCCGGCGGCGAGCAGGGCTACAACATGGCGCGCGTGGTCTCGGTGCTGCTCGGCTACGACCAGCTGCCCGGCACCACCGTCACCCGCTACTGCTCGTCGAGCCTGCAGACCACCCGGATGGCGCTGCACGCGATCAAGGCCGGCGAGGGCGACGTGTTCATCAGCGCCGGCGTCGAGATGGTCTCCCGGTTCGCCAAGGGCAACTCCGACTCGCTCGAGGACACCAAGAACCCGCTGTTCGCCGACGCCCAGGCCCGCACCCAGCAGACCGCCGAGCAGGGCGCGGACTCGTGGACCGACCCGCGCACCCTGGACCTGGTGCCGGACGTCTACATCCCGATGGGCCAGACCGCGGAGAACCTGGCGCGGGTCAAGGGCATCAGCCGCGACGAGATGGACGACTTCGGCGTCCGCTCGCAGAACCTGGCCGAGAAGGCGATCGCCAACGGCTTCTGGGCCCGCGAGATCACGCCGGTCACCACCCCGGACGGCACCGTCGTCGACTCCGACGACGGCCCGCGCGCGGGCGTGACCAAGGAGGGCGTGTCCGGCCTCAAGCCGGTGTTCCGCCCGGACGGCCGGATCACCGCGGCCAACTGCTGCCCGCTCAACGACGGCGCCGCCGCCCTGGTGATCATGAGCGACACCAAGGCCAAGCAGCTGGGCCTGACCCCGCTGGCGCGGATCGTGTCCACCGGCGTCTCCGGGCTGTCGCCGGAGATCATGGGCCTGGGTCCGGTGGAGGCGTCGAAGCAGGCGCTCAAGCGCGCCGGCATGGGCATCGGGGACATCGACCTGGTGGAGATCAACGAGGCGTTCGCCGCCCAGGTGATCCCGTCCTACCAGGACCTGGGCATCCCGCTGGAGAAGCTGAACGTCAACGGCGGTGCGATCGCGGTGGGCCACCCGTTCGGCATGACCGGCGCCCGGATCACCACGACGCTGATCAACTCCCTGCAGTGGCACGACAAGCAGTTCGGCCTGGAGACCATGTGCGTCGGCGGCGGCCAGGGCATGGCCATGGTCCTCGAGCGCCTCAGCTGAGGGTTCCGCCAGCGCAGAACGTCCGGCCTGGTCAGGACCCGTGAGCACTTTGGGGTGCTATAGCAACACAAAGTGCTCACGGGCACCTACCAGGCAAAACAACACCGCGAACAGAACGGGGCGCCGCCGTCCGAAGTGGACAGCGGCGCCCCGTTTCGCGCTGGGAAGTTCCTCAGTCCCGCTGGAAGTACGAGAGCAGGCGGAGGATCTCCAGGTAGAGCCAGACCAGGGTGGTCATCAGGCCGAAGGCGATGTACCAGGAGAACTTGGCGTCCACGCCGCTCTTGATCGCCTGGTCGGCCGCGTCGAAGTCCAGCAGGAAGCTGAACGCGGCGATGCCGATGCACAGCAGGCTGAATCCGATGGCCAGCATGCCGCCGTCGCGCAGCCCCAGGCCGCCCGCGGTGAAGAAGCTGGCGATCAGGTTCACCAGCATCAGCACGGCGGCACCGGCGGCCGCACCGATGATCCACTTGGTCAGCTTCGGGGTGACCCGGATGGCGCCCGTCTTGTAGACCACCAGCATGGCCGCGAAGACACCGATGGTGCCCGCGATGGCCTGCATGATGATGCCCGGGTTCCCGACCCACCTGGCGAACATGAAGCTGATCCCGCCGAGGAACACGCCCTCGACCGCCGAGTAGGCGATGACCAGCCCGGGGCTGACCTTCTTCTTGAAGATGATGACCAGCGAGAGCACCAGGCCGATGATCGCGGCCGGCAGCGCCAGCGCGACGGCGGACGGGCCCACCAAGTAGGTCAGCGTGCCGGTGACCACCGCCAGGGCGAGGGTGATCGCGGTCTTGGTGACCACGTCGTCGATCGTCATCGGCCGAGAGGCCTGCGGCGGCGCGGCGGTCGCCTCGCCGAAGGGCGAGGGGGCCTGCCCCTGGCCGTAGTTGAAGTTCGCGTAACCGCCGGTCGTCGGCAGGTTGCGGAACGCGGGGTTGCTCGTTGTGCGCAACTCATCCTCCTGGGCGTGCTTGCGCCGTCACTCGGAACAACGCTCAGGAGCGCTGACCGGTTCCCGGTTCGGTAAAGCCGACTTTACCGTCCGATCGGGGATCTCCCCATCTCCCCCGGAAACTACTCGGTATCGATTTTCGCGCGATGTCGATCACATCGCGTCGCCAACCTTTTCGCGCCGGTGCAACCGGTGATCACCGATGAGTGAGCGCCGCCACACGACTCGGCTCAACGGGTGATCAGAACCCGTCGCGAATGCCCGGTTCTCCACACCGCGTGACCGTCCTCGTCCACCGTATGACCTCTTGTCGCCACGCTCAGTGATCGGAAGTATCGCGCTGGGCAGCTGCGCGATTCCTGGTCGGGGTTCAGCGGAACGAACGCGCGGCGCCGGATCACTTCCACCAGAACTGGAGCACGCATGCGCATGTTCAAGAAGTGGGTCACGGCGGTGCTGGGCACCGCCGTGCTCACCGGGGGGAGCCTGCTGGCGGTCCCCGGTGCCGCGAGCGCCGACCCGCAGGAGGCGGTCGGCCACGAGACCCGGCCCGGGCAGCCGTACCGGAACAACCCGGAACCCGATCGCGACTGGCTGGGGTCCTACCTCGTCAACGGCCAGCAGGTGTGGTGCGTGCAGTTCGCGCTGACCGCGCCGGACAGCGGCGAGGAGTACCAGCCGGGCGACGAGCTCAAGACCAAGTGGGGCACCGCGATCCCCGAGGACACCGCAGCCGACATCTCCTACCTGCTGCTGCGCTACGGCAACACCCAGTCGCCCGACGAGGCCGCCGCGCTGGCGCACCTGCTGCACTCCTGGACCGCCGCGCCGCGCAGCCAGGCCGACCTGGACCCGGACAACGACTTCACCCGGATCGCCTACGACGCCGACGCCCACCTCGCCAAGCTCCCGGAGAGCGCCAAGGCCAAGGTCGAGTCGTTCAAGGCCGAGGCCGGCGAGAACCGCGGCCCGTGGGAAGCGGAGCTGACCGCCCCGGAGGGCGAGCAGACCATCGGCCAGGCCGCGGAGTGGACGCTGACCGTGCAGCGCACCGACGGCAAGGGCATCGGCGGCGTGCCGGTGCAGCTGTCCCCCACCGACGTCGAGATCGAGGGCGTCGGCGACGACGGCGCGGTCACCACGCCGGAGGACGGCAGCCCGCTGAAGCTCCAGGTGACCCCGACCGGGCCGAACCCGAAGATCACCGGGAAGCTGTCCGCCCCGGCCGATCGGCCGTACGTGCGGCAGGCCGTCAACCAGCCCGACACCACCCAGCGCGTGGTGTCCACCGGCGGCGAGCAGGAGCTCTCCGTCGAGGCCGAGACCACCGCGGTGACCGCGCCGGGCGTGGTGAAGGTCGGCAAGACCGACTCCGAGAGCCAGGCCGGGATCGCCGGCGTCTCGCTGCGGGTGACCGCCGCGGACGGCTCCCCCGCCGTGCGCCAGGACGGGACGCCGCTGGTCGGCGAGGACGGCCAGCCCGCCGTGGTCGTCACCGGCGACGACGGCACCGCGGAGATCGCCGACCTGCGGACCCCGCAGGAGATCAAGATCGTCGAGGTCAAGCCCGCACCGGGCTACGAGGAAGCGTTCGACGAGGCCAACCCGCCGTCGGTGACCGGCACCGTCGAGGGCGGCCGGACGCTGGAGCTGAGCCTGGTCAACAAGCCCAACACACCGACCGTGCCGATCCGCATCCCGGCCGGTGACCCGACGCCCGAGTCCGGCGTGCCCGCCGGGCTGCTCGGCCTCGCCGGCCTGACCGCGGTGACCGTGATCGGCGGGACCGGCTTCGCGCTGCGCCGGCGGATCGGGGCGCGGAAGCAGTGACCCGGCGCCGTTCCCTGTTCCTCGTGGTGGCGGCCGCGGTGATCGCCCTGGTCGCGGCGGCCGTGCTGGTCGCCGGGAACCTGGTCACCGAACCCGCCACCACCACCGCCGCGGCGGCTCCACGCGATCTGCCCGTGCAGCCGGTGCACGTCCCGGCGGGACAACCGCCGGGCACCATCCGGCTGCCGCAGGGCGGCACGGCCGAGCTCGTGCGCAAGGAGATCGACCGGTCCGGCACGCTGCCGGTGCCCGACGGCGTCGACGAGGCGACCTGGTGGGGCGCCGGGCTCGACGCGCCGAAGGGCGCGACGGTGCTGGCCGGGCACGTCAACTGGAAGGGCGCGGTCGGACCGTTCGCCGAGCTGTGGGACTCCGCTCCCGGCCAGCCGGTGACCGTCGTCGACGACAGCGGCGAGGAGTGGCGCTACCAGGTGTCGGAGGTCGTCACGGTGCACAAGGACGACCTGCCGTCCCGGGCAGGCGAGCTGTTCGGCCAGGGCGGTGAGCACCGCCTGGTCCTGGTGACCTGCGGTGGCCGCTACGTCGGCGGCGACCTCGGCTACGACGAGAACCGCATCGTCATCGCCACCCCGGCCTGACCCGCGACGACGAGAAGGGGCCGGTGGATCGATGTCCACCGGCCCCTTCTCAGGTCCACCTGCAGTTTCAATTGAAACTGCGATCCGTCGTGGCTGGGATTTGCAGTTTCAATTGAAACTGCGGTCTGGACGACCGGACCGACGACGGTTCCGTCCCCGGATCAACGTCGTTTCTTGCCCTTCTTGGCCGACGCCGCCGTCTTGCCCGGGCGGTTCTTCTTGACGTTCGACTTGCCGCCCGGCCGCTGGCCGTTGTTGCTCTTGGCCGGCTTGTTGGAGGTCGCCGTGGCGGTGGTGGCCGTCGACGCGGTCTCCTCCTCGCCGTCCTTGGCGTCCTGGCGGACCGGCTTCTGACCCGGCTTCGGCCGCGGGGCGGACTTCTTGGCCTCGATCTCCTTGGCCTTCTCCGCTTCCTGCTCGCGGTCGATCTTCTTGGTCAGGAAGTGCTGCTGGCCCAGGGTCCAGACGTTGTTGGCCAGCCAGTACAGCAGGACCGCGATCGGCAGGAACCAACCGGAGATGATCGCGCCGATCGGGGCGATGTACATCATGAACTTGGCCATCACCGCCGACTGCGGGTTGGCCATCGCCGCGTCGGTCTGCTTCTTCACCGACAGGCGCATGGTGAAGAAGGTGGCCACCGACGCGATCAGCATCAGCGGGATGCCGACGATCATCATCGAGGTGCGGTCGGTGCCGAACAGCGCCAGCTGGTCCGCGGGCTGGGTGATCCAGTTCGACAGCTTCGCGCCGAAGATCGAGGCGTTGATGAAGGAGTCGACGCCCGCCTTGTCGAAGATGAAGTTGCTCTGCGCGCCCGGGTGGAAGTTCCGCAGGACGTGGAACAGGCTCAGGAAGACCGGGATCTGCAGCAGCGCGGGCAGGCAGCCGCCGAGCGGGTTCACCCCGTGCTCGGACTGCAGCTTCTGCATCTCCTGCGCCATGCGCTGGCGGTCGTTCTTGTACTTCTCGCGCAGCTTCTGGATCTGCGGCGCGAACTTCGCCATCTTGCGCCCGGCGCGCATCTGGCTGATGGCGGGCTTGAGCAGCACCACGCGCAGCGTGAAGACCAGGAAGAACACGGCGAGCGCCCAGGCGAACCCGTTGTCCTCACCTAGCACGGAGCCGAAGACCTTGTGCCAGAACCACAAGATCGCCGACACCGGGTAGAGGATGAAGGAGAAGAAGCTTTCCACTCAGTCACTCCTGGTCTTGGACCACCCTGAACGTGGTCCGCCTGTCCGGCGCTACCGGGGCGTACGCAGTCAGCCGAACCTCGCAGGGTCGGCCAACCCAAGGGTGCCATGCCCGGGTGCCGCCCAACCGCCACCCCCCGAAAGGGGGACTTATAACACAGAGAGTCACAAGGCGGATCATGCCGACCCCGCCTAGCGTGTTCGCCATCTCACCGACGCCGAGGATCCGCGGAGCGAGACCCGCCACCGCTGCTGAATCCGAGGGATGACCTGCGGAACGAGGAGTGGCCGATGGCCGACGTGGAGAAGGGCGGCGAGAGCACGCTCACGGTGCTGGTCGCGCTGGGCATCAACCTGGCCATCGCCGCGATGAAGGCGGTCGCCGGGGCGATCACCGGTTCGGCGGCGATGCTCGCGGAGGCCGGGCACTCGGTCGCCGACACCTGCACCGAGGTGTTCCTGCTGACGGCGCTGCGGCGCTCCGGGAAGCCCGCCGACGCCCGCCACCCGTTCGGGTACGGCAAGGAGCGGTACTTCTGGTCGCTGATCGCGGCGATCAGCATCTTCGTGTCCGGCGCGGTGTTCGCCTTCGTCGAGGGCTTCCGCACGCTGGCCGGCGAGCCGCAGGAGCAGACCCGGCCGCTGGTCGGCTACGCGGTGCTCGCGCTGGCCTTCGTGCTGGAGGGCGTGTCCTGGCTGCGCGCGATGCGGCAGGTGCGCGCCGAGGCCGCCGAGGACGGCGACACGATCCTGCACCACCTGCGGGTTTCGGACGATCCGACGGTCAAGACGGTGCTGCTCGAGGACAGCGCGGCGCTGGCCGGTCTGCTGCTGGCCTTCGCCGGGCTCGGGTTGCACGACCTCACCGGGTCGAGCGCGTGGGACGGCATCGCGTCCATCGCGATCGGGGCCCTGCTCGCGCTGGTGGCCTACACGATGGCCCGCACCAACCTCGGCCTGCTCATCGGCCAGCAGGCGGACCGCAGGCTGCTCTCGGCCGTGCGCCGCAGGCTGGACGAGCAACCGGAGGTGGACAGCGTGGTGGACATGCTGTCCATGAACGTCGGAACCGACCGGGTGCTGTGCTGCGCCCGCGTGGACTTCTCGGTCTCGCTGGACTCCACCGAGCTGGAGCACGCCGTGGTGCGCATCGACGGGATGCTGCGCGAGGAGTTCCCGGAGCTGGACGAGGTGTTCCTGGAGCCGGTTCCGCGCAACGACCCCGACCTGCGCGCCCGCGTCCTCGCCCGCTACGGCCACCCGCTCTGAGCACTTCGGGCCGCCGCCACGGCCCGAAGTGCTCACGGGTTCAGCGCTTCAGCGCCCGCGCGATGATCCGGCCGCCGAACAGGTAGATCAGCGCGGCGAGGCCGTAGTTGAGCACCACGCCGATCGTCGCGTCGCCGGGCTGGAACACGTCGCCGAGCCCGAACACGAAGAACTTCGCGGTCCCGTAGGTGAACGAGACGAAGCCGTTGTCCTGGTTCGCCCCGGTGACCACGAAGATGACGTGCAGCACGAAGATCAGCGCGATCAGGCCGGTGAACACCCCGATCAGGCGGCCGATGGTGTCCGCGCTGGGCCCGCTCATGCGGGGCTCGCGGTCGTAGCGCTCCTCCCGCGGCTCCCGCTCGCGACGGCGTTCGCGCTGCTGCTCGTCCCGCCGCCGGTCGTCGTAGTAGTCGTCCTGGTAGCGGTCGTCGCGCCCCTGGTCGTAGTGGTCGTAGTAGGCGGCCCGGTAGCCGTCGTCGTAAGCGTCGCGGTACCGCGCCTCGTCGCGACGGCCCTCGGCGTACGGGTCCGAGTCGCGGCCGGCGTCCGGATCGCGGAGCGTGCCGGACTCGCGGTAGGACGCGGGCTCGTCCAGACCGTCCAAGCGCTGCTGGACCCGCGTCGCCGGAGGCTGGTTCGGCGGCGGTCCCTGCATCGCGTTCGGCATCGGGAGCCCTTGCGGAGCGCCGGGAGGCGGACCGGGCGGCATGCCCGGACGAGCACCGGGCGGCATCGGTCCCGCACCAGGCGGCGGCCCCTGCGGCGCTGCACCGGGCGGCATCGCACCCTGCGGTGGACCAGGCGGAGGTCCCTGCTGACCAGGGGGCGGTCCCTGCCGCCCCTGCGGCGGGCCCGGAGGCATCGCGCCGGGCGGCGGCCCTGCCGGTCCGGCGCCGGGACCACCCGGGCCGGGCCGCACCTGCTGGGTCTCCTGCACCTGCGGCGGCTGGCCCTCCGGCGGCACCTGCCCCTGCCGGGGCGGCACCTGTCCGGGAGGCGCCTGCGGGGGACGACCTGGTCCCGGCGGCGGTCCGCCCTGCGGACGCCCCGGTGGCGGCCCGGAAGGTCCAGGGCCCTGCCCCCCGACTGGAGGCTCTGCACGCTCATTGGCCATGGCCGCGAATTGTCTCGGTTGATCGCCCCGGAGCAAAACCCCCACCCCCGGTCAACCCTGGTGGTCCGCACCACAATCCACCGGAACAGCCCTGCTGACCTGCACGAACGTCCCGGATATCAACTTGTGCGCGATTTGCGGGCCATGCTCGGGTGGAACCCGCGCCGCTGGACCGGTGTGTGCGGCGGTCCAGCGGCGCGGGAGCCTTCAGCGGGTTTCGGTGACCTTGCGCAGGCCCGCCGGGTTGTCCGGGTCGTGACCGCGGGCGGTCGCCAGCTCCCGCGCCAGGCGTTGCAGCGGCAGGACCTCCAGGACCGGGGACAGCTCCTCCGGCACGTCCGGGATGCGCAGCCCGGCGTCCGCGCCGGGACCGATCCGCAGGATGTCCGCGCCCTGCGCGGCGAGCCGGGCCAGCGGTTCCGCCATCGCCGCACCGCCCGGGCCGGATCCCCGCACCGCCAGCACGGCCGTCTCCGGTCCGACGGCCGCGATCGGACCGTGCAGGAGATCCGCACCGCTGTAGGAGCGGGTGACCAGGTAGCTGGTCTCGGCGAGCTTCAGCGCGGCTTCCTGCGCGGTCGCCAGCGAGTACCCGCGGGCCGTGGTGATCACCCGGTCCGCGAAGCGCAGCCGGTGCGCGGCTTCGACGACCCGCTTCGCGTTGCCGTCCAGGCTGGTCCGCGCGAGCTCGCCGATGCGGTCCGGCGACACCGGGGCGACCCCGCGAACCGCCGTGAACAGCAGGTTCAGCGCGAGCAGCGTCGCCGAGTACGTCTTGGTCGCCGCGACCGCGCGCTCCCGGCCGGCACCGATGTCCAAGCTGTGGCGTGCGACGGTTCCGAGCGGCGAATCCGGCGTGTTCGTCACCGCGACCGTGAACGCCCCGCGCCGGGCCGCCTGTTCCGTCACCTCCACGAGGTCCGGGGATCCGCCGCTCTGGCTGACCGCGATCAGCGCGACGTCGGTGAGGTCCGGTTCGGCGCCGTACAGCGTGGTGGTCGACGGCGACACCAGACCGGCCGGCAGCCCGAGCAGCACCTCCACCAGGTACTTGCCGTACAGCGCCGCGTTGTCGCTGGAGCCGCGCGCCGCGAACAGCACGAACTTCGGCCGGGCGCGCACGAGCTGCTCGGCGACCGCCCGGAACTCCCCGGCGCTGCGCGCCAGGTCGGCCAGCACCCGCGGCTGCTCGGCGATCTCCGCGGCCATCCAGGTGCCGGGCCCTGCTTCCGTCGTGGTCATGTCGTTCCTCTCGCGAAGTCCGGGATCCCGAGCAGGCGCGCGGCGTTGCCGCCGAAGATCGCGCGCAGGTCCGCTTCCGGCATGCCCATCTCGTGGCACACCCGCAGCTGGTCGGCCAGGTACCGGTAGCAGTAGCCGCGCGGGAACCAGGAGGAGTCGCTGCCGAAGACGATGCGCTCGGGTCCGATCGTCTCGTAGCAGCGCCGGAACAGGTCCTCGAGCGTGAGCTTGTAGGGCATCCAGCGCACCCACTGGTTCGACCCGGAGGTGTCCACCAGGACGTTCGGGCAGGCCCAGCACAGGAACAGCACCTGCTGGACGTGCTGCACGCCGAAGTGCGGGATCACGAACGGGATGCCGGGGAACCGCTTGGCGACCGGTTCCAGCCACGCGGGTTCGATGTGGGCGTTGTGCGCGACGCCGCCGCTGGACCCGCAGTGCCCGAAGTGGATCAGCACGGGGATGCCGCGGTCGGCGGCCACCCGCCACACCGGGTCGGCGGCCGGGTCGTCGATGCGGTGCGGCAGCAGCGGAGCGAACAGCTTCAGCCCGCGCAGCCCGTGCTCGTCGATCGCCCTGGCCAGCTTCTCGGCGGCGTCGGGGGCGGTGAGGTCGCGCAGGTTCGCCATGCCGGAGAACCGGTCCGGGGCGCGTTGGACCAGTTCAGCGACCTGTTCGTCGCCGCAGCCGGTCACGAACACCGCGTGCGCGATGCCGTGCTGGTCGAGCTCGGCCAGCCACAGATCGGCCTCGTCCTGCCAGGTCCGGTCGGGGTCCGGCTGCGGGTCCGGGAAGTCCCAGGCCCGGCGCCAGCGCCGCGACTGCTCGGCCACCTGCTCGGTGCGGCGGCGCTGCGCCTGCTCGTCGTGGTCGGCACAGCTGAACTGGCCGCCGGAGAGGTCCCGGGTGGCCGGGTCCTGCTCGATGCGGAAGTGCAGGTGGAAGTCGAGAACCGAAACTGTTCCGCCTCCCCGCGAATCACAGCGGTGGTCCTGTCCGGGAGTGATCTCGCGTGGCACGGTTTCTTGTGGCTGGGTTGCGTCACGGTCCCCTGAGGTGCCGTTGATCAGGGCTGGAGTTGGCACAGCGCCGGTCATGGCTGTCCCGCCTCCCCGCGAATCACGGTGGTCCTGTCCGGGAGTGATCTCGCGTTTCTGGCTGCTCATGCCATCACGTCCTCCGGGGTGAAAGCGCGGTCGTGCGAGGGTCGGACGATCACGGTCGCGGCGACGCGCACCGCGTAGTCGGCGGCCTCGGCGAGGTCCGCGCCGTCGGCGAGCCGGTGCAGCAGGCCCGCGTTGAACGCGTCCCCGGCACCGGTCGAGTCGCACACCTGCACTTCGGGCGCCGGGTGCGTGGTGGGTTCCCGTCCTGGCTGCGCGACGAGAGCTCCGAGCGCGCCGCGCTTGACCACGACGGTCGCACCGGTCTTGTCGGCGATGCTCCGGGCCGCTTCCTCATCGGTGCAGTCGTCTCCGTGCAGGGCGCGGAGTTCGTCCTCGTTGGGCAAGAAGACGTCGACCTCGCGCAGCAGCTGGAGCACCTCGTCGCGGGTGGTCTCCGACCAGCCCGCCGGGTCCCAACCGGTGTCCAGCGCGGTGCGCGCTCCAGCCCGCCGCGCCCGGGCCAGCAGGCCGCGCGCGGACTCGCCGCGCAGGGCCGGGAGCAGGAAGTACCCGGACAGCAGCACGAACTGCGCGGACAGCGATTCGGCCGGCACGGATTCCGCGTCGAGCTCGGACATCGCCCCGAGCGCCGACAAGAACGACCGGTCCCGGCCCGGCGCCTCGGCCGCGACGGTCACGCCGGTGGGCTCGTCCTCAGCGCGGACCAGGTCGAGGCGCAGCCCGGGGAGGTCGAGCTGTTCGGTGAGCAGCCGGGCGGTGCCGTCGTCGCCGACGCGCCCGGCCAGCACCGTCGACCTGCCGAGCTGTGCCAGCACGATGGCGGTGTTGGCGGCCGAGCCGCCGGGGCGCAGGACGATCGAGGGCACGATCTGCTCGGTGCCGGGCGGCGGGAGTTCCGCCGCACCGGCGACCAGCACGTCGAGGTTGACGTTGCCGACGACCGTGATCCGGTCGCCGGGAGCAGGCTGGTTCACCCGCAGCCCCCGGCCAGCACACCGTCGACCGCAGCGTCCAGCTTGGCCGCGGCTTCGCTGAGAACCGCGCGACGGGCGGCGAATTCACCGGCCAGCGAGCGCGCCCGGCCCAGCGCCAGCTCCGCCGTGCGCCGAACGGCCGCCGCACCGGGACCACCCACCTGCGGGCGGTCGAGCACGAGCTCCGGCTTGAGCCCGGCGGCGAGCGCGGCCTCGACGACCGAGTCGTCCACCTCGCCCAGCCCGGCCTCCGCGATCGCCGCGGCGACCACCGAGCTCGTCCACTCCGCAGGCGGTGCCTGCCGGACGAGCGCGCCGACCACGGAATGCGCGCCGCGCCAGGGGATTCCGGCACCGGCCAGCGCTTCGGCGATGGCGGTGGTGGTCGCACCGGTGGCCACCACCTGCTCCGGCGACGGCGGGTCCTGCGGGCGCAGCTCCTCGATCAGCCCGCCCATCATGGTCAGGAACCGCACCGAGCGGTCCCCCGCCCGCCACAGGTGTTCCTGCACATCGGTGGTCGCGTTGTTGGAGTCCTCGTACCAGGCGGCGCCGACGTTGTTCATCGTCGCGGCCAGGTCGGCCGCCGCCGCGCCCGCCATCGAGCACATGTGCTCCAGCACCACCGGGTTCTTCTTCTGCGGCATGATGCTCGAGCCCTGGCAGTAGGCGTCCGGCGTGGCGATCCAGCCGAAGGTCATCCAGTCCAGCATGGTGCGGGCCATCCGGGCACCGGTCGCGAGGATCCGCGCCTGCACGGCCGCGGTGCGCATCAGGTGCTCCGCCCCGGCCACCGCCTCGTAGCTGGAGGTGAAGCTCTCCCGGAAGCCGAGCAGTTCGCCCAGCCGCTCCGGTTCGATCGGCAGGTCCGTCCCGGCGAAGGCGCAGGAGCCGAGCGGGTTGACGTCGAGCTCGTCGTAGACCGACAGCAGCTCGTCGGCCTGGCTCAGCAGCGCCTCGGAGTAACCGGCGAGCACGTGCCCGAGCGTGGTCGGCTGCGCCGGCCGGCGGTGGGTGAACCCGGTGATCAGCACCTCCGCGCACCGGTCAGCCTGCACAGCAGCGGCCTCTGCGGCAGCGCAGGCCTGACGCGCCTGGTCGAGGACGTTGTCCCGCAGCACCATGCGGAACACCCCGGCGTCGAGGTCGTTGCGGGACCGGGCCAGCTGAACGTCCAATTCGGACTTCTTGATCCCGGCCGCCGCTGCGAGCCGCTGTTCGACCAGGTAGTAGACGTCCTCGACGCTGCCGTCGAAGACGAACCGGTCGTCCTCGGCCGCGAGCAGTTCGCGCAGCCCGCCCAGCAGCTGCCGGGCGCGCTCGGCAGGCAGCAGGCCCTGCTCGGCGAGCATCACCACGTGCGCGAGGCTGGCCGTCAGCATCGGCCGGTACAGCTGCGGCGCGGACTTCTCGAAGGCGACCCGGAGGTGGTTCTGCCAGTAGGCGGACAGGTTTTCCGGAGGCTGCATGTCAAGAACTCTTTCCACTGTGGATTGAGGCGGGCTCACGCGGTGGGCACGACCGCCGGGGCGGCCGCGGAACGCTTCTGGCGCGGCCCCTGGCCGAGCCGGTTGGACACCGCCAGGACGATCAGGATCAGCACGATCTGCAGTGCGCCGTAGGCGGCAGCGGTGCCGAATTCCGAGGAGTAGATCCGGTTGTAGATCTCCACCGACATCGGCGGCAGACCCGGCGGGTAGATCACCACGGACGCGACGTACTCGCCCACGCCGTCGACGAAGGCCAGCAGCGCACCGGCGAGGACACCCCGCATGACCAGCGGCAACGTGATGGTGCGCAGGACTCTCATCGGACCTGCGCCGAGGTTTCGCGCGGCTTCCTCCAGCGTCGGGTCGAGCTGGTCCAGGGAGGCGCTGGTCGAGCGGAACACCAGCGGCACGAACCGGACGAAGTAGGCGACCGGCAGGATCCACAGCGTGCCGACCAGCGTCAGGCCGAGGTTGCCGACGCCGGGCTCGTTGAACGCGGTCACCAGGTTCACGCCGATGACGGTGCCGGGCAGCGCCCACGGCAGCATGATGACCACGTCCAGCAGGCCCTTGCCCGGCTTGCGCCACCGGGCCACGACCCACGCGGCCGCCGCACCGACGACGATCGCGAACGCGGTGGCCAGCAAGCTGGTCTGCACGCTCACCGAGATCGGCAGCAGGCTCTGCGGCTCGGAGAAGATCTCCAGGTAGTTGTCCAGCGTGTACTCGGACGGCAGCACCTGCGTCGTCCACGCGCCGTCCACCGAGAACGACACCAGCACGATCACCAGCACCGGCGCGAGCAGCACCACCGTCAGCAGCAGGCTGCCCAGCGCGGCGGCGAACTTCGCCGCGGCCGAGGCCGGTGCGCGCCGCGCGCTCGGAGTGCCCTTCGAGAGACTGCGGTGCACGCGACGTCCCTGGTACCAGCGCATGCTCAGCAGGAACACGATCGACACCACGGACAGCGCGGTCGACTGGGCGGCGGCGAGCGCGGCGTTTCCGGAGGTGCGCGCGGAGACGATCTCCATCGTCAGCGTCTGCACGTTGTACAGCTGTGGAGCGGTGAACGACGCCATCGACATCATGAACGTCAGCAGCGCACCGGAGACCAGCGCCGGGGTGAGCATCGGCAGCAGCACCGTCCGCCACACCCGGATCCGGCCGGCGCCGAGGTTGGTCGCGGCCTCTTCGAGCGACCCGTCCATCCCGGCCAGCGCGGCCGAGACCGACAGGTAGAAGTACGGGTACATGGTGAAGGCGTGCACCAGGACGACACCAGCGAGCCCGCCGACCGAGGTGCTGGCCGGGTCGATGCCGAGCAGCACGGCGAGAGTGCGCGGCAGGATCCCGGTTTCGCTGTAGAGCAGCACGAACGACACCGCACCGATCAGCGGCGGTAGCGCCATCGGCAGCACAGCGAACACCGAGAGCGCGCGGCGGCCGGGGAAGTCGAAGCGGTGCAGCAGCACTGCGAGCAGCGTGCCGAGCACACCGCAGAAGAAGACCGAGAGCAGCGAGCTCACCAGCGACAGCAGCAGCGCTTGCCCGGAACTGCCGCCGAACAGGCTGCCGTAGTTGGTCGCGAAACCGTTGCCGCCGGCGGAGGTGATGGCCGTCGTCGCCATCGGGATGACGACGAGGAACAGCAGCACCAGCACGACCGGGACGGCCAGCACGTAGACGAACCGGTCGCCGTCGGAGGCCGGGAGCTTGCGGCGCCGGGACTTCGGGGTCACCGCCGGGGCGCTCATGGCCGCACCAGCCAGGCGTGGTCGGCGTCCGGGCGCAGGCCGACGTCGTCGCCGGGTCGCGGCAGGCCGGGCCGGTCCGGCACCGCCACCGACAGCTCCAGTTCTCCGGCCCGCAGCTCGAACTGGCAGGTCGCGCCGGTGAACTCCACCGCGCGCACGACGGCGTCGAAGCCGCCCTGCCCGGGTTCGGTGAGCTCGAAGTGCTCGGGCCGGACGGACACCGCGACCCGCTCCCCGGTCTTGGCCTGCTCGGCGCCACCGGTGGCGAGCTTCGCGCCGGATCCGGCCAGCTCCACCACCGCCCGGTCGCCGGAGACCTCCACGACCTCGGCGTCCAGGACGTTGCTGCCGCCGATGAACTTGGCGACGAAAGCGGTCGCGGGCTGGTGGTAGACCTCGCGCGGGGTGCCGACCTGGTGCAGCTTCCCGGATTCCAGCACGGCGATCCGGTCGCTCATCGCCATCGCCTCGGCCTGGTCGTGCGTGACGTAGACGCTGGTGATCCCGGCTTCCCGCTGCGCGCGCCGGATCTCGACCCGGGTCTCCTCGCGCAGCTTGGCGTCCAAATTGGACAGCGGCTCGTCGAGCAGCAGCACCGACGGCGAGATGACCAGCGCGCGGGCCAGCGCGACGCGCTGCTGCTGACCGCCGGAGAGCTGGTCGATGCGCCGGTCCGCGTAGCCCTCGAGGCCGACCGCGGCGAGCGCGGCGGTGACCCGCTCGGCGCGCTCGGCCTTGGCGACCTTGCGGGTCACCAGACCGTAGGCGACGTTCTGCGCGACGTCGTAGTGCGGGAACAGCGCGTAGTTCTGGAACACCATGCCGGTGCCGCGCTTGTTCGGCGGGGTGGCCGTGATGTCGCGGTCGCCGAAGAGGATTCGGCCGCTGGTGGGCGTGACGAACCCGGCGATCATGCGCAGCGTGGTGGACTTGCCGCAGCCGGACGGGCCCAGGAGCGTGAAGAACTCACCGGACTCGATCGTCACGTCGATGTCGTGCACGACCGGAGCGGCCGAGCCGTAGCTCTTGCCGACGCGGTCGAGGCGAACGGGGATCATGCTGGTCGCTCCGTGCTCTGCCCGCACACCGGCGGGGCGACTAGGTGCTGGAAGTTCTCGGGCGCGGTGGGGTGCCAGTTCCAGGAAGAACCGGCACCCCGCACCGGCGCTGCTAGTTCCGGTTCTTGATCTGGTCCGTCCAGTAGGAAATCCACTCGGATTCCTTGCTGCCCGCCAACTCCCAGTCGACCGGCATCTCCTTCAGGCCCAGCGGGGCGAGCCAGCTCGGCTCACCGGCGCCTTCGACGGTCGGGATCTGGAAGTACTCCTCGCCCAGCTTCTTCTGCTCGTCGACGCTCAGCAGGAAGTCGAGGAACTTGTCGGCGGCGGCCGCGTTCGGGCCGTCCTTGACCTTGGCCACGCCGTCGATCAGCTGCGGCACACCGGAAGTCGTGGCGACCGGCTTGAACGGGGCGCCGCTCTTCTTCTGCTGCAGCATGACGTCCTGCAGGTTCCAGACGCTGATCGGCGCTTCCTGCCGCTGGATCCGCAGGTAGAGGTCGGTCGGGTTGGCCGCGTAGATCTTGGTGTTGGCGTCCAGCTTGCGCAGCCAGTCGTAGCCCGGCTCGGGGTTGTCCGGCGTGCTGTTGCGGCTGATCATCGCCGAGTAGATGCTGCGCATCGTGCCGGAGGCGGCGACGTCGCGGACCGCGATCTTGTCCTTGTACTCCGGCTTGATCAGGTCGTCCCAGTCCTTCGGGGCCTGCTCCGGGGTCAGCATCTGGTCGTTGTAGAAGACGACCTCGGCGAGCACCATCTCGCCGACCCAGCGGCCTTCCGCGTCGCGGTAGCGCTCGGGGATCCGATCGCGCACCTGGTCGGGCACGGGCGCGAGCACACCGTCGTTGGCGGCCTGGCTGAGCTGCTGCTGCGAGCCGCCCCACCAGACGTCGGCCTGCGGGTGGCCGCGCTCGGCGGAGATCCGCTCGGCGGCTTCCTGCGCGCCGAGCGTCAGGATCCGGACCTTGCCCTTGTACTCGGGGTTGGCCTCCTCGAAGTCCTTGACCACGGACTCGGCGAGTTCCTTGTCGCGGGCGGTGTAGATGGTCAGGCCGTCGTCGCCGCCGGCGGCGTTGAGACCGCACCCGGTCAGGCCGGCGAACAACGCCATACCGGTGATGAGGGACAGGATTCTGCGCATGGCTACCCTTCGCGCACGGGCTGCGCGGTGTTCGCAGCCGGGGGGATCAGAGATGGCGAAACCGCGCCGATGTGCAGCGCGCGCGGACCGAGCTCGGCGAACACGACCTCGGGTGCCGACGGAGCGGCCGAGCCGACGAGCGCGGCCAGTTCGGCCAACCCGTCCGGACCGAGTTCGGTGGCTGCTCCGGCGAAGACCACGCGTGCCGGGTTCACCACGCACGCGCAGACGATGGCTGCGTAGGCCCACGCCTCGATGACCTGCCTGCGCAGCTCGGCGACGGCAGGCTCACCGGCCCGAGCGGCCAGCTCGGCGACCGGGGCGTCATCGGCCCGACCGTCCAGTTCGGACAGTGCCTGCCGGATGCCGGGAACGCTCCACCGCCGCTCGAACTCGCCGCGCCCGCCGCTGTGCGGCGTGGGCGGCAAACCCGCTGGCAGGAAGCCGATCTCCCCGGCGAACCCGGCGGCTCCGCGGCAGAGCGCCCCGCCGCTGACGATCGCGGCACCGATGCCGTAACCGACGTAGATCAGCACGAGGTCGTCCACGTCGGCGGCGGCGCCGCGTTCGCGCTCCCCAAGCGCGATCAGGTTGACGTCGTTGGAGATCTGCACGGGCAACCCGACCCGTTCGGCCAACGCCTCGGTGAGCGATCGCCCGCCCAACGACTCCAAGACCGGCGAGAGCGCCACGGCCCCTTCTGCGGTGGCAACACCGGGGAGCGAGAACACGACGCGGCTCGGACGCGGCTTCGGATGCATCCGAAGTGCCTGGTGGACGACGTCGCTCAGCCCGTCCAGCGGCGCACCCGGATCCACCGCGAGGCTGTACGCCCCGAGCAGCTCCCCGGCGAGGTCGACCACCGAAACGCGCGCCTGCTCCCCCTCGAGGGACACGGCGACCAGCGATTCGGCGGACGGGTTGAACTCCAGCATCCGCGGCCGACGCCCCCCGGAGGAGTCCCCGGCCCCGACCTCGATGACGTGCCCGGACCCCATCAGCTCGCGAACGATCTCGGTCAACGACGACGGTCGGTAACCGGTCAACCCGGCGAGCTCGGTGCGCGAAACGGGCCCGTGCTCGCGCAGAGCGGCGAGCACGGCATCGGTGCGGATGCGCCGCAGAGCCTCGTTCCCAGTGGGCGCAGAACGGTCGCTGACCTCGGACATGCGCTACTTTATACGCCATCCGAAGTAAGTTTCCAATACCTTTCCCCACCGAAAATCCCGCCACCCCAACCACTTCCAACAGGAACCGAACGAACACTCGGCGTGTCGGTCACGATTCAGCACTGCCCCGGCGACTGGCACCGGACGCGGCCACGAACGCGCCGACACCAAGAGCCAACCGCGACTGGCTCCCCTGGCCATCGCCCGAGAAACGCAAATTCAATGGAAATCAGACGTCCAATTTCCATTGAAATCGCACAAGTTCTCCACAGGCCGGACGACCTGTCCACACCCTCCGGCGTGTCGGGCGCCGGACACGCCGTGGGACCACAGTTTCAATTGAAACTGTAGATCTGCGGAGCCAGCCCGGGCCGCCGGGCAGGAGGGCGCGAATCAGGGGACGACGCGGGTCCGGTCAGTCCTCGCGAGGGGTGATGAGGGCTGCTGCGATTCTGGGGAAGATTTCGGTGAACAGGGTGCTCAGGTTGGGGTCGCTGTTGCTGAAGACCGCTCGTTCCAGTTCTGCGTCGTAGATCGCGATCAGGGCCCTCACGGCGTCTCGGGTGTCGACCTCTGGGCGCATGCCCAGTTCGTCCAGGGCGTGCTGCATCAGCTCCGCGACCGCTTCGGTGACCTGGACCAGGTACTCGCCCGCTCGCATGCGCAGTTCCGGGTTCCGGAGGGCGTGCGCGCGGAATTCGGTCAGCAGCAGGTACCAGGTCTTGTCGGCGACCAGGGATTCCGCGCAGGCCGCACCGATCTCGAGGATCGATTGGTGCACCGAGCGCTCTTCGCCGGTGGGGGCTACCGCCTTCTCGATGATCTCCCGTGTCTGGTCGATGCGGGCGGCCATCTCCTCCTCGTAGACCGCCAGGAAGAGGTCTTCCTTCGTCGCGAAGTTGGAGTAGAAGGCGCCGCGGCTGAAGCCTGCTGCCTCGCAGATCAGCTCCACCGGCGCGTCTCGGATGCTGTGCTCGAGGAACACCTCCCGGGCAGCGGAGATCAGCCGTCGACGGGTTTCCGCGCGTCGTCGGGTTTCGCGTCGTTGCGGCTGGTCGGTCATGACCTTGAGTCTCCCGCTCGGTGTTTCGCCTCACAATTTCCCGCGCGAGGTGGCCTCGCGGGGTCCCGGGAAACATACAGTGTGCATTGAATACATCGTGTATCGCATGCACCGCGTATCGCATGCGCCGTGTATCGATCCTCGCTGCGGGAGTGTTCCGGTTGTCGTCTTCGCTGTACCGACTCGGGCGGGCCGTGGTCCGCGCCAGGACTTGGGTGCTGGTCGCGTGGCTGGCGCTGCTCGCCGTGCTGGGCGGCGGCGCGTTCTTCCTGCAGAAGGGGATGGAGACCAGCCTCGAGATCCCCGGCGCTGAATCGCAGGAGGCGCTGGACCACCTCAACAACGTCTTCCCGCAGATGACGGGCTCGCGGGCGCAGCTGGTGTTCACCGTGCCGCCGGGCGAGCAGGTCGACTCGCCGGAGGTGCGGCACGCCTTCGAGGGGCTCATCGACCGCGTTTCCGGCTGGGACGGCGTGGGCGCGGTGATGAGTCCGCTGGACGACCTGGTGAAGAACCAGGTCTCCGCGGACCGCAGCACCGGTCTGATCAACATGCAGTTCGACTTCCCGCCGCTGGACTTCCCCGAGCAGGTCAAGAACGACCTGCTCGGCGAGGCCCACGCGCTGGAGCAGCAGCTCGGCGAGGGCGCTTCGGTGCACATCGGCGGCGACATCTTCGCCAACGCGATGCCCGAGATGGGCGCCACCGAAGCGGTCGGCGTGGTCGTCGCGCTGCTGGTGCTGATGCTGCTGCTGCGCTCGCTGATCGCCGCGGTGATGCCGCTGGTCACCGCGCTCGTCGGCGTCGGCGTGTCGATGACGATCGTGCTGCTGGCGACCGCGTTCACCGAGGTCTCGTCGGCCGCGCCGATGCTCGGCGTGATGCTGGGCCTGGCCGTGGGCATCGACTACTCGCTTTTCATCGTGTCCCGGCACCGCGAACAGCTCGCCGACGGCGTCGACGTCGACGAGTCCATCGCGCGGTCCGTGGCCACCGCCGGTTCGGCCGTCATCTTCGCCGGCGTCACGGTGATCATCGCGCTGCTGGCGCTGGCGGTCCCCGGCATCACGTTCCTGACCACGATGGGCGTGCTGGCCGGTGTCGCGATCGCGATCGGCGTCGCGGTGGCGCTCACGATCATCCCGGCGCTGCTGAGCTTCGCCGGTGAACGGCTGCGGCCGGTCAAGGTCCGGCGCCGTCGCGCCGCCAAGCCGCGTCGCGAGCGCCGCTCGTTCGCGCTGACCTGGGTGCGGGCCGCGACCAAGGCGCCGCTGCTGACGATCGTCCTGGTCGTTACCGGGCTCGGCGTGTGCGCGCTGCCGATGGCCGACCTGAAGCTGTCCGTGCCCGACGCGAGCGCGCAGGCCGTCGGAACCCCGGCGCGGGACACCTACGACCACATCGCCGAGAAGTTCGGTCCCGGCTTCAACAGCCCGCTGATGATCACCACCGACATCATCGGCACCAAGGACCCGCTCGGGCAGGTCAACGGCATCGCCGACGAGATCCGCGCGATGCCGGGCGTGGCCGCGGTGCCGATGGCCACGCCGAACCCGACCATCGACACCGGCATCATCCAGGTCATCCCGACCACCGGCGGCGAAGCCGACGAGACCGCCGACCTGGTGCACCGGCTGAGGGCGATGAGCCCGCACTTCGCCGAGAAGTACGGCGCGGGCATCGCGGTGACCGGCGTGACCGCCATCGGCATCGACCTGTCCGAGAAGCTCTTCGACGCGCTGCTGCCGTTCGCGGTGATCGTGGTCGGCCTGACGCTGGTGCTGCTGGCGATGGTGTTCCGCTCGGTGTGGGTGCCGGTCAAGGCCGCGCTCGGCTACCTGCTGTCGGTCGGCGCGACGTTCGGCGCGATCGCGTTCGTGTTCAACCAGGGGCACCTGGCCGGACCACTGAACATCGCGCACGTCGGCGGGGTCATCAGCTTCATGCCGATCCTGCTGATGGCGATCCTGTTCGGGCTGGCCATGGACTACGAGGTCTTCCTGGTCTCCCGGATGCGCGAGGAGTACAGCCACCACGGCGACGCGAAGCGGGCCATCGAGGCCGGTTTCACCAACGTCGCGCCGGTGGTGGTGGCCGCCGCGGTCATCATGATCTCGGTGTTCGCCGCGTTCGTCCCGCACGGCGACGCCAACATCAAGCCCATCGCGCTCGGCCTGGCGGTCGGCGTGTTCGTGGACGCGTTCCTGGTGCGGATGACGCTGGTGCCCGCGGTGATGGCGCTGCTCGGCGACAAGGCCTGGTGGCTGCCGCGCTGGCTGGCCCGGCGGCTGCCCGCGCTGGACGTGGAGGGCGAGGCGCTGCAGCACGAGCTGCGGCTGGCCGAGTGGCCGGGCAACGACGAGGTGGTCAGCGCCCGCGACGTGAGCATCCACGACGACCGCGGCGACCAGGTCCTCGGCGGCGTGCGGATCGGCCTGCGGCCCGGCGGGGTGCTCGCGGTGGAGGGCGACGAGGCGTCCGCGCTGCTGCACGCGCTCGGCGGCCGGGTCCGGACCGTGCGGGGTGATCTCCGGGTGGCCGGGCTGCTGTTGCCGCAGCGGGCGCGGGCCGTGCGCTCGCGGACCGCGCTGGTGCAGTGCCGGGACTCCGCTGAACCTGCCGCCGAAGTCCGGCAGGCGGTGGCCGAAGGCGTGCGGCTGGTGCTGCTCGACGACGTCGACGCGATCTCCTCCGCCGACCAGCGCCGCCAGCTGGCCGGCCTGCTCCGGAATTCGTCCACTTCGGACGGATCGCCGGTGAGCTTCGTCGTGACCTTCCAGAACGCGGGCCTGGTCTCCGACCTGCTGCCGGACCACCGGGTCGACGTTCTGCGGCTTTCCGCGCGGCCGGACGTGTTGTCGGGCCGCCTCCAGGAGGTTTGAGGGCAATGGTGAACCCGTTCACGCACGCCACCCGGCGCGCCGGCGGATCGGTCGGCCGCCTCACCTGGATCGGGCTCGCCCTGGTCCCGGTGCTCGTCGTCGGCGTGCTGGCCTGGGCCTTCTGGGCGCCGATGAGCCAGCACGGCGCCGCCAAGGTCGCGGTGGTCAACAGCGACGAGCCGACCACGATCAACGGCCAGCTGGCCCCGCTGGGCCGGGAGATGGCCGCGAAGCTGGTCAACAGCACCGATTCCGGCTACGTCTGGCAGATGACCTCCGCCGAGGAGGCGTCGGAAGGCCTGGCCGACGGCCGGTACGCGGCGGCGGTGACCATCCCCGCGGAGTTCTCCCGCAACACCGCGTCGGCGATGACCGGCAAGCCGATGGACGCCACCCGCGCCGGGATCTCCGTGGACACCTCGCCGGTCGCGGCTCCCGCTGACGCGGCGGCGGTGGAAGCCGCTGCGCGGCAGAGCGTTTCGGTGTTCAACCAGCAGATCCTGGAGATGCTGCTCGACGGGTTCTACGGCGGGTTCTCCGAGATGCACGGCCAGCTCGGCACCGCCGTCGACGGCGCGCGGCAGCTGGCGGACGGCAGCGGGCAGCTCGCGGACGGCACCAAGCAGCTGGCGGGCGGTGTCGGTCAGTTAGCCGGTGGCGTCGACGAGTTGGCCGGCGGTGTGCCGCAGCTGGCCCACGGCGGCGCGCAGCTCGCCGATGGTGCGCAGCAGCTCTCCGGTGGCCTGAACGAGCTGCACCAGCAGGTTTCGCAGATGCCCGCGCAGACCCGGCAGCTGGCCGACGGCGCGGAGCAGGTCGCGGCGGGCAACCGCCAGATGGCGAACCAGTTCGTCCCGCTCGCCGACAAGATCCTGGCCGCGACCGACCAGATCCCCGACTCCCCCAAGCTCGACGGCCTCGCCGAGCTCGCCGCGCAGTGCCCGGTCGAAGGCCTGACGACGGACTTCTGCACCCGCCTGCGCGCGGACGTCGACAAGGTCAACCAGCGCGAGGGCGCGCTGGACGGCATCAAGGACAAGATCCAGCAGCCGGTGAAGCAGGCCCGGGACGGTTTCGAAGGCCTCGCCTACGGTTCCGAGCAGGTCGCCAAGGGCACCCGGATGCTCGCCGACAACTCGGGCCAGCTGGTCTCCGGCATCGGCCAGCTCGCCGACGGCGGTACCCAGCTCAGCAGCGGTGCGCAGCAGCTGTCCGGTGGGCTGAACCAGCTCAACGGCGGAGTTCAAGAGCTCAACGGCGGCGTCAAGGAACTCGACGGCGGCGTGGGCCAGCTGGTCTCCGGCGCCGAGCAGGTCGCCGACGGCAACCGGCAGTTCGCCGACAAGATCGCCCCGGCCGTCGACCAGCTGCCCAACTACACCGACGAGGAGCGCGCCCATCTCAAGACGGTGGCGTCCAGCCCGGCCGCGTTGCAGTCCGACCTGCCCGGCTTCGGCAAGTCGCTGATCGCCCTGCTGATCGCGATCGCGTTCTGGACGGCGGCGCTGGGCATCTACGCCGTGACCAGGGCGGTCCCGGCCGACGCGGCGAGCTCCCGCCGCTCGACCTGGCGCCTGGTGCTCTCCTCGCTGCTCCCCGGCGTGCTGATCGCGGCGATCGGCGCGGTCGTGGTCAGCGCGGCGCTGGCCCCGTTCCTGGACCTGTCCTTCGGCTCCTGGGCGGCTTTCGCCGGAGTGACGCTCCTGGCGGCCCTGGCGTTCGTGGCGCTCAACCAAGCCCTGACCGCCTTGTTCGGCAACCCCGGCCGGATCGTGTCGATCGCGGTCCTGGTGTTGGCGGCAGCGACCGGAGTGGTCTCCACGATCCCGGGCACTCTCCAGACGATCAGCGCGATCCTCCCGACCCACGGAGCGGTCCACGCCCTCTCAGCGATCGTCACCGGCTCCGGCGGAGCCATCAGCGGAGCGCTCCAACTCGCGGCCTGGCTGGTCGCAGGCCTCCTGATCACCGTGCTGGCAACGGACCGGTCCCGTGTCCTCCCGGCCAAACAGCTCCGCCGCCGCCCCACTCCCCCGGTCTGGTAGCGATCTTCACCTTATGGTGTGGTGCTGGGGGGTCGTGAGTGCGTAACAGTGTTCGAACACTGTTACGCACTCACGACCGTCATTCGGACGCTGAGCGCAGGTTGCGGACTTCGGGGACGGTGAGGACGGCTGCGGTTGCGACGACGATGCTCGCCGCGATGATCAGCAGGGCGGACTCGTCGCCGACGCTGGTCGCGACGGGACCGATCAGGGCTGCGCCGATGGGCATCGCGAGGAAGGATCCCAGCGCGTCGTAGGAGTACACGCGCGCCAGCCGGTCCTCGGGGATGTTCTGCTGCAGCGCGGTTTCCCAGGCCACCGCGAACTGCTCGATCGCGATCCCGCTGATGAACATCGCCACCAGCAGCAACCAGAGCACGGGCGAGACGGCGAGCACCACCAACGGGATCGCGTCCAGCACCACGACCGCGCACCCGAACAGCAAGGCGCGCTCCGGCGACCACCGAGCCGCGATCAGGCCGCCGCACAGCGCGCCGACCATCTGCACGGCCAGCACCAGTCCCCACGCGCCTCGCCCGACGGTGTCCTCCGCGATCTTCGGCCCCAGCACGTTGATCCCGCCGACGACCGCGGCGTTGACCACCAGGAACTGGAGCACCACCGCCCACACCCACCGCCGCGAGCGGAACTCCCGCCAGCCTTCCCGCAGTTCGGCCCGGACCGAAGCTCCGCGTTCAGCGACCGCCGGAACCCGGATCCCCGCGAAACAGGCGGCTGCGACGGCGAAAGCCGCGGCGTCCACCGCGAGTCCCCACCCCGGGCTCGTCACGGCGATCAGCAGTCCACCGGCCGAGGTTCCCGCGATCATGGCGCTGGTCGTGCCCATCCGGGCCAGCGCGTTCGCGGGACGCAGCACGTCGGCGGGCACCGTCTGCGGGATCAGCGCGGAGGACGCCGGCAAAGCAGCCGCTGCAGCCGCGCCGTTGACCACGCTGAGCAGGGCCAGCAGCGGCACCGTCGCGAATCCCTGCAGCACCGCGACTGCGACCAGACCCTGGCTGCCCGCGGCCAGCAGGCTCGCCCCAGTGAGGACGTGCTGCCGGGGAAACCGGTCCGCGAGCACCCCGCCGAACAGCAGGAGCAGCACGTTGGCCGCGGACCGGCAGGCCACGATCAGCCCGATCTCGGCAACCGACCCCAGCCCGTCGAGCACCGCGAACGCCAACGCCACCGGTGCGATCGCGTTCCCCAGGTAGACGATCGTCCGGCCAGCGACCAGGTAGCGAAAACTGGGATGCCGCAATGGTTCGAGCACAACGGGCAGCAAAGCAGACCCAGCGCCCGCACCTGGACATATGACTCGAAACCGTCAGGAGATCCCGTGGGCCCGCTTGTACTCCAACAGGTAGGCGAGCTTGCCAGCGTGGCGCTGCATCTCGGCCCAGAATTCGTCCGGCGAGAGCGCGCTGAGGTTCGCCACCACCCGCAACCGGACGTGCATGTTCTGACCGCCATCGGGCGTTTCCGCGAAGCTGGTCAGGGTGTGGTGCCCGTCGGTGAGGTACGGCTCCCCGCCAGGTCCGATCACCGCGGTCTTCACCGCCGCAGTGCTGTCCGAGGTCTCCTCGCCGCGCGGCAGCTCGCAGGTGAACGATCCCGGGTCGTCCAGCCGGGCGCCGGGCTCGACCGAGACCGCAGGCGGGATTTGCAGTTTCAATTGAAACTGCAGATCCCACCCACGACGGATCACAGTTTCAATTGAAACTGCGGAACCAGGGTTCACACCATCGTGCCGTCTACTGTGGACAAGCGAGTGCGAGCGCGGGCCGCCGCGTCGGCCGCCAGCTCGGCGAGTGCTGCGGTGTCGACCGGGGGCTCCTCGACCTCCACGTCCACCAGCAGCGGTGCCAGGTCCAGCGGCGGGACCAGCACCGGACCGGGCCCGTCCGGCAGCGGAACGACCGGAGCCGCCCATGCCTCCGCAGCGGGAGTTCCCGACGTGGCTTCGCCGTCGTCCGCGCCCTGCCGGGCGTTGCGCCGGTGCAGTTCCTCGGTCAGCTCGTCCTCGGCCCGGCCGCGCACCAGCAGCAGGACGAACGGATCCCGGTCCATCAGCCAGGAAACCTGGTAGGCCAGCGCTGCCGCGTGCTTGCACGGGCTGTCCCAGTCCGGGCAGTCGCACTCGGTCTCGAGGTCGCCGAAGCTCGGCAGCAGGCGCACGCCCGCGTCCTCGGCGGTGTCGACCAGGTCCGGCGGCATGTCCCGGTCGAGCAGCGCGGCGATGTGCCCGGCCCGGCCGGCCACCCGGTCCAGGAACCGCTCCCACCCGGCACCGGTCAGCTCCGCGAGGTGGACTTCGGTGCGGTACGGCTGGTCCGGGTCGCCGTCGTGCACCGGCGCGGAGATCCGCCCGGGGCTGACCGTGATCGCCCCGACCTGGCCGGCGAACGCGTACTTGCGCCCCTTCTTCAGCTGTTCCGGGTCGAGCGCGGTGTACTCCATCGCCTCGATCCACGCGTTGCCCCACCAGGTGTCGGCGAACTTCTTGCCGTACCGCTTGCCCGGCGGGAACGCGGGGAACGTCTCCGCGCGCACCGGTTCGTCCTCGAAGTCGTCGTAGTAGGACATGTCAGGCGCTCCTCAACTCGACCAGTCGCCGAAGCTCGGCGTCGGACAGCTCGCTCAGCGCGGCTTCACCACCCACGACCGCGTCGGCCAATTCCCGCTTGTGCACGAGGAGTTCGCTGATCCGCTCCTCCAACGTCCCCTGCGCCATCAACCGGTGCACCTGCACCGGCTTGTCCTGCCCGATCCGGTGCGCCCGGTCGGTGGCCTGCTCCTCGACGGCGGGGTTCCACCAGCGGTCGTAGTGGATGACGTGGTCGGCCCGGGTCAGGTTGAGCCCGGTACCAGCGGCTTTGAGCGAGAGCAGGAACACCGGCACCTCACCGGCCTGGAACCGCTGCACCATCTCGTCGCGCTTGGCCACCGGCGTGCCGCCGTGCAGCAGTTGCGCGGGCACCCCGCGGTCGGCCAGGTGCTTCTCCAGCAACCGCGCCATCTGCACGTACTGCGTGAAGACCAGCACCGCACCGTCTTCGGCGATGATGGTGCCGAGCAGCTCGTCGAGCGCCTGCAACTTCTCCGAGCGAGCGGCCGACGCCGTGTCTTCCTTCAGGTAGTGCGCCGGATGGTTGCACACCTGCTTGAGCCCGACCAGCAGCTTGAGCACCAGACCCCGCCGGGCGATTTCCGTTGTGCTGCCGCGAATTTCATCCATAGCATCGTCGACGACCCGCTGGTACAGCTCGATCTGCTCGGCGGTGAGGGCGACCAGGTGATCGGTCTCGGTCTTGGGCGGCAGCTCCGGCGCGATGCCCGGATCGCTCTTGCGGCGCCGCAGCAGGAACGGCCGCACCAGCCGGGACAACCGCTGCGCGGTCGCGTTGTCCCGCCCCTCCTCCACCGCTCGACCCCACTCTGCCCGGAACTCACCCATCCGCCCGAGCAGCCCGGGTGAGGTCCAGTCCAAGATCGCCCACAACTCGCTCAGGTCGTTCTCCACCGGCGTACCGGTCAACGCGACCCTGGCGTCCGCGGGGATCTCGCGCAGCGCCTTCGCCGTGCCGCTCGAACGGTTCTTGACGTGCTGAGCCTCGTCGGCGACGACCATTCCCCAGCGGTGCGCAGCCAACGTCGACGCGTCAACGCGCATCGTCCCGTACGTGGTGAGCACGAAACCGCTTGCTGCACCGGCCAAAGACCGCTCCGTCCCGTGGAACCGGCACACCGGCGTGCCGGGCGCGAACTTCTCGATCTCGCGCTCCCAGTTGCTCAGCAGCGAAGCCGGGCAGACCACCAACGTCGGCCCCGACGCGCGCCGCAGGTGCAGCGAGATCAGCATGATCGTCTTGCCCAGACCCATGTCGTCGGCCAGACATCCGCCGAATCCCAGCGAAGTCATCCGCTCCAACCACCGCAAACCGCGCTGCTGGTAGTCGCGCAAGGTCGCGCTCAGCTCCAGCGGCTGCCCGAGCGCCTCCGATCCCCCATCGGGATCGGCGATCCGATCGCCCAGCTCACCGAGCCAACCCGTCCCGACAGCCTCGACGCGGACGCCCTCGATGACCGCGCTACCGACCAGCACGCTGCCCAAAGCCGGATAAGCCGGCAGCGGCGGCAACGCCCGCTCCCGCGCTTTCCGCGCCAACTCGGGCTCGACCAGCAACCACTGGTCGCGCAGCCGAACCACCGGACGCGACTTGGCCACCAGATCCATCTCGACGTCGGTGAGCGGCGCCCCGCCGAGGGTCAGCTGCCAGGACATCGGCAACGGCGAGGATTCCCGCAGGTAAGCGGCAACATCATCGGGCCGGTCACCGGGCGCGGACACGGCGACCCGCGCATTGAGCTCGCGGGAGAGGTCCGGCGGCCACTCGACGTCGACGCCCATCGCCGCCAACCGCGCCTCGCCACCCCCGAGCAGGTCCACGACGTCCTCGTCGACCAGCTCCAACTCGACCGGCTCAGCTCCGGCCAACAGGCTCTCCAACGGCGACCACGCGCGAGCAGCCCGACGCACCGCGAGCATCGCCTCGAACGTCGCCCGCTCGCCGAAGCCGTGCGCTTCCCCAGCCCACAACGCCTCGGCGTCGATCACCTGCGTCGGATCGGCGAGATTCCGCAGCCGGACCACAGCGGTGAACGGAGCATCGCCGTAGTCACCGCGCAGCTCCAGCCGCAAGCTCACGCGCAGACCCGCATCAACGCCCACAGCGACCTGCTGCGCCCACTCGCGAAGCTCCTCGTCGGCCGCATAGCCTTCCTGAGCTGCGTAAACCCCAACAGCGCCCGGAATCCGAGGCATCGCGTCGGCAACCCCGTCGAAGAACGCGCGCAGCAGCCCCTCGGCGTCGGGCAACATCAGCGGATCAGCGTCCGGATCCACCGGCACCGCCCGCGCACTAGCCAGCATCGCAGAAGCCAGCGCACGCAACCGCTCAACGTCGACGACGTCGAACGGCCCCATCCGCCACGCAGCAACACCGCTCTCGTGAACCCCCGGCAACACCCGCCCGCGCGCAACCATGTGCAACGCCAACTTCGCCGCAGCACCCCAAAAACCCGCAGCCGGATGCACATCCCCATCCAGCGAAACCAACAACGGCAACGCCTCGACCAGCGGAATCCGCCGCACCGGAACGCGCCGAGCAACGACCGCGCCGTCCTCCAGCGACGTCACGACCGCATCACCGGACTCCCCGGCCGAGACCTCCGCCCCGCCGTCCGGGTCGTGAACGACAAACACCCCCGCCCGCGGAACGCCCCCGACCTCGAACACCACCGCGCACCGACCCAGCCCCACCCGCACCTCCAGATCCGCTATCCCGTACAGCGTACCGTAAACAACACGCCAGGCTTTCCCGTTCCCACGAGTCTTCGTGAGTGGCGATAGTGGCTATTACAACCATCGGCACTCACGAGTCCTGACCAGCGCCGAAAACTGTCGGTTGGCGGTGCGAGGCTGGCTTTCGTGAGCACCCGCAATCCCGTCGTCCTGCAGCAGATCAGCCGCCCCGAGGACGTCGCGCACGAGTTGGCGCATGCGCTCGTCGACTGCTGGGTCGACGTCACCAACGCCGGCGGCGCAGCCGGATTCCCGTTCCCGCCAGTGGATTCCGACCAGGTCAGGCCGGCCGCGGAGCGGATCGTGACGGCGCTGGACCCGCAGCTCAGCAGACTGGTCGTGGCAACGGTGGACGACGAGCTGGCGGGCTGGCTCAACGTCCGCCGCGATCGCGATCCACTGGTGGCGCACTGGGGCACGGTCCACCACGTCCAGTCCCACACCAAGTTCCGCGGCCAAGGCATCGGAACAGCCCTGATGACCTTCCTGCGGGAGGTGGCCCGCGACGACATGGGACTGGAACAGCTCCACCTGGCCGCACGAGCAGGCGTCGGCCTGGAGACCTTCTACGGCCGTCTGGGCTGGCAGGAGATCGGCCGCTGGCCCGGCGCCCTCCGCCTGTCCCCCAACGACGACCGCGACGAAATCCTCATGGTCCTGTCCCCGCTTTGAGCCGGACAGGCCGATGGCCGGGCGCGGGGAGGGAGGCGCGCCCGGCCATCGGGGTGGACTGGTGCAGTGGTCGGGGAGGCATCTGCACCAGCCCAGCTCAGGGGTGGTCAGAATTCAGATGCGCAGGTGGTGGCGACCCGTGGGCTCGTCATCCGGGTCGCGGTCTGGGAACTGCGGAGGCTCCGGCATCTCCCGATCCCGTTCGGCCTCGACTTGGGCGATGAGGTCCCAGACGTTGTAGGCGCCTTCCCCCGCACCAGCGTGCTGCGCGCGGGTGAGCAGCGGCAGTCGCATCGCGGTGGAGCTGACGAACAGGGCCGCGATCATCGCGTTGATCAGCACGAGTGCGCTCAGGTGAAGCCAGAACATGGTGTTTCCTCCTCGAAGACGAAGGGTGGACGAGCAGGTCAGGTGCGGTCGGCGAGGATCCGCCAGCAGGCCATGCAGGACTTCTCCCGAACCCAATCCACCTCGGTCCGGTCATGAATTTCGGCAGCATCGGCCTCCACACCGCAGTAGGCAGTGACGACGTCCCCAGCCGGAACTTTCCGCGCCGCGATGGGAAATGCATGACGCCCACCGGTCACCGGACGCCAGATGTAGGTCAGGTACTCGTTGATCGACATGACCAGCTCCTTCCTGGTTCCATTCTTCTGGTACCGGTAACAAACTCGCTAGTACACGATCGACGGATCATGATCACGCCGCCATTCGGGCTATGGTTGGTTCATGCCCGGTACCACCGATCACACGCCCAAAGCGCGACTACTGGGCGCCGAACTTCGTGAATGCCGCAAGCAAATCGGCCTCACGGTCCGCGAGCTCGCAAGCAGAGTTGGAACCACCCACGTCACCATCTCTCGCTACGAGACCGGCACCCGGACGCCTCGACCAGAGGACGTAGCGCGGATCTTGGGAACACTGGGAGTTACCGGTACCAGATACGAGGAGATCATCGAGTTCGCCCGCACCGCAGGCGACAAGAACACCTTCGCCCGGAGCTCGCCCAGCACGCACAAGCACCTGGTGGACCTGGCGGAGTTCGAACGGTCAGCCTGCCGCATCGTTGACGTCGCACCGAACCTGGTTCCAGGACTTCTCCAGACCGCGGACTACGCACGCCAGATCATGCACGGGCTCACCGTCGAGGAACGCGAGATCAGAGTCGGCTTGCGCATGGCCAGACGTGATGTCCTCTTCTCCAAGTCCGCCCCAACGCTCGAAGTCCTGGTCTCCGAACACGCGCTTAGACAGCCGCTGGGCGGAAACGAGCTCATGGCCGCGCAGCTTCACCACGTACTTCGCATGGCGGACTTCGACAACGTGACCGTGTCCGTGATTCCGAACGGACTCACCCGGTACACGCCAGCTCTCGATGGCGCCTTCGTCCTCTACGACTTCACCAAGGCGCCGTCCATCGTCCAGCTGGAACACTTCCACGCCTCGGGGTTCCTCTTCGAGGCGAAGGACATCGCCGCCTACAAGAACGCGATCAACGACCTCCGAAGCATTGCGTTGCCCAGCAACGAGTCCAAAGATCTGATCAAGTCGATCGCCGAGGAAATGGAAGGCACGTCGTCATGTCGTTAGGCCAGATGACCTGGAAGAAGTCCAGCTACAGCGGACAGACCGGAAGTTGCGTCGAGGTCGGCGGCGGCTCCGGCGTCATCGGGGTGCGGGACACGAAGGATCGCGATGGAGGCGCGCTGGCGTTCGATCAGCAGTCCTGGACGACCTTCCTCGGGGCCGTCAAGGCTCAGCGGTTCGACCTGCGCTGATTGACGAACTCCAAGAGCTCCGCCTGATCGTGATCAGGCGGAGCTTCTCTTTGCGGAGCCTCAGCGGACCAGTGACGTGTCGCCGTGGGCGATGTGGGCATTAGTCCTCTGCACGGCGCCACCTGTCGGAGCGACAGTGCCCGGAGCAGCCTTACGCGCGAAGGTGAACAACCATGCTTCGTCACCGTTCGACGATCTTGCTCATGCTGGTACTGCTGCCGTTGGCACTCCTAACGCCGACGGCGACGGGAGCCGGGAGGCAAGAGCCCGTTGTCCCCGCAGCGCGCGCTGCTGAATGCCCCTTCACGTTCATCGGCCTGCACGGACTCAACGAAGACAGTTCCTCGCCCACCATCCAGACCGTCTGGACCCAGTTCAACTCGTTGGCGGAGAAAAGAGGACTTCAATCCAGAGCCGTGTTCCTCAACCACCCGAAGCTGACGTTCTCCGAATTTTTCAGCCAAATCGTAGATCAACAGAATCGCGACCCCATCTCGCGCGCCACGGGCGACCTCAAAGATGCTGCGACCAACGCGGCCAACCGCTGCCACCCGGCACGCCTCGTCCTTGTCGGCTATTCGGAAGGCGCATGGATCATCGATCAGTGGATACAAAATGCCGACTCCACCCAGCTGTCTCAAATCGCAGCCGTGCTCGTGCTCGGCGATCCGCAATGGGACAACGGGGATCACGGACAAGGACTTGCACGAAGGGCCAACCTGGGAATCAATCCCTACATTCCCTCAAAGCCGCTGGGGGACCGTTTCACATCACTATGCCTCCCCCGAGATCCAGTGTGCGGCGAAGGGTACGGCAATGATGTCGTCGGCCAATTCAGAGACGCTCGGAACCTGCAAACAGCTTGCGGGATCCATTGTTCGTACACGAAGAATGCCATTCAGAGCGTGGTGCAAACCCTGGTGACCAATGCCTCGACGAAGTGAACGAGGAACGGGTGCGTATCTCAGCAGCAGTTGGTCATGTTGACGTGGAAGGCGGAACCGTAGCCGCTAGATCCGCTGCCGCCGCCGGTGCCGCTACCGCCGGTGCTGTTCTGACCTCCGCTGCTGCTGCTCGAGTTGCTGTTGCCACCGCAAGGTGAGCACGATCCGCTCTGCTCTCCCTGTTGGCTGTTGCTGTTCGAGTTGCTGTTGCTGTTCGAGTTGCTGTTGCTGTTCGAGTTGCTGTTGCTGTTCGAGTTGCTGTTGCTGTTCGAGCTGTTGTCGCTGTTCTGGTTCTGGCTCCCGTTGCCGTTGGACGCGTTCGAACCGGAGCCGCTGTCTCCGCTGCTGGAGCCCTGGTTCGAGCTGTTGTCCCCGCTGTTCGTGTTCTGACTTCCGCTGTTCGAGTCCTGGTTCCCGGTGTTCGAGTTGCTGTTGCTGTTCGGGTTCTGGTTCAAGTTGCTGTTGGGCGCGTTCGAACCGGAACCGTTGTCCCCACTGCTCGAGTTCTGATTCCCGTTGCCGTTGGACGTGCTCGAACCGGCACCGTTGTCCCCACTGCTGGAGCCTTGGTTCGAGTTGTTCCCGCTGTTCGAGTTCTGATTCCCGCTACCGCTGGACGTGCTCGAACCAGAACCGTTGTCGCCACTGCTGGAGCTGGCGCCTTGGTTCGCGTTGTCCCCGCTGTTGGAGCCCTGGTTCGAGTTGTTGTCCCCGTTTCCCGGGTTTCCGGTGCCGCCTTGAACCGGACCGGGTACAGGAGGAGCTTGCACCGCGGGCGGTGTTGGCGGCGGGATGGCGGGACCGTTCAGGTAATCCCACACGTGGGAGACGAACGTGGCGGTGGCAGCTGCCAGCAGGACCGTGATCAGGACGTCCCAGCCGCCGATCAAACCGGCCAGCCAACCCACGGCGGTTGCCACGCCCCTGATGACCGTTCCGACGAACCCCATGGTCCAGGAAATGGCGTTGCCGCAGGTGACTTCGAGGGTCGCCACCACGCCCCCGACCAGCCCCGCATCGGACGCGACGCTCTGGCTCGACTCGACGGCGGTCGCCTCCAAGGCCCCGACTTCGGGTGCCAAGCCGGCGACGTCGGTCGCGGCGACGCTCTTGAGATCGTCCGCCGCACCCGGCACCGCAGGTTCTTCTGCGGCGGCCACCTCCGCAGCGTTGGCGCCCGCATTCGGCCTGCCTGGTGACGGGAGCGTTGGTGGCACGGTCTCGTCAACGATGTCAGCGGGCCTCGAACTGGGGATTCGGAGCGGTCGTTGCGCAACGGGGTTCCCGTACGGGTTGTTCGTCCATTGCGGTTCTCTGCGGATCTTGTCGACGAAGTCCACGTCCCTCGCCGCGCTGCGCTGCAGCCCCTCCCAGTAGTCCTGGTACGACTCGGCGTCGGCGTACGGGTTGGAGCTGGTGGTTTCGCCGAGGTACCAGGCGCGCAGCTCGTCGGTTCGAGCGGACCAAGAGGTGTAGGACTTGCCTTGCAACGCCTTGAGGTGCTCCAGGTCCCGCTGCGCATTCGAAATGTTTTCCTGCAGCCAGTTCGCCTCGTATTGGTACGTCACCGGGCCTTCGGGGTCGTAGATATCGGTGGGGAGGTGCTTTCCGCTCGACATCTTCAGGAGGAAGGAATTCCGGCAAGCGTTGAAGAATTCCACCTTGTGCTGCGCATCGATGATCGAATTCTGCAGGACCTGGCTGAGCAGCTCCCCCTCGCTCGGCATCGCCGCACCTCCCATCGCGCGGTTGCTCGGCGGGGAATGCACGTCGCCTTGAGCAACCATCCGGCGATCGATGATCCGCCGCCGTTGCGAACCTCTCGGCTCAAGCACACTCGGCCTGGCACCGCCCGACAGAGCCGAAAGTCACGTCCGGGCAGATGCGCCGAACCCGAGCGCGTCGAGCGGCGGTTTCGGGGCCGTTCGCCCCTGGCGCGCCTGGTCGAGGGGGCCCAACGTCCGGCTCAGGAGGTGGAACGCCATGCCAGCTGTGGTGGCGACCTTGCTCGTCGTAGCCGCAGGAGCGGTCATCGGGCTCGTCGTCGGACTGATCTCCCAGTTGATCCGGGCGAAGCGGAAGAACGAGAAGCGACGCGCGCGAACTCCGGGGCAACTCGCCGGGATCGGGGCCGTCGTGTCCGGGCTCGTCTGGGCGTTCCTCCAGGCCTTCCCCCAGACCATCCCGTTCAGATGATCCAGAGCCACCGCGGAGGGTGTTGATGCGGAGAGTGCCCCCGGTCGGGTTCGAACCGACACTTGGACGATTTTAAGTCGTCTGCCTCTGCCAATTGGGCTACGGGGGCCTGGTGGTCGGCACAATGCCGGCCGCACCACTACGACGTTGCGGCGCTCGGATCGGTTCCCGGTTCCGGTAATTCGCACCTGGTCGGTTGGTTCAGCACCGGCCCCACCCGCCGGTCGCCGTGGCCGCCAGCTCCTCGAAGCGGGTTCTGATCCAGTCGTGGACCGCCGTGGACACCGCCGTCGAGCCTGCTCTGTGCTCGAACCAGCGCCAGTCGCAGTTGACGTTGACCTCGAGGAACACCCAGTCGTCGCCGACGCCGAGCAGGTCGAAGCCCGCCACGTTCAGCCCCCAGTTCCGGCACAGCTCCAGCAGGCGCTCGGAGAGCTCGGCGGGGACCTCGACCGGTTCGACCACCACCGATTCGGGGTCGACCCACAGCTGCGCCGGGTCCAGCTTCTGCACCTGGAAACCGATCGTGCGGTCGCCGACCACGAACACGCGCAGCTCGCGGTCCGAGTCGAGGTACTGCTGGACCAGCACCGGGGCCGGTTCGAGGGCTTCGCCGGAGCGGCGGATGTCCAGCGGCTGCGGGAACAGGCCGCGCAGCGCGCCCGGCTCGGGTTCGAGCAGGTGGTGGCCGGCCGTCTTGACGATGCAGCGCCCGCCGCCGGGCCGGCTCCGGCCGGGCATGGTGGTCACCGAGGTGCGGGGCACCCGCAGGCCGACCGCCGCCGCGTCCTGCAGCTGGGTCAGCCGGTCGAGGTGCTCGCTCACGCGCACCGAGTTCACCCGCTCCCAGTCGTTCCGGCAGGACAGCCAGTTGGCCACCGCCCGCCACTGCTCGCGGACGTAGGCGCCGTGCACCGTGGTCGGGTCGACCGGCACGGCATCGATGTCGAAGTGCCGCCGCCAGACCAGCACCGGGCGCAGCAACCAGCGGTGGAACTCGACCAGCGGGGTGTCGGCGTAGATGGTGAGCGGCAGGTCCAGGCAGCGGTCGGCGTCGATGCGCACCATGCGCACGTCGTGCTCGGCCAGCGCCAGGGAGAGCTCGTTCATCTCCATGTCGGAGGCGCGGGCGAGCACCAGCACGCACGGCACCGGGTCACCGGGATCGTCCTCCACCAGGTCCGCGGCGAACATCCGCTCCTGGAAGTCCAGCGGGGTGTCGGGGGCTCGGAAGAAGTAGTCCTGGCCCTGCAGCAGCATCGGCGTGGGGCGCAGGGACGGCTCGGAGACACCTCCGGTGCCGGCGGGCTGCCCCTCGGCCGATGCCATCGTCAGTCGTCCTTCTTCCGGAAGACCTTGGCCGCCTCGCGGTAGTCCGCCGCGAAATCGGCGAGCGGACCCTTCTCGACCGCGCCGCTGCGCAACAAGGCAGCCAGTTCCTTCAGCGTCAAGGGATTCACCCCTTCCCCCGCACGACTTACCCGTTCAGGCGAACATCGAGGAACAGTCTTCGATTACTCGCTACGGACTGTCAAGGGTATCTGATCATCAATTAGCCCGCACGGAGCAGAACCTCGACGCAAGAAAGCCGCGTGCCAGTGCGACACGCGGCTTCGTCGCCTCTACCCCGACCGTACAGATCAGCTCTCCGCGGCGCGCTCGAACGCGGCCCGCGGGTTCTGGATCTGGCCCAGGGACACGACTTCCCGCTTGAACAGGAAGGCCAGCGTCCAGTCGATGATGATGCGCAGCTTGCGGTTGAAGGTGGGCATGCGGCTCACGTGGTACGAGCGGTGCATGAACCACGCCACGAAGCCCTTGGCCTTGAAGCCGTAGACGTCGGCGACGCCCTTGTACAGCCCCATGCCGGCGACCGAACCGGCGTAGGCGTGCCGGTACTCCTTGGTCTGCTTCCCGCGCAGCGACGACAGCACGTTCTTGGCGAGCTGGTTGGCCTGCCGGACCGCGTGCTGAGCCGACGGCGCGCAGGTCGCACCGGGGTTCTCGTCGGTCTTGGACAGGTCCGGCACCGCGGCGCAGTCACCGGCGGCCCACACACCCGGCAGGCCCTCGACCTGCAGGTGCGTGCTGGCCTTGACCCGGCCGCGCTCGTCGAGCGGCAGGTCGCTGTTCTTCAGCACCGGGTTGGCCTTGACACCCGCGTTCCACACCAGGGTGTCGGTGTCGAACTCCGTGCCGTCGGACAGGACCGCGTGACCGCCCTCGACCGACTTCAGGAAGGTGTTCAGGTAGACCTTGATGCCGCGCTCTTCCAGCGCGTTGACGACGTAGACGCCCATCTTCTCGCTGACCTCGGGCATCACCCGGCCAGCGGCTTCGACGAGCACCCAGGACATGTCGTCGGGCTTGATGTTGTTGTAGTAGCGGGTCGCGAAGCGGGCCATGTCCTCCAGCTCCGCCAGCGCCTCGACGCCCGCGAACCCGCCACCGACGAAGGTGAAGGTGAGCAGCCGCTTGCGCAGCTCCTCGTCGTCGGTGTTCGCGGCGGCGTCCATCTTGCCCAGCACGTGGTTGCGCAGGTAGGTCGCTTCGCCAACGGTCTTGAGCCCGATGCCCTCCTCGGCGAGGCCGGGGATCGGCAGCAACCGGGAGACCGAGCCCAGCGCCACGACGAGCACGTCGTAGGCGATCTGCTCGGAACCCGTCTGCGGGTTGTCGACCGTGACGACCTTCTGGTCGTGGTTGATCTCGGTGACAGCGGCGGTGACAACGTGGCACCGCTTCAACACTCGTCGCAGTGGCGCTACCACGTGGCGGGGCTCAACGTTGCCCGCGGCCGCTTCCGGGAGGAAGGGCTGGTAGGTCATGTGCGGCTGAGGATCGACGACCGTCACGGAGGCTTCCCGGCGCCCCAGCTTCTTCTGCAGCTGAAGTGCCGTGTACATGCCGACGTAACCGCCGCCGAGGATGAGAATCCGCGTGGGATCGGATTTACCAGCCATGGTTCACATGGTCGCACCACGTACCGTGTTCGCGCTGCGCCGACCCCCCTTAATGTGACGCCAGTCGCGAGTGGTCTCGATCACGATCAACGCGGCGTGCACGGGAGAACGCGCTGTGTACGCACCCCGGAGGGGTGGTGTGCGGTGGTGTCGCGATGACGCCACCGAGGTGTCATGAGGGCTGGTTCTGGCCACCCTACCGAATCTTGTGCGGCGATGCCCGAACCCGATCACTACCTGTCCGTTTTCCCCAAATTCGTTCACGCGACGTTCACCTCGACCTGCCTACCGGATCAGGACCATTCCCCAGCAACCAATTCGCGCAACTACCCGTCACCACCTGGACCGAACCCCGGTTCAGCCGATGATTCGGCGATCGCGGATCCGTTAGACGTGGCGGACCACTACTCGTTCGCGCTTTGGTCGTTCCGGCTCGTCGACGAGTTGGTTGAGGTCGTCCGGGTCGCTGGTCAGCAGGACCACCGGGCGCGCGAGATCCAGAGCCGTCGCCGCGACGACCGCGTCGATCGCGCAGCGGTGACCGGACAAGCCCGTCGCACCGAGGATTTCTCCAGCTGTGCGGGCGATTTCGGCCGATACCGGAACTACGACGACACGCGAGAGCACTCGATGCACCAAGGCGTCCCGAGCTCCGCCGCGAAGCACTTCCGCCAGGGTTATCGCGCTGACGACGACTCTGGCCCGCCGCGTCCGCGCGATCTCCAGGTACGAACGGGCTCGCGCATCTCCGCTCGCAAGCTTGGCCACCCCCTCGCTGTCCAGGACCAGCGTTCCGCCGGCCGCTACTCGGCGTCCGGCCATGCCGTCCGCGCCTCCGCCAGCAGCTCTTCCGGAAGCTCACCGTGCTCCGCGTCGAGCAGACCCGACAGCTCGGCCAGCAGGTCCAGTTCGAGCTGCTTGGCCACCGCATCGGTCACGTACTGGCTGAACTCGCCCCGCCCCACCCTGCGTTGAACCGCAGCGGTCAAGTCCTCGGGCATCGAAACGCTGACCTTCCGCGCACGCCCCAGCGACCGCGCGTTGCCCGACGAGCCCGCTTCCACGGCATCGTCCCGCGCGGGCTCGTCGAGTTCGCGGTACTGGCTCAGCAGCAGAGCCAACCGCTCGGTGAAGTCCCTCCCCCGCTCATGGCTGCCCGCGGGCTCGTTCGGCAACGCGCTCATGACGAAGATGCTACCGGCGGTGGTAACTTCACCGCTACCTGCGAAGACGCTGGCGAGCGAAGTTCACTCCAGCGTGTTCTCGAACCCGTGGGATTCAGTCCCGGGACGCGTCCTCGGCGACTCGTTCCAGGCGGGCGCGGTAGTCCTCCCACCACGCCTGGTCGGCATCCGGCATGTTGTCGTTGCCGTCGACCAGCCCGACCTGGCCGTCGATGAGCTCCCGGACGATGTCGGCGTGGCCGGTGTGGCGGTCGGTCTCGGCGATCACGTGCACCAGGATCCGGTGCAGCGTCACCTCGTTCCGATCGCTGTACCACCACGGCACCCGGCCCGGCGCGTCCAGCTCCAGGGCGTCGATCGTGGCGTCCGAGTGCGCCCAAGCCCGGCGGTAGAAGTCGACGACCCACTCGCGCGACTCGTCGGCGGTGGCCCACATGTCCGCGTTGCGCTCGGCGTCCGGCCCCAACCAGGGAAGCGGCTCCGGGAACGGCCGGTCGAACACGACGCCGAAGTACCCGGCCTCCATGCTCGCGACGTGCTTGACCAGCCCCAGCAGGTTGGTGCCCGTCGGCGTCAGCGGGCGGCGGACGTCGTACTCGGAGAGCCCGTCGAGCTTCCACAGCAGCGCTTCGCGAGCGGACTTCAGGTACAGCTTCAGATCAGCCTTCGGATCAGATCCCGTCATACCGCGAAACCTCCCACGCAGCACCGACGTTCACCACCGATTTGCGCGGGCTGCGGAGGATGCCCGGTCAGCCAGCGGTTTTCGCGTCGTAGGCCCTGCGGGCCTCCGCGATCGTGGTGCGGTGGCGTTCGGCCCAGGCCGTCAGGCCGGCCAGCGACTCGTGCAGTTCGCGCGCGACGTCGGTGAGCTCGTACTCGACCTTCGGCGGCACCGTCGGGTAGACGGTGCGGATCAGCAGCCCGTCGCGTTCGAGGTTGCGCAGGGTCAGGGTCAGCATGCGCCGGCTGATGCCTTCGACGGTCCGCTCCAGCTCGGTGAACCGGATCGGACCGGCCGCCGCGGCGACCAGCACACCGATGGCCCACTTGCCGCTCACCCGGTCCACGACCTCGGCCAGCGCGCAGGCGTGCTCGCTGAACTGGTCGGACACATCGGTGTTCCTCCGGGACATGAAAGTGCCTCCTTCCAGGTCAGCCCAGGATCACAGAACATCACCCCTGTAACAAATCGTGCACCAAGAGCAGAGGGGAAGTCCGTGTCCACCACGCACCACGACCTGCGGGAGCCGACCAGCCGCAAGCACCGCCCTCGCGCGGTCCTGGCGTTGCTGGCGCTGGCCCAGCTGGTCGTCGCCGTCGACTTCGACATCGTCTTCGTCGCTCTGCCGGAGATCGGGCGCGAACTGGCCTTCAGCCCCCAATCGCTCCAGTGGGTGGTCAGCGCTTACACCGTCGCGCTGGGCGGCTTCCTGCTGGCGGGCGGCCGCGCGGCGGACCGGCTGGGCGCGCGGCGCGTTTTCCTCGTCGGCGCAGTGCTTTTCGGCATCTCTTCACTGTTCGGCGGCCTGGCCGCGGGACCGGAGATGCTCGTCGCCGCTCGCGCCGTCCAGGGCCTGGGTGCCGCGCTGCTGATCCCGTCCACGCTCAAGCTGATCAACACCAACTTCGCGGAGGGACCGGCGCGCACGAACGCGCTCGCGGTGTGGGGCATCGCCGGGAGTTCCGGCGCTGCGCTCGGCGCGCTCGGCGGTGGCGTGCTGACCGGATTCCTCGGCTGGGAATGGGTTCTGTTCGTCAACGTCCCGTTCACGATCCTCGCCACGATCGCCGGATTCACCCTGCTGCCCGCGGATCGCAAGCGCGTCGGGCCGGACTTCCGCGACTTCGACCTGCCGGGGGCGGCGCTGGCGACCGCCGGTTCGACGTCGGTGGTGTTCGGACTGGTCAACGGCCCTGAGATCGGGTGGGCGACCTTCCGTGCGGCAGGCTGCTTGATCCTCGGCGCGGGGCTGCTCGTGGCGTTCTTCGCGCTCGAGCGACGCTCGCGCAACGCGCTCGTCCCGCTGCAGATGTTCCGGAACCGGAACCTCGCGGTGGCGGTCGCCGTGGTCTTCGCGTTCATGAGCGCGATCGCCACCCAGTACTACGTCTTCACCACCTACCTGCAGGAAGTCCTCGGCTACGGCGCGCTGACCACCGGGCTCGGCTTCCTGCCGATGAGCGTGCTGAGCATGATCGGCTCCGGCGTGCTGTTCCCCCGCCTGTTGAAGCGCTGGGGATTGCGGGTCGCGCTGTTCACCGGAATGGCGGGATTCGGCGTGGCCATGGGGATCTTCGCGGCGTGCCTGACCCCCGACGGCTCGTACTGGGCGGTCTTCCCCGGCGTGATCGCCTGGGCGCTGTTCGCGGGCATCGGATTCCCGCCGATCTTCCTGGCCGCATCCACCGGCACGAACGCCGAGCAGCAAGGGGTCGCCGCCGCGCTGACCTCGACGTCGCAGTACATCGGCGGTGCTGTCGGCCTTGCAGTCCTGGTCGGGATCGCCAACACCATCGGCGGCGCCCACGGCTTGCAGACCGCCGGCTGGATCGGCGCGGCGGCGATGGTCGCGACCGCGTTCCTCACCCTCGCCATCCCGCGTGGTCCGCGTTGACATGCAGCCGGTTGGCTGCCTATCTTTTAGGCAGCCAGCCGGCTGCATTTTTGACGGGGAGCGATGGACGAAGTCTTCAAGGCCCTGGCCGACCCGAACCGGCGTCGACTGCTGGACAGCCTCAACACCCGGAACGGGCAAGCGCTGCGCGAACTGTGCGCGGGGCTGAACATGACCCGGCAGTCGGTCAGCAAGCACCTGGCGGTGCTCGAGGAGGCGGGCCTGGTCACGACGGTTCGCCGCGGCCGCGAGAAGTTGCACTACCTGAACGCCGCACCGATCAACGCGATCGCCGACCGCTGGATGCACCAGTACGACCGGCAGCGCGCCGAGGCGCTGTCCGATCTCAAACGAGCATTGGAGTCAGCACCGATGAGCGGAAACGCCTTCGTCTACACGACTTTCATCCGAACCACGCCGGAACAGCTGTGGCAGGCCCTCACCGATCCGGCGTTCACCCGCCGCTACTGGGGAGTCGCCTTCGAAACCGACTGGCGCCCGGGATCCCCCGTGGTCTGGGAGGAGAACGGCCAGCGCACCACCGACCCGGAGCAGGTCGTGCTGGAATCCGAGCCGCACCGCCGGCTCTCCTACACCTGGCACACGCCGACCCCGGAGTGGGCGGCGGCCGTGGGCATCGACGACGACCTCCGCGCCACGCTCGCCGCCGAGTCCCGGTCGAAGGTCACGTTCGAGCTCGAACCGCACGGCGAGACGGTCAAGCTCACCGTCACCCACGACGACTTCCCGGACGGCAGCACGATGCGCCAGATGGTCGGCAACGGCTGGCCCCACCTGCTCTCCAACCTGAAAACCCTCCTGGAAACAGGCGAAACCCTGCCCGCCTGACCCACGTCGACGACCACGCACACAGATCACCCTCCGCGGCACCCCAGGCGCGGGCGAACCGCTCGCTCCCTCGCCGTGCGAGCACCAGGCCGTCCGCCGCCGGTGGGAGTTCCGCAAATTCAATGGAAATCGGACCTCCGATTTCCATTGAATTTGCGGAAGTTCTCCACAGGCAGGACGACTTGTCCACAGGTGTCGGCGTGTCGGGGTCCGGAGGTCCCGACACGCCGGGGTCCCGACACGCCCGGGTGTGCAGTTTCAATTGAAACTGTAAAACCCAGGCACGGCGGATCACAGTTTCAATTGAAACTGCGGTGAGGTGTCGGCGCGCCCGAGTCCCGACATGCCGATGGGACGGACGGGGACGGGCGTGTCGGGATGTTGATTTGAAGGCGTGTCGCGGGGTTCAGGCTCGTGGCGGGTGTTCCTGCTTGCGTCGGAGGAGCAGGCAGACGAAGCCGAGGACTCCGCGGTAGCCGCGCAGCCAGCCGTCGCGGTGCTCGCGCGCCGCCTCGATCGCAGCCTCGGCGTCCGGATGTTCGGGGTGGTCGAGGGCCCACCGGGTCAGCGAGCCGGTCCAGGACCACTCGTACTCGTCCCACTCGCCGAGCTCGCTGACGTGCCCGTACACCGGCGTCCAGCCGGCCTTCTCCGCGGTCTCCACCGTGCCCGCGAGGTCCTGGAAGTCCTCGGGCACCGCGTCGAGCGCGTCCAGCGCCGCCCGGGTCGGAGGCCGTTCCCAGAACCCCTCGCCGATGAGGACCGTGCCACCAGGTGCGACGCGCTCGTCGATGGCCCGCAGCGATTCCTCGAATCCCCCGAAGGCATGCGTTGCACCGACGCACATCACCAGGTCGCACGCCTTCGGCGGTCGATACTCCCGCGCATCGCCCTGCGCGTAGATCACCCGGCCCCGGAGCCCGCGATCCCGGGTGGTCTCCTCGGCTCGCCGCAGCGCCGGTTCCGACGTGTCCACGGCGAAAGCACGCGCCGTCGGATATTCCTCCAGGGCGCGGAGCACCCATTCCCCTGCGCCACAACCGAGGTCGAGCACGGAGGCACCGGGCGAGCACCCGACCTGCCGGAGCAACCGTCCCACGTTCGAATCGGACAGCGGAGCCGCGATGGGGTGGTCGACGTGGGCCAGGAAGCTCAGCGTTTGGCGATCCATCGGGCCAGTGTGACCACCGAATCACCCGTACGCACTGGGTTTTTCGACGCCGGAACCCGCCGACCAGAAGTCGACCACGAGGCGCCTTCTTCCTACCGCGACCAGTCGGCGATGACCGCCTGCCCTTCCGGGATGGCGAGGTCGAGCAGTCCCGGGAACCTGGCTTCGAGGTCGTCGCGGCGCAGGCTGTTCAGGCGGCGGGTTCCCTCGTTGCGCTGGCGGATCACACCGGCTTCCCGGAGGACCTTGAAGTGGCCGCTCTGCGTGGACTTGCTGACCGGCAGCGCGAACGTCGCGCACGCGAGTTCACCCTCGGCCCCGGCGAGCCCGGCGACGATCGCCAGGCGCACCGGATCGGAGAGCGCGGCCATCACGTCGGTGAAGCGCAGCTCGTCGCGAGCGGGGTGGACGAGTTCGGTCGCGGTGCGGCTTGCCATGCCCCCAGGATAGCGACCATGTTCGAATTTTCCGAACATGTGCTATGTTCGGAAAACTCGAACATGACTTCCTGGAGCGCAGATGCCACTCGAAGTGCAGTCGCCCACCCGCGAACCCGTCCGATCCGAAACCCGCTGGAAGTTCTGGGCTTGCGCGTACGCGCTCCTGATCCTGCTGACCGGGACGAACCTGCCCACCCCGCTCTACCGCGGCTACCAGCAGCAGTTCGGCTTCTCCCCGCTGGTCACCACGTTGATCTTCGCGGCGTACGTGGCGGCGCTGATCCCGTCGCTGCTGGTGGCCGGGCCGTTGTCGGACGCGGTCGGACGCCGCCGCGTGCTGCTACCGGCCGTTGCGACGGCGGTGCTGGGATCGCTGATCTTCGCCCTCGCCTCCGGAACCGCATGGCTGTTCGCCGCACGGGTACTCCAGGGCCTCTCGCTCGGTTTCGCCTCGGGCACGTTGACCGCCGTGCTGGCCGAACTCGAGCCCACCGGCAACCGCCGCCGAGCAGCCCTGGTGTCCACAGTGGCCTCAGTCGGCGGGCTCGGCCTAGGACCGGTGCTGGCCGGCCTGCTCGCCGAGTACGCCCCGGCTCCCCACGTGCTGCCGTTCGTGGTCGAGATCGTGCTGCTGGTGCCGGCTGCGGTGGCGATCGCCTCGTTGCCGCAGGGGCGCACCGCCACGCGGTGGAAGCCACGTCGTCCGCAGGTGCCGAAGGCCGTTCGGGGCGTGTTCGCGACCAGCGGTGCAGCCAGCTTCCTCGCCTTCGCCGTGATCGGACTGTTCCTCACCCTCGTCCCGACGTACGTCGCGGAGCTCTCCCGCAGCACGAACCTGCTGCTCAGCGGAGCCGCGGTGGCCCTGATGCTGGCGAGCTCCGCGGCGGCCCAGCTCGTCGGCTACGGCGGTCGGGCACGAAAGCTGGAGCTCGTCGGCCTCCCGCTGCTGGCCGCGGGACTCGTGCTGCTCGCCGTCGCAGGCGGCCTGCGTTCGTTGACGTTGTTGCTGGTCGCAACGGTCATCGCCGGGATCGGGCAGGGCTTGGCGTTCCTCGGCGGCCTCACCGCGGTCAGCCAGGCCGCACCCGCGGATCGCCAGGCCGAGGTGCTCTCCAGCTTCTACGTGCTCATCTACCTCGGCGTCGGCGTGCCGGTGATCGGTGTCGGTGTGCTCGCCACCTGGCTCGGCCTGCTGCTGGCCGTGCAGTGCTCCGCCGTCCTCATCGCCCTGCTGTGCCTGCTGGTCCTGGCGATCCCCGCCCGACGCACCGAGGAGATCCGATGAACACGAACGCCCTCGAAACCGCGTACCCCGAACTGATCCGGAACGCGGAAGCGATCACCGACGCGACCCCGCTGACCGAACAGGACCGCACCCTCGCCGACTGGACGATCGCCCACGTCGCGCTCAGCGACCGCATCCTCGCCGCCGCAGCCCGCGACCTCCTCGTCGGAGCCCCGGTCGTCGTCGACAACCGCGAAGCCATGGACCCCGCGACGCTCAACGCGCTGATCAGCCGCACTTCGCACCAGGAGCGGATCGCCCTCGTCCGCCGCAACGCGGACTACTTCACCGCCACCGTCCAGTGCATCCCGGACCACGCCGCGCACACCCCGGTGCGGCTGAGCCTCGTGGACCGCGACGGCAACTCCGTCCCCGACCAACATCTCCCGTGGGACGAGCTGATCCACGTCCGGGCAACGCAGCACCTACCCGGACATGCCGCCAGACTCGCCGAACTGGCCCGAGTCCTGGACTGATCTTCCGCATCGACGCGTCGAACCGAAGTCAGCGGACCGGGCTGTTCGGCCGTGAACCGAAGGGACGTCGACCATGGCGACGTGTCCGAGAGGTCACTCCGTCAGGCAGAGTTCGTTGCCCTCAGGATCGGCCAGAACGGTGAACCTGGGAGCAGTGCGAATTTCACGGCCGCCCAGCTCGCACAGCTGGGAGACCAATGTCCGGCGGTCCGCGTCGGGAACCCGGATGTCCAGGTGAACGCGGTTCTTCGTGGTCTTGGTCTCGGCGACCTTCTGAAACCACAGCGTCGGCCCCCGCCCGGAAGGATCGACCAGATCCACAGCCCCCTCGGCCGTGACCTGCTCGACGTAGCCCAACGCCGCGCACCAGAACCGCCGCAGCAACTCGGGATCGTTGGCATCGACGCAGATCTCGAAACTTCGCGCAGACATCACGGGCGCTTGATGCGCTGTCACGCGGACAGCGGTTGGATCCGGGCCAACGTGTCGGCGAGGGCGTCCCTCTCACGTTCCAAGTCGTAGCGCGACTGAAGGTTGAGCCAGAACCTCTCGGAGGTGCCGAAGAAGCGCGCGAGCCGCAGCGCCGTGTCAGCCGAGACCCCACGCTTGCCGTGCACGATCTCGTTGATCCGACGCGGCGGAACGCCGATTGCCACGGCCAACCGGTGCTGCGTGACGCCGAGCGGCTCCAAGTACTCCTCGCTCAGGACTTCCCCGGGATGAACCGGAGGCATGACGCACTCGTCAGACATCCTCAGCCCCCTTCAGTGGTAGTCCACGATCTCGACGTTCTCAGGCGACGTTGATAACGGCAAGCGTCATGCGCTGCCGGTGCCGGACCTCACCGAACCCCCGCCAGCTCCTTGGCCCGTTCCAGGACGCCGCGGAGCATCTCCGGGGTCAGCTTTCCGGTGAAGGTGTTCTGCTGGCTGACGTGGTAGCAGCCGAGGAGGTGGAGGGGTGCTCCGCCGTCCGTTGCCGGGAGTTCGGCGTGGGCTTCGTGGCCGAACTTGGGGCGGGGGCGGGGGATCTGCCACACCGCGTCGGCCAGGACCGGGAGGAGGGCTTGCCAGCCGAAGGCTCCGAGGACGATCACCACTCGCAGGGTCGGGCGGAGCAGGTCGAGCTCCTGGACCAGCCACGGGCGGCAGGTGTCGCGTTCGGCCGGGGTCGGTTTGTTGGCCGGTGGGGCGCAGTGGACCGGGGCCGTGATCCTGGTGCGGAACAGCTGCAGGCCGTCGTCCAGGTGGTGCGCTTCGGGCTGCGACGCCAGGCCGACGTCGTAGAGCGCTCGGAACAGGACGTCGCCGCTGCGGTCTCCGGTGAAGATGCGGCCGGTCCGGTTCCCGCCGTGCGCTGCCGGGGCCAGGCCGACGATGCCGATCGCGGCGTCCGGCGGGCCGAAGCCCGGGACCGGGCGGCCCCAGTACTCCTCGTCGCGGAACGCCGCGCGCTTGACCTCGGCCACCTCCTCGCGCCAGGCCACCAGGCGCGGGCAGGCCGTGCAGCGGGTGATCAGCTGGTCCAGGTCGGACAGCCGAGATGCGGTCGGGGCGGCAGTGGCGGGGTCGCCGACGGGGTCGGTGACCAGCCTGGAGGGCGCGGTGGGCACCTCTCAAAAATCGCAGAAAACCGGTTCAGCGGCACGTAATGTGGTCGGCATGGCAGCCAGCGCGGACAAGACCGACGAGAGCAAGGAAACCACCACCCCGGCGGAGCCGGCCGACGACCTGGTCAGCACGCACCACTCGATCGTGGTGGACGGCGCGGAGCTGTCCTACACCGCCACGACCGGGCGCGTCGTGCTGCGCGAAGAGGTGCAGACCGACGGCAAGTTCGACGGGTTCAAGGCCAAGGCCGAGGTCTTCGTGACCTCCTACGTCGTCGACGCCGACCCCGGGACCACCCGCCCGGTGACCTTCGCGTTCAACGGCGGCCCGGGGTCCTCGAGCGTGTGGCTGCACCTCGGGCTGCTCGGCCCGCGGCGCGTCGTCTCCGGCGACGCCGGCGACCTCGCCCCGCCGCCCTACGGGCTGGCCGACAACCCGGAAACCCTGCTGGCGCACAGCGATCTGGTGTTCATCGACCCGGTGTCGACCGGGTACTCGCGGGCCGTCGAGGGCGGCACGCCGGGCGACTTCCACGGCTACAAGCGCGACATCGAGTCCATCGCCGAGGTGATCCGGCTGTGGACCACCCGCAACGGCCGGTGGATGTCGCCGAAGTACCTGGCCGGCGAGTCCTACGGCACGCTGCGCGCGGCGGCGCTGGCCGAGCACCTGCAGTCCCGGTACGGGCTCTACCCGAACGGCCTGCTGCTGATCTCCTCGGTGCTGGACCTGGGCACGGTCCGGTTCACCGACGGCAACGACCTGCCGTACTCGCTGTACCTGCCGACCTACGCGGCGATCGCGCACCACCACGGCAAGCACGGCGACCGGCCGCTGCGCGAGGTGCTCGACGAGGCCGAGGAGTACGCCGCCAAGGAGTACCAGTGGGCGCTGGCCCGCGGCGCGCGGCTGACCGACGAGGAGCGGGCCGAGGTGGTGCGCCGGGTCGCGGGGCTGTCCGGGCTCTCCGAGGACTACGTGGAGCGCGCGAACCTGCGCATCGAGCACATCCGGTTCTTCACCGAGCTGCTGCGCGACCGGCGGCAGACGGTGGGCCGGATGGACGGCCGGTTCACCGGCTGGGAGCCGGACGCGGCGGGCGAGCACTTCACCGACGACCCGAGCATCTCCGGGATCCTCGGGGCCTACGCGGCGTCGATCAACCACTACCTGCGCGAAGAGCTCGACTACACCAGCGACCTGCCCTACGAGATGATCACCAGCAAGGTGCAGCCCTGGTCCTACAAGGAGTTCGAGGGCGCGAGCGTGTCCGTCGTGGACAAGCTCGGCGCGGCGATGCAGGCCAACCCGCACCTGCGGATCCACGTGGGCTGCGGCTACACCGACGGCGCGACGCCGTACTTCGCGGCCGAGCACGTCCTGGCCCGGCTGCCGATCCCGCCGCAGCTGCGGGAGAACATCGACGTCCGCTACTACCCCGCCGGCCACATGATGTACGTGCATGAGGAGTCGCGGCTGGCGCAGTCCGCGCACCTCGCGGAGTTCGTGCGGGGCTGATCTCGGCGCGCCGCTGGGCCCGCTCCGGTGGGCTCAGCGGCGTCGGGCTTCGACCAGCCAGGCCGCCGAGTCGTAGAGCACGCCGCGCTCGGTCTGGTGGTCGGCCAGGTCCGCGCGCAGGTCGGCGATGGCGCGGGACTTGTCGTCGGCGTCGAGGTCGGCGAGCAGCCAGGCGTGCTGTTCGGCGATGAAGTCGCACGCGTCGTCCACGTCGCGGCCGAAGTACATCGGTTCGGCGAGGTCGTGCAGCTGCACGTCGTCGAATCCGGCCGCCGACAGCAGTTCCCGGACCGCGTCCGGGTCGCTCAGCGAGAACGGGCTCGGCCCGGTCGACGGTGGTAGCGGCAGCTCGCGGCCGGCGGCCAGCAGCGTGCGGAACGCCGTCATCCACTCGATCCGCTCCACCGGCTGCCAGGTCAGCAGGGCCAGGCGGCCGCCGGGACGCACCGCCCGCGCGATGTTGCGGAACGCCGCGAGCGGATCGCCGAAGAACATCACCCCGTGTCGGCTGATCGCGACGTCGAAGTGCTGCTCCGGGAAGTCGTGCACCTGCGCGTCGACCTGCTCGAACGCCACGTTGGACAGCTCGTCGCGCGCGGCCAGCCGACGGGCCAGCTCGATCATGCTCGAGGACAGGTCCACGCCCAGCACCGAACCGTCGACCGCACGCCGCGCCGCGTCCCGGGTCGTCTGCCCGCTGCCGCAGCCGATGTCCAGCACCGTCGAGGCGCGGTCGATCTCCGCGGCGTCGAGGAACCTGTCCTGGTAGCCCGCGACGCCTTCGTTGAAGCGGTCGGCGCGGGAAGTCCAGAATTCGCCCTGGTTCCCGTCCCACGCGCGCAGCTGGTCCACATTGGATGGATCGACCGCCGTGCTGTCGCTCATCGTTCCCCCAGAAGCCGTTTCGGAAAGAGCGCAGCCGTGAACCCTACGCGATTCGACCGGGAGATCAACCGGTTTTCCACCCCCGACGCCGAACGCTCGGCCGGGACACCCCGGCCGAGCGTTGGTCGATGCGCGGTCAGTGCGGCGCGACCTCCTGGACCTGCGCGTTGCCGTCCCAGTCGCCGTCCTGGTCCTGGTTGGCGTTGTTGGTCTGCGTCGGGCCGGTGTTGGCGGTGTGGCTGCCATCGCCCTGCTGCACCACGACCGAGGGCGAGTTGTTGTTGTTCGTCGGCTTGCTCACCTGGACTTCGTCCTGGTTCTGCACCTGGACCGGAGAGCCGTCGGGACCGACCGCCTGGGCCTGGGTGTTGTCCTCCCAGTCACCGGCCTGGGCCTGGTCGGCGTTGTTGGTCTGCGTCGGCCCGGTGTTGGCGGTGTGGTCACCATTGCCCTGCTGCACCACGACCGACGGCGAGACATTGTTGTTCGTCGGCTTGCTCACCTGGATCTCGTCCTGGTTCTGCTGCTGCGTCGGAGAGCCGCCGGGATCGTCGCCGGCCATCGCCGTGGCCGTCGCTCCCAACAGCAGCGGGACGCTCACCGAGATGACGGTCAGCACGCGCTTCGCAGTGCGCATCAGGACACTTCCTTCCATGAGAACTGGATCTGCGGCAACGAACTTCGCGCCGATCAATTCAGACCGGGGAATCAGCTCGAAATACTCCACCGATCTCGCATCGAATACTGTATCGCCAGCGCCGCAAAGCACTGCAACTCGAACTCGACGCACTCACCTCATGCGATGAAGTGATGTCCCCGAAATGCACACCACCAAGATCCCCCGACAGCATCATCATCCCAGCTCAGAGTACCTAAGAAGGTCAGACTGAGGCATGCCGAGAACTTGCCCGAATACCCCCGGTCAGCCTCCACCCATGAATTACAGCCGAACAGATTATCTCCATTCGAATGAACCCGAAAGAATCGCGAAAACAATTCCACTCGTGACGTCGGCGCATCGATTTACCGACAAGGACGATGTCGATCGAGGCCACAACAGCTGCGGAACGCACCCCACCCGGGTGAGCTCCTGGCCGAGCACGGCTCAGGAGCGCTCCTTGTCGTGGCTGAGGAGGAAGACCTTCGGTGCGACGCGCTCCATGTTTCCGTCCCGCGCGACGACCATGCCCGCCGCGAAGTCGATCAGCTGTATCGCCTCGGTGTTCGTCAGGGCAGTCAGGTCCATCAGCACGGCATTGCCCTGCCGGAAGTAGTCGCCGACGTGGTAGACGTCGGCGTAGTTCTGCGGGTGCAGCGTCTTGACCACACCACCAGTCTTACTTGCCCCGGCAGGAAGTCAACTGCAGGCACATCTGCCCAGCTCAACCTCACAGCACTCTCACCGCGGAGGGGCGAGCGAGACCAGCGCGGCGGGCCGCACCGCACCGGCGGCAGTCGAGCCGTTCAAGAGGTCGGCCAGGTCGTGGGACGGCGCCTGCTCGTCGGTCGGGACCGCTGCTGTGATCCGGTCCAGCCGGAAACCTCGGCCGGCCTTCCGCGCGCGGCACCAGGCGATGAGGTACCACCTGCCGTTGGCGGTGAGCAGTCCGGCGGGTTCCACTTCGCGGTCGCTCTCCCGCCCCGCCTCATCGGTGTAGGACAACAGCAACACCGTGCCGCTGGCGAGGGCTTGTTCCACCGCGGCCCGGACCGCCCCCTCGGTCCGGGCCGGCAGTGCGACGATCCGCGCGGCGAGCCCCTGCGCCGCGACCGAGGCGGGTCCGGTCATCGAAGCCGCGATCTTCTGCGATGCCGTGCGGGCCGCGCCTGCGAAAGGAGCTGAGGCGTCGGACACCGCGAGCGCGGCGACCAATGCCGAGGCCTCGTCTGCGGTGAAGCGGATCGGGGGAAGGGTCATCGCCGGGTCGATCGACCAGCCCCCACCTCGTCCTGGTGTGGTGCGCACCGGGACACCGGTATCCATCAACGTCTGGAGATCGCGCTGCACAGTGCGGGTGCTGACCTCGAACCGCGCGGCGAGCGCCGCGACCGTCAGCGTCCGCGGGGCCACCGCGCGCAACTCTTCCACCAGTGCGTAGAGCCGAGCAGTCCGGTTCACGCGGTCGACGCTACCGTCACGCGCCGGCCAAGAAGTCCTGCTCGCGCTGCTGTTCCCGCTCGGTGATGGTCAACGGGAACAGGGTGAAGCCGTGCATCGCGCCGGCGACGACGCCGAGCTGCACGGGTGCCCCCGCCGCCTGCCACCGCGCTGCCAGGAAGAGCGAGTCGTCCAGCAGCGGATCTTCGGTGCCGACGACGATTCGGGCCGGCGGCAACCCGGCCAGGTCTGCGTACAGCGGCGAGACCTCCGGGTCGCGGCGGTCCTCCGCTCCCATCCCCGGCGTGAAGCGTTCGTAGCTGCGCCGCAGCGAGTCGGTGTTGCTCAGCAGTTGCCTGGACCCGAACAGCCGCTGGCTCGGTGTCATCGACAGGTCGTACGGGCCGAAGGTCAACTGGGCCGCCCGGTACGCGCCGGTGATGCCGTGCCGGTCGCGGAGGCGCAGCAGCGTCAGGACGCTCAGGTGGGCGCCGGCCGATTCGCCGCCGATCAGCAGCCGTCGGGTGCCGAACTCGGCCGCGGCGTGGTCCACCAGCCACCGGGCAACCGCTTCGCAGTCGTCGGGCCCGGCCGGGAACGGGTGCTCCGGTGCCAGCCGGTATTCCACGCTCACCACCGCCAGCCGGGCCTGCTCCGCCAGCCGCCACAGCTTCTCGTCCTGTCCTCCCGCAGCGCCGATTGCCCAGCCACCGCCGTGGATGTGCAGGTAAACGCCGTCGACGTGGTCCGGCACGAAGGCCCGGACCGGCACCCCGCCCGCCACGACGCGGTCCTGCCCCTGCGGCAGCCTCACCGGTGGGGCATCGCCGCCCAGCCGGTTGCGCCGCAGCAGTTCCAGTGCGGTCGCATCCGGTACTTCGCCACGCGACGGACGGGCGGTCTCGAACTGCTCGTTGAACGCGGAGGTCTCGGCGAGGCAGTCCTCGTCAGTGATCGTCATGCGCCGACAGTCGCAGCTGTCCGCGACAACACCATGTCACCCTTTTTAAGTGAAATGGGTCACGACAGGGGGTGCTGCGGGCGTCCAAATCAGAGCTCGCGTCACCAACTCAACCTCTTTGAGACATTCGATCACCGTGCTAGAAGGCCTCCTATACATGGCCTCATCCGGACTCGCATGTTCCCCCATGAACGCCACTGACACCCTTAGTCGAGATCGCGATAATAAAACCAGAATGCCATCCCGACGGAGCCCCGACTAGACCATTCGAGTTAATCCACGAAACAGCTCTGACGCAAACCCCCAGGGCACGACACATACCGACCAGAACCTTCCTCAAAAAGGGGCCTCATGCCGCCAGCCACAGGTACACTGCGTCGGGCACCCGCAGGGAGCCATCAACAGAATATAAATACACCCTACTGTATTCAGAATAAGATTTTAGAGGTCAAGATTGCCGCCAACCGGAACACAAACACTAGTCCGCACGGTCTTCGACCAATGGCGTTCTGAAAATCTATCAAACGCGCCCGCGGACGATGCGTGGGAAATTTTCTCCTCTTGGCTGCTGCTGAAAGACAATGACCTGACACTGGACATCATCCAAGCCGGGGTCGTAGACGGGCAAAACGATGGAGGAATCGATGCTCTATACACCTTGCTCGAAGGGTCCGTCGTAGAGCGAGACACCGCAATAGTCGAGAATCCTGACATTGCACGAGAATACGCCGAGGGGCTCGAGCTTGAACTACACATAATTCAAGCAAAAAACAGAGAGTCTTTTACGCAAGCTGAGGTAACAAAGCTGCATTCAGTGCTTCCAGCAGCACTGGATCTGGGACAGGACATCGGTGATCTAAAAGATGAGCTAAGAGAAGAAGTTCGCGAACAGATTGAAGTATTTAGAAGCACACTGAAGCACCTCCTCGTACGCAGACCAAGAGTATCCATTAATATCTCAATCGTTTCCAGGGGAACGACCTCCACTATTGACCAGAACGTCCATTCTCGCGCGAAAAGACTGCAGGGTGACGTAAAAGATCTACTCCCAAGTGCCGATGTGCAAGTCAATTTCGTCGGCGCCGATGAGCTCTGGCAGATCTACGATAGTAGGCCACCTGAGACAATCAAGCTCGAATGCGATGAAATCCTGACAAGCGGTGAATCTTACGTAGCACTTGCCCCCTTGGACAACTACATAAATCTAATCTGCGAACCCGATTACTCAATCAGACGTCATCTATTCGACGCCAACGTGCGCGATTATGAGGGGCAAGTAGCAGTAAACAAGGAGATACTAGCGACGCTGGAAGACCCGCAAAGCCCTGAATTTTGGTGGCTAAACAACGGTGTAACAATCTTGTGCGACGACGCAACCGGCGCTGGGAAGCAATTTTCTTTGAGAAATATTCAGATCGTGAACGGTCTGCAAACTTCACACACGGTTGCCCAATGGTTCAAGAAGCATAAAGAGGCCGGAACGCTCGACAGATTGGACAAGGCGGCAAAGCGTAAGATCCTGGTCCGAATCATCGTTGCCGACAACAACTCGGTACGCGACAGTATTATCAGAGCAACGAACCGGCAGACCCCTGTTCCCGAAGCATCTCTTCGCGCAACCGATCGAATTCAGCGACAGATAGAAAAGTTCTTCGAGTCCAAAGGGCTTTTTTATGATCGCCGAAAGGGTTACTATAAGAACATCGGGAAGGACCCTGGTCGGATCGTCAGCATCTCATACCTAGGTCAAGCAATGTACGCGCTGGCTTATGGTCGACCTGAAGTTGCCCGTGGAAAACCGAATTCCTTGCTGGCCGAGGATGCCCGGTATAAACAATCATTCGATCCGGGCGCGGATCTCGAAGTATTCTATTGGGCGGCGTCGGTTCTAAGGGCCGTAGATTCACACCTCAGGTCTGCAACGTCTCAAGTCAGGTACCCAGAAAGGAGATACCTTTCGCCATTTATTGCGTACGCCACGGCAGTAATGGCATTGCAAAAAATCCCCCATCACTGGACTGATTTACTTGCCCTCGCAAGGGAGCAGAAGAAATTCAGCGATACCGAGCTGGAATCAGCCGCATCCTCGGTAAAAAAATGCCTTGACGAATACACAAGGAAATACGAGACTACGCCGTCCAATGCAACAAAAAGGAAGCCTTTCACTGACTATCTTGCAAATAAACTTCTCAGCCAGAAAGATCAGCTGATGCTTTAATTCTTCAGCAGCGAAGCATCGAGGGGTGTCGCGGGCGGTGCCGTGAGTGGTGGGGGTTCGGCACCGCCCGCAACCCTCGTGGTCAGGGCAGGTCGCGGCGGACCGCTTCCGCTGCGCTGACCAGGTTCTCCAGGGCCGGCTCGACCTCCGCGTAGCCGCGGGTCTTCAGGCCGCAGTCCGGGTTCACCCACAGGCGGTCCGCCGGGACCGCGCGCAGGGCTGCCCGGAGCAGGTCGGTCACCTCCGCCGCGTCCGGCACCCGCGGCGAGTGGATGTCGTACACGCCCGGTCCGACGCCGCGACCGAAGCCGACCGCGTTGAGGTCGTCGAGCACCTCCATCCGCGAGCGGGCCGCTTCGATGCTGGTCACGTCGGCGTCCAGCGCCACGATCGCGTCGATCACGTCGCCGAACTCCGAGTAGCACAGGTGCGTGTGGATCTGGGTGGAGTCGCTGACGCCCGAGGTGGCCAGGCGGAACGCCGACACCGCCCACTCCAGGTACGCCGCGCGCTGGGCCGCGCGCAGCGGGAGGAGTTCGCGCAGCGCCGGCTCGTCCACCTGGATCACCCGGATCCCGGCCGCTTCCAGGTCCTGGACCTCGTCGCGGATGGCCATCGCCACCTGCGCGGCGGTGTCGGCCAGCGGCTGGTCGTCGCGGACGAACGACCAGGCCAGGATGGTGACCGGCCCGGTGAGCATGCCCTTGACCGGTTTCGCCGTGAGCTTCTGCGCGTAGGTCGCCCACTCGACGGTCATCGGCTCCGGCCGGTGCACGTCGCCGTAGAGGATCGGCGGCCGCACGCACCGGGATCCGTAGGACTGCACCCAGCCGTTGGCGGTGCTGATGAACCCGTCCAGGTGCTCGGCGAAGTACTGCACCATGTCGTTGCGCTCGGGTTCGCCGTGCACCAGGACGTCGAGGCCGATCGATTCCTGCAGTTCGATCACGCGCTTGATCTCGTCGCGCATCCGCTGCTGGTAGCTGGCCCGGTCGATGCGCCCGCTCTGGAACGCCGCGCGCGCCTTGCGAACGTCGGTGGTCTGCGGGAACGAACCGATCGTCGTGGTCGGCAACGGCGGCAGCTGCAAGGACTTCTGCTGCGCCGCCCGCCGCTCCTGGTAGTCGCCGCGCTGCGAGTGCTCCGGCCGCAGCGACTCCAGCCGCGCGCGGACGCGGTTGTTGCGCACGCGCGTGGCACCCGCCCGGTCAGCGACGGCCTCGCGAGCAGCGGACAGCTCGTCGGTCACGGCGTCCCGACCGTCCCGCAGCGCGCGCCCGAGGACGACGACCTCGTGCACCTTCTGCTCGGCGAAGGCCAGCCAGGACTTGACCTGCGGATCGATGTCCTCGACCTCGACGTCGTAGGGCACGTGCAGCAGCGAGCACGAGGTGCTCACGGCGACCTCACCGGCCAGGCCGAGCAGGGTGGCCGCCGTGGTGAGCGCGCGGTCGAGGTCGGTGCGCCAGATGTTGCGCCCGTCGACGAGCCCGGCCACCAGCGTCTTGTCCCGCAGCCCCGGCACCCCGGACAGCGAATCCACAGTAGACGGATCGGTCACCAGGTCCGCGCCGAGCGCTTCGACCGGAGTGCCCGCCAGCACTCGCAGGGCCTCGGTGAAGTCGCCGAAGTACCCCGCTACCAACAACTTCGGCCGCGCCGACAACCCGCCCAGCTGCCGGTAGGCGTCACCCAGCGCCTGAAGCTGGTCGGGCGTGCGATCAGCGGCGAACGCGGGCTCGTCGAGCTGCACCCACTCGACCCCGGCGCGGTGCAGCTCGCGCAGCAGTTCCGCGTAGGCCCCGAGGAGCTCGGGCAGCTTGTCCAGCGGCCGGAAGGACTCCCCCGCGGTTGACTTGGCCAGCAGCAGGAACGTCAGCGGCCCGACCAGCACCGGGCGCGTGGTCACCCCGGCCTCCAGCGCCTCGCGGTACTGCTCGACGGGCGTGCGGTCGGCCAGCGAGAACGTCGTGCCCGGACCGATTTCCGGGACCAGGTAGTGGTAGTTGGTGTCGAACCACTTGGTCATCTCCAGCGGCGGCACCGCGTCCGCACCGCGCGCCATCGCGAAGTAGGTGCCCAGCGATCCGAGCCCGAGTTCGGCGTAGCGCTTCGGCACCGCGCCGAAGGTGACGGCGGTGTCGAGGACCTGGTCGTAGTAGGAAAAAGTGTTGCCGGGCACCGAGTCCAGACCTGCGTCGCGCAGCCGGCGCCAGGTGTCGATGCGCAGGTTCCGGGCGGTTTCGCGCAGTTCCACCTCGCTGGAACGGCCCGCCCAGCAGCTCTCCAGGGCCCGCTTCAGCTCTCGCCGCGGGCCGATCCGGGGGTACCCGAGTACGGTCGATCCGATCGTGCCGGTCAAGTCCTCACCTCGCGAGCTCGACATCAGGGGTGCCGAGGTCGTGCGGGCGTGGACCAGCGGGCAGGCAGCAGCCGCTCGTCGGCCAGGTCCTCCCGCGAGACCTCGGACCGCGCCCACCGGTCGGCGGGCGCACCGGTGGCAGGTCTTCGGACTCGCGGGCGTTCTCCGGACTCGGAGGCTCCTACTGGCCGTCGCTTCCCAGACGTCGAAGTCCAGTGCTCGATGACGGCGGTCGTTCCCGCTCACCGCTGCGGGGCAGTCCCGGATTCGCACCGGGTTCCCTCTTGCCTCGCCCCCTCCCGGGTCACCGGAAGCGGGCGAACCACCAGCACTGCCAAGGCTATCGACCAGACCCCCGTTGGCAAGGGCCGTTCAGCATCCGGCCACCGGCCACGGCCCCTGAAGTCGATCTACAGCGCGGTGAGATCCACGCCACACGCGATCAGCCGACCCAACAGGATGTAGTATATGTACTACATCTCGACGGATAGGAACGACAGAAAGTACTGGGGAGATGACGGCTGCTAGCGATCACATATCGCCACCCGTGCTCGACGTCCGCGACCTGCGGATGAGCTACGGGACGACGGACGTGCTCAAGGGCGTCGACTTCACCGCGCGTCGCGGTGAAGTCCTGGCGATCCTGGGGCCCAACGGAGCGGGCAAGAGCACCACCATCGAGATCCTGGAGGGCTTCCGGATGCGGTCGGGCGGCGACGTCCGAGTCCTCGACACCGACCCGGCGCACGGCGACGAGCGCTGGCGGGCGCGGCTCGGCGTCGTGCTCCAGTCCTGGCGCGACCACGGCAAGTGGAAGGTGCGCGAACTGCTGTCGCACCTGAGCAGCTACTACACGCCCTTCCGCGAACCGTGGAACGCCGACGAGCTCGTCGACGCGGTCGGCCTGACCGAGCACGCGGACAAGCGCATCCGGCAGCTCTCCGGCGGGCAGCGGCGCCGGCTGGACGTGGCGATCGGCATCGTCGGACGCCCGGAACTGCTGTTCCTGGACGAGCCGACGGTCGGCTTCGACCCGCAAGCCCGGCGCGAATTCCACGACCTGGTGCACCAGCTCGCCGACGAGGACACCACCGTCCTGCTCACCACGCACGACCTGGACGAGGTGGAGAAGCTGGCCGACCGGATCCTGATCCTGGCCGGCGGCCGCATCGTCGCCGACGGCTCCGCCGACCAGCTCTCCCGGCAGGTCGCCTCCGATTCCGAGATCAAGTGGTCCGTCGACGGCCAGCGGTACGTGCACTCCGCCGCGGACGCGACCGGCTTCGTCCGCGAACTGCTCGCGCAGCACGGCGAAGCGGTCACCGACCTCGAGGTACGCCGGGCGACCTTGGAGGACACCTACATGGCGCTGGTGCACGCGCACGAGTCCGGGCGCGGCGAGACCGCTGCGCTGCAGTTCACGAACGCGGGGGTGAAGCGGTGAACGCCAACGTGGTGCGCCTCGGCCTGCAGCGCGGGTGGATCGAGTTCCGCCAGACCTTGGCCAACCGGCAGGACCTGATGAGCTACCTGCTGCCGACCCTGGTCCTGCTCGTGGTGCTGTTCAACCAACGCGATTCGGAGCTCAACGGCGTCTCGGTCGGGGCGAGCAGCGTGCCCGGCGTGCTCGGCATGACCATCGCGTTCGGCGGGCTGGTCAGCATGGGGCAGCTGATGGTCACCGAACGCGAGGACGGCACGCTGCTGCGCGCCAAAGCCGTGCCGCACGGCATGATGGGCTACCTGATCGGCAAGATCGTGCTGGTCAGCGGCATGACCTTGGTCAGCATGGCGATCCTGCTGATCCCGTCCCTGGTGATGTTCGAGGGCTTCGAGCTCGGCTTCGGTTCGTGGGCGGGCGTGCTCGGGGTGACGGTGCTGGGTCTGGTCGCGACCATCCCGCTCGGGGCGACCTTCGGTTCGCTGCTGAACTCGCCGACCAGCATGGCGCTGATCCTGCTGCCGATGATCGGGCTGATCGTGATCTCCGGGATCTTCTTCCCGATCACCGTGTTCCCGGAATGGGTGCAGTGGATCGCGCAGGTCTTCCCGATGTACTGGCTGGGCCTGGGCATGCGCTCGGCACTGCTGCCGGACGCGGCGGTGACGGCCGAGATCGGCGAGTCCTGGCGGCACCTGGAGACTGTCGGGGTGCTCGGCCTGTGGGCCGTGGTCGGACTCGTGGTCGCCCCGGTGGTCCTGCGCCGGATGGCGCGGCGCGAGTCCGGTTCGAGCGTGGCGGCGCGGAGGGAGAAAGCCATGCAGCGCGTGCGCTGACGGCGGAGAGAACACGATGAGCGAGACGATCTACAACCGCATCGCGATGCTGCGCGCGGAACGGGGAACCTCCCGCCGCCAGCTCGCCGAAGCCCTCGGCGTGCACTACCAGACCGTGGGCTACCTGGAGCGGGGCGAGTACAGCCCGAGCCTCCACCTGGCCCTGCGCATCGCGGAGCACTTCGAAGTACCGGTGGAAGTGGTCTTCTCCACCCGCCCCTTCCCGCGCCTCGGCGCGGACAACTCCGCCTGATCCCCGGGGGTGGGGGGGGGGGGGG
>NZ_JAQGLA010000028.1 GCF_027853915.1 Saccharopolyspora oryzae
GTGTTCGAACACTGTTACGCACTCACGACCCTTTCTTACAGATTCTTACAACGTTTCCGACCATCCCTTACAGCTGCTCGACAACTCTTCGCAGGCGACGTCGGCATCGGTAGCGTTCCCGGTGTCCGAAGATGGCCGGTAAGACACGGCCCCGAACAATTCCCGCCGTATCGCGACGAACAGTCGAAGCTGCCTGTGCTCCGGCGCGAACCGGCGAAGTGTGGGAGTGAATCGCCTTGCTGATGCGCGTGCTGTCGGAAGTCACGGTGTTCGCCGACCGACCGGAACTGCAGGAGAAGGTCACCCGGATGCTGAGCGAGGCCCCGCAGCGCTCGCTCACCGACGTCGCGGTCCTCGCCTTCGGCGGGGCCACCCCGGTCGAGCAGCTGCAGCACTGCGTGTCCCGGCTCAGCCGCTCCTACCGGGTGCTGGTGGTCCTGCCGGAGCAGGCGTTCGACCAGGTCCCGGAGCTGCTGCGGGCCGGCGCCCTGGGATTCCTCGGAACCGGCTGCGACCAGCAGGAATTCCACGACGCGCTGGCTGTGGTTGCCCGCGGCGCGGTGTACGTGACGTCCGGTTCCCGGGCGGCCCTCACCGGTGTCAGCGCCGAGTCGGAGTCGGTGCAGCAGCTGCTGACACGCCGCGAGCAGGAGGTCCTGCGCTGGATCGCCGACGGCTACACGCACTCGCAGGCGGCCCGCCGGATGGGCCTGTCCGCGGCGACCGTCGACACCTACGTCAAGCGCATCCGGGCCAAGCTCGAAGTCCGGAACAAGGCCGAGCTGACTCGCAAGGCCATCGAGCTGGGCATCGTCCGACGGGAACCTCTTCTAACGGCTGCGTGAGAGGCACCGTTTCAGCTGGTCAGAGATCGTGAGTACTTCGGGGTGCTATAGCGCCCCGAAACGCTCACGAGGCGCTACCAGCGGCGAGCGGGATGGTGGCGGTGAAGCGGCAGCCGCCCTCGATGTTGTCCACCGCCACCGCGCCGTGGTGCGCCTCGACGATTCCGCGCACGATGGCCAGGCCCAGCCCGCCGCCGACGTCCTTGCCGGACGGCCGCGCCGGCGCCCCGCGCCAACCGGGTTCGAAGACATTCGCCAGGTCCTCGGGCGGAATCCCGCCGCAAGCGTCCGAAATGGACAGCACCGCCATCCCGTCCGCGGAGTGCGCGCTCACCGTCACCGCACCGCCGGGATGCGTGTGCCGGACGGCGTTGCCGAGCAGGTTGCCCAGCACCCGGTTGATCTGCCGGACGTCCACCCGGACGTCGAGGGACTCGATGCCGCCGGGCACCAGCCGCACCCCGCGGTTGCGGGCCTGCGGCTCGATCGCGGTCACCGCATCGTTGATCAGGTCCGGCAGCGACACCGGCGTCAGCGACAGGGTCAGCGAGTTGGACTGGATGCGCGACAGGTCGAACAGGTCGCCGACCAGCTGGTCCAGCCGCTGCGTCTCCTGGAGGATCAGCCCCAGGTAGCGGTCCTGGTCGCGGGCCATGCCGTCCTGCAGCGCCTCGGTCATGGCCCGCAGTCCGGCCAGCGGCGTGCGCAGGTCGTGCGAGACCCAGGCGATCAGCTGCCGCCGCGAGGCCTCCAGAACCCGCTCCTGCTCGCGCGAAGCAGTCAGCGCCGCGCTGGTCGCGGCGAGTTCCTGGGTGAGCACGGCGAGTTCCGCCGAGCCGGACTGCGCGGGTGCGGCGAACCGCCCGTCCTCGCCCATGGTCCGGGTGGCGCGCGCGAGGCTCCGGCTGCCGTTGAGGATCCGCGCGCCGAGCAGCAGGCACAGCGCCAGCGACACCGCGGTCGTCGGGATGCAGGCCAGCAGCACGGCGATCATCGCCTGCTCGGTGAACACCCCGAGGAATCCCAGCGCGGCGAAGGTGAACGCGATCTCGATGACGGTCACCACCGAGAGCACCATCATCATCACGACCAGCGAACTGCGGCGCATCAACCACAGGACCACGGCGCCGAGCACCCCGACGGCCACCGAGCACCAGAGCGAGACTAGTGCGACGAAGAGGAGGTCTCGCATGGCCTTCATTTCTGTTCGCGGCAGCGGATTGTTGACGTTCGGTGAAGGTTCCCCCGCGCAGGTTTCCCCCAGAACGGGCCAAAGTATAAGGTACTGAACGGAAAGCGGTGTCCGGTTCGGGGATCGGCGCCGGTCCCGGATTTCTGGAGTTAGTGATACGAGTGGCGTCGGAAACTGACCCGAATCGCGGACCGGAAGGCGAATCCCTGGAATCGCTGCCGCCGGAACTGCGGATCTACGTCCCGGCGGAAGGCACCCCGGTGGAACCGGTCGAACGGGCCGAGCCCTCCTACGAAGAGGTCCCGCTGGCGTCCCTGTCCGGCACCGCGCAGCCGCCGCAGCCCGCGCCCGCCGAACCGACCCCGGCCAAGGGAGTCGGCTTGCCGTCGAAGTTCTCGCTGATCGCCTTGGCGGCGGCGGCCATCGTCCTGGTGTCGGTGCCGTTCGTGATCGCGCTGCTGATGACCGGTGACCGCGAGGACGAGCACGTCGCGATCGGGATGAACGCGCCTCAGCCGCAAGAGCCCGGCAACGGCCCCCTGCTGTCGGCCCAGGAGCCGCCGCCGGAAACACCGGTCGATGCGCTGCCGGCCGAGCAGGGCGAGCCGGTCCGGACCGAACCCGACACCCCCGAGCAGAACGCCGGCCCGCCGCCGGTCGAGCAGCCGACCCGGGTGTCGCTGGTCGCCGGACCGGGCTGTGCGAACAACGCGCAGCAGAAGTACGAGGCGGTCGGCTACTACTCGAACGGCACCGAGGGCTGGTACACCCGGAGCGGGGGCAGCGCCGAAGCCGGTTGCCGGGGCAGCTTCGACGCCATGCCGATGTCGGGGGAGGCCAACACCTCGGATTCCCAGCACTTCGGCAAGTGGACGTTCGACGTCTCCGGTGACCTGAAGGTGGCCGACTGCGCACTCTCGGTGTACATCCCCAATGACAGCGACCGCCGCAACGTGGGGGCCACCGCGGCCCACTACTCGATCTTCAACAGCTTCGACCAGGGCGGGGCGAACGTGATCGCCGTCAAGGACGTCGACCAGGTCGCGAACCTCGGCAAGTGGGTCGACCTCGGCACCCACCGCATCGACCAGGGCAAACTCTCGATCAAGCTGCACAACCGCGGTGAGGACTACAAGGAGGGCGCCGACGGCGAGGGCGCCCACGTCGCAGTGACCCAGATCCGCGCCAACTGCACCCCTGCTTGAGAAGACGAAGGGCGCTTCTCCGCCGAGTCGGAGAAGCGCCCTTCGAGCTCTTCGGATCAGAAGACGGTGACGCCCTGGGCGGCCGGCTGCAGGGAGCCGACCTCGATCGACTTGATCGGGTACTCGGGGTAGCCGCCGGCGCTCGGGTCGGTGACGACCTCGGCGTCCACCGCGCCCGGGCTGCCCGGCAAGCCGACCTTGAAGCCGGTGGCGACCTTGACGTCGGAGTCGCCCTTGTCACCGGTCTCGATCTTCACCCCGGCGAAGGCGGTCTGGCCCGGGGCGACCTCGAAGGAGGTCGGCGCGCCGGGGACATCGACCTGCTTGGCCTGCACGTCGATGTCCGCACCGGACATGTCGGTGCCGACCAGCGTCGGGTAGCCGTTGACCGTGCAGGTCTCCTTCGAGTTGTTGGTGGCCGCCAGCAGCAGGATGCCCGGGCGGTCCGGCTGGACGTTCAGCTCGACCTTGAAGTTGCCCGCGGAGCAGGCGGCCTCGCTGCTGGTCTCGTCGCTGGCCTGCTCGGTCTTGGCCTCGGTCTTGGCGTTGGTCTCGCCGGTGGCCTGCTCGGCGGTGGCGCTGTTGGTGCCCTGCTCCGGCGAAGGCGCGTTGGTCGCTCCCTGAGCGCACCCGCTGAGCAGAGCGACACCGCCGACCAGCGCGACAGCAGCACCCAGCGTACGAGTCCGGTTCAGCAACATGGTGTTCCTTCCGTATCAGGTTGAGCGTCCCGCGCCCTTTGCCCCGTAAGACGCGCACCCCGGGCCGGGGTTGCATCCCTTTGCCAAACTAATGGTCGATCTCGCCGACCAGGGATTCCGGCACCCGGTGCTCCCGCTGCCCGATCAGGGCCGTGACCAGCGGGTGGAGGTCCGGACCAGGTGAATCGCCCGCTCCGCGGCCGGGCTGCGACCGCCTCGGAAGAGAAACCGGCCACCAGTACCGCACAAGATCGTCCGGACCTTGTAACCTGGGGCACGCGGGTCGTTAGCTCAACTGGCAGAGCAGCGGACTTTTAATCCGCGGGTTCAGGGTTCGATCCCCTGGCGACCCACCAAAACCCCAGGTCACAGACCTGGGGTTTCGCATGTGCGGAACCGGGGGCCGGGATGCCGATGATCGTGTGGTGGCGCAAGCCGCCCAGTGGCAAGGGGCGACCCGACGGTCGGGCCTGCTCGTGGCGCGCGTGTGCGTCGTCGGCCCTTGGGTCTACCTCGCGTTCTTCCTCCCGGTGGCGATCCTGGCGCCGATCACGGCGCTGGCCGGCTTCTGGGGGCTGCGGCTGGTGGTGGTCCTGGCCGTGGCGGGTCTGGTCGCCGTGGTGGTCCGGCATCCCCACGACGATCAGGACGGCGACCTCACCTTCACCCTCGGCTTCGGGTCGGTGCTGCTGGTGGTGCCCGCCCTCGCGGGCGCGTACTGGCCGCTGGCGCTGCTCCCGCTGATCGTGCCGATCCTCATGATCGCCGCAGCGATCCGCAGGCGCCTGCGTCGATGAGCGCGCGGGCCGGGAAGACCCGTGTCCGAGAACGAGCGTGTTGGATGAGACCGTCCACTTAGGACCAGCTCGTAGGTCGTTGCGTCACAACTCGTGCACCGCTGCTCGCAGTGCCGACACCACTCGGTGGGCGTCGGTTGCGGTGGTCTGCCAGTTGCTGAAGGCGGCCCGCAGCGCGGGCACGCCGTCAAGGACGGTGGGGGTCAGGAATGCCTCGTCGACGATCTGCTCGGTGAGCGCGGAGAGCCGTTCGGCGGTGGGGTCGTCGGCGAGGGTGAAGCAGACGACGTTCAGGCGGACGGGTGCCAGGAGTTGCAGACCGGGGGTGCTGTCGACGGCGTCACCGACGGTGCGTGCGCAGGCGATGCACCGCTCGGTGATCTCGCGATACCCGTCCCGCCCGTAGGCGCGCAGGGTGAACCAAGCGGGGATGGCGCGCAGGCGGCGGGAGTTCTCCGGGGTGAGGTGGGCCGTGTCGGGGGTGTCGCCGAGCGGGCCGAGGTAGGCCGCCGCGTTCTGGAAGACGCGCGTCTGCAGGTCGGGGCGGCGGGTGAACTGCACGGCGCTGTCGTAGGGCACGTTCAGCCATTTGTGCAGGTCGATGCAGATGGAGTCGGCAAGGTCGAGGCCGTCGACCAGGTGCGCGTGCTCGGGGGACAGGGCGGCGAAGGCGCCGAACGCGGCGTCCACGTGCAGCCAGAACGGGTAGCGCTCGCGCAGCCCGGCGATGGCCCGCAGGTCGTCGAAGTCGACGGTGTTGACGGTGCCCGCGTTGGCGATCACGATGCACGGTCCCTCGTCCTCGGCCAGCGCGCGCTCCAGCGCTGCCAGGTCGACGGCTTCCCTCCCGGGCTGGGGCGGCACCTGGACCAGAGAACGGCGCCCCAGGCCGAGCACGGACAGCCCCTTGGCCGCGCTGGAATGCGCGGCCCCCGAGAGCACCCGCACCCCGCCGAGCGCGCCCGCTCCGTGCTCGGCAGGTGAGACGCCCTGCTGTTCTCCGAGCCATTCGCGGGCGACGGCGAGGCCGACGGTGTTGGACATGGTGGCGCCGCTGACGAAGGTCCCGCGCTGCTGGTCGGACAGGCCGAACAGGGACCGCAGCCAGCCGATCGCCTCGCGCTCCAGGTGTTGCCCGGCCGCGTCCAGGGAAGTGAAGGAGTTCTGGTCCCAGGTCGAGGTCATCCAGTCGCCGGCCAACGCAGCGGGCGTCACCCCGCCGGTGACGAATCCGAGGTACCGCGGTCCAGCGCTCGTCGACAGCGCGGGTTCCCAGCGTGCGGCGAACTCCTCCAGCGCGGCCTGCAGCCCAGCCCCCCGCGCGGACAGCGGGGCCGGTTCCGGCAGCGGAGCTGCGGGCACGACCTTCCGCTCGGAGAACTGGGAGAGCACGTCAGCGGCGTGCTGCTGGACGGCCGCCAGCAGCTGCGGCAGCTCATCGCGGTCCGTGGCGAGTCGCGGGTGCATGGAATGGCTCCGTTCGTGGTGTCCGAGCACGACCGTACGGAGCCTCCCGGCCCAGCGCCTGGTCCAATTCCGGGAATCTGGACTCGAGCCGATCAGCTGGTGCGGCACCGGGACCAGCGCCGGAAGGTGCGGAGAAAGCGGCGCGCCTCCGCTCTGCGATGCCAGAGCGAAGGCGCGCGGTTCGTTCGTGCTCGCCCGGCCTACTTCTTCATGCTGCGAGCGATCAGCGCCACGACCGCGATGATGACGATCAAGACACCGACCATGACGAGAATCTCGTAGACCCCAGGCATTCCAAACATGCCCGCAAGTGTCCCATGAGGACGTCCCCGACCGTCGAGTCCCAGTTGCGGGTACGGCGATCCCGCTGAGCGATCAGCCGCGTTCGGAGGGTGTCCATAGAGGATTCGCCAAGAGGGTCTTGCGGACGAGACCGGCAGCGGGCCCGCGATTTCGGTGGGGTCAGGCGGTGCGGTGGCGGGCTGCTGCGCGGATGCCGAGGAGGAGGGGGAGGGAGCCGACCTCGCGGATCACGGTGGGGAGGCTCGGGGCTTCGAGGATCGGGGTTCCCGTGCGGAGTTCGGCGCCCAGGGCGGCGAGGTCGATCTCGAGGAAGGTGACGTCGGAGCTGTACAGGCGCTCCGCGCCTCGTGGTGCCGTGCCGCGGATTTCGGTGCTCGACACCGACAGCTCGGTCAGGCCGAAGAACTCCGGTTTCGCGCCGCGTTCCATCCAGCGCGCGAAGCCCGTCATCTCGGTGCCCGCGATGGCGTCCGGGCGCACGCCCGTCTCCTCGCAGAACTCGCGCTCCATGCCCGCTCGCAGCACGTCGGCCAGGGTTTCGCGCGCTTCGCCGTCGGCGTCGGTCAGGTCGCGGGGTTCCAGGGATCCGCTGCCGGACGGGGCCTGCAGAAGCGGGCTGGCCGTGTTGCGGTCGGACTGGCCCACCAGGAGCAGCAGGCCGTCGGTGGTGAACGCCAAGGTGGAGATCCCCACGACGTCTGAGAGGACGCTGGCCGCCAGGGTGACGATCCGGCCGGACGTGTCGGTCAGCAGGCGGCGGCGCGGGTCGAGGTCCTCGCCCGTCTCCCGGTTGGTGATGCGCATCGTGCACAGCTCGTTGGAGCACTGGAAGTCGAAGTACCGGGCGCGGTGCAGCTGGATCTCCGCCTCACCTACCCCCGGCAGCGGCTCGGTGCGCATGCCCACCACCGGGCCGTTGAACAGCAGGCGCCCTCGGGCCCGGATGGGCAGCACGTGCGGGGCGGTGGCGCGCAGGATCGGCGGGAGCCGGTAGGGCTCGTCGGCCACCCGCACGGTGAACCGCCGTTCCCGCAAGCTGCCGTCGATCCCGTCGCTGATCAGCGCGGTTCCGCGGTTGGGCAGGTAGCAGTACTCGGCGTCCGGGTACGCGGCCGGCGGCGGGAACGCCTCGTGCGGGAACGGCGCGGCGATCAGCGAGAAGTCGTGGGAGGACCAGCGCCGCCGCAGGTTGCGCAGGTCTCGCACGAAGGTCGCGGACCCGAGCAGCAGGGCGATCACCGAGATCACGACGCCCACCGCGCTGGGCAGGATGGTGACGGCGCCGAGCAGCACGCCGAGTGCGGAGACCAGCACGGGCCATTCGCGGACCGCTAGGAACCACGTGTAGTCGGCCTTGGAACGCGTGCGGCGCAGCAGCTTGAACAACCGATTCTCCCGAGAGTTCCGGAACTCGGCCACAGTAGGGCAAGCGGCGCTCGTCGCGGGAGGGTTCGTCGGGAATCGCCATCGGGGTGGGTTCTGCGGCGAACCCACCCCGATGGTCCGAAGTGGACTCAGTCCTTGATGTCGGACGGGTGCTTGGCCAGCGGCGTGACCTCGATGTCCATGTACTGGAACAGCGGCAGGCCGGACAGCAGGGTGTGCAGCTCGTCGTTGGACTCGACGTCGAAGATCGAGATGTTCGCGTACTCTCCGACGATGCGCCAGATCTGCGGCCACTTGCCGGACCGCTGCAGCTCCTGGGCGTAGGCCTTCTCCCTGGCGATGATCTCGGCCTTGGCGTCCGGGTCGAGGTCGTGCGGCAAGCGCACGTCCATCCGCACGTGGAACAGCACGGTCAGTCCTCCTGCGGGTCGAGCGCGAAGCTGTAGTCGATCTTAGCGCTGCCGTCGGCCTGGGTGACCGGCGAGAGGATCAGCTCCGGCTTGACCGCGCTGGCGATGTCGTCGTCGTTGTGCGGGTCGCCGGGGAAGTACAGCTGCGCTATGAGCTGCTGGTGGCCGGGCGCGGAGACCTTCACGTGCAGGTGCGCCGGGCGCCACGCGTGCCAGCCGGCCGCGGCGATCAGCTTCCCGCAGGCCCCGTCGGTGGGGATCTGGTACGGCGCGGGCTGGATGGTGCGGATCCGGAACTTGCCGTCCTCACCGGTGGTGAACGTGCCGCGCAGGTTCCACTCCGGCAGGCCCGGGGCGAACTGGCTGTAGAAGCCGTCGGAGTCGGCGTGCCACAGCTCCACGGTCCCGGCCAGCGGGGTGCCGTCGACCGAGGTGATCGCGCCTTCCCACAGCAGCGGGGTGCCGGCCTCGTCCTCGCGCATCGGCAGCTCGGCGTCCGCGCCGCGCTCGGGGGCGTTCGGGGCGTAGTACGGGCCCTCGATCGAGCCCTTGCTGCCCTTGCGGTCGGCGGTGGCCACGTCCTCGACCACGTGCTCCACCCAGACGTCCAGGAACAGCGGCCACTCGCCGTCCGCGCCGACCTGGATCAGCCACGCCTTCAGCGCGTTGTACTCGTCGTAGGTCACCTGGTGCTTGCGGATCGTCTCGTGGATCGCGCCGATGACCTCGCGCGCGAGCAGGTCGACGCGCTCCTTCGGGGTGTCCTTGACCGCGTCGTACGGCGACTTGTCGTGGTGGAAGCGCTCGGTCGCGGCAGCGCCCGAAGCGGCTGCCGTGGCGGTCTCGTCAGCGGCGCTCATCTGGGTCCTCCATCCCGTTTGCGTGAGCGGCGGCGGTCGCGAGAACGACCGCCGCCGCTCACGAGTCCTGGCGGTAGTGGGCGAGCTTGTCCGGGTCGATCTCGACCCCGATCCCGGCGCCTGGCCGGACCCGCAGCTCGCCGTCGCGGATCCGCAGCGGCTCGGTGAGCAGGTCGTCGGTCATGTCCAGGAAGTTGGAGAGCTCCGCGGCGCGGTGCGAAGTCCGCTGGTGGGCGGCGCCGAAGGCGATCGTGCAGGCGGTGCCCAGCTGGCCGTCGATCTGGTTGCCCATGACGACCTCGAGGCCGAGCCCCTCGGCGAGGTGGTGCGCGCGCTGCGAGCCGGTGAACCCGGTGCGGGCGGTCTTGATGCTGATGGCGGTGGCCGAACCGCCGAGCACCTCGCGGGTGATGTCGGCCGGGGTCACCGCGGATTCGTCGGCGATGAACGGGACGTCCAGGTTGCCGACCAGCCAGCGCCTGCCGAGCACGTCGTCGGCCGGGCAGAGCTCCTCGGCGAAGATCAGGTCGACGTCGGCGAGCTGGCGCATCGCGCGCAGCGACTCGGCCGGCGTCCAGCCGCGGTTGCCGTCGACGTAGAGCTCCACGGCGTCGCCGAACGCCTCGCGGAGCGCGCGCACCACGGCGACGTCGAGCTCGACCGGGCGGCGGCCGACCTTCACCTTGAACGTGCGGATGCCGTAGGTCGCCACCATCCGCTCGGCCTCGGCGACCATGTTCGCGGGCTCGTCGAAGCCGAGCATGTGGCTGACCCGGAGCCGGTCGGTGTAGCCGCCGAGCAGGTCGGTGACGTTGAGGCCGGTGGTCTTGCCGAAGGCGTCCCACATCGCCATGTCGATCGCGGCCTTGGCGGTGGGGTTGCCGACGGTGCGGTCGAGGCGGGCGCGGGCGACCTCGCGCTGGGTCAGGTGCAAGCCCGTGACCTGCGGAGCGAAGAGGGAGTCGACGACGGCGACGATCCCGGCCTGCGTCTCGCCGTAGGTGAACGGGCGGGGCGGCGCTTCGGCCACGCCGATGACGCCGTCCTCGGTGTGCACGCGGATCAGCACGTGCTCCGCGGCGTGCACCTCGCCGGAGGCGAACTTCAGCGGTTTGGCGTAGGGGATGGCGAACGGGATCGCTTCGAGCGCGGTGATCCGGGTTCCCGCGCTCGGAGTGTCCACTGTGGAACCCTGCTCGGCCATCCGGACTCCTCGGGGTCGCGCCGTTGCCTGGATGGTTGCCGAGCGTAAGCGCTGGTCCGGCGGTGCGGAATTGGTAGAGCTCCCCAGCGGGCGTAGGGGAAACCTTCAGCTGGAGCACTGGTGATGCGTCTGACCTGCGGTTATGTTTTCGATGTGGGTGATTTGCCGGGGTTTGCGGGGTTCCGCGCGGCGTGCGTTGGTGCTATCCATTAGGTCCGGCCCCGAAGTCCGCTGCGCCCGCTCCGGCGCAGCCCGCCGCGATCGTCCACTGTGCACTCCTGAGTTCCGGTCCGGAACATCCCGTGAGGTGAACATGTCGTTGGAGAAGACCGTCGCCGAGCTCGCCCGCCGGGTCGAGGTCCTGGAGGCCGAGGCCGAGATCCGCCGGATCCAGGCCCGCTACATGTTCCTGTGCGATACGCCCTGCCCCGAGTTCGGCGTCCGCGACGACGCCCACCGCATCGACCTGATCATGGAGCTCTACGCCGAGGACGCCGTCTGGGAAGGCGTCGGCGAGTACTACGACGGCCAGTTCGGCCGGGCCGAGGGCGCCGCGGCGATCCGCGCGCACTTCGAGGCCTTCTGGGGCGAGAAGCAGGACCCGGCACTGCTGCTGAACGCGCACTACCTCACCTCGGAGCAGATCCACGTCGACGGCACCGAGGCGACCGGCCAGTGGATCCACGTGCAGCCCTGGCTGTTCTCCGACGGCAAGGCCCTGCTGCGCTCCAGCCGGCTGAACAACGCCTTCCGAAAAGACGCGGATGGTTGGAGGATCACACGTACGCGGACCGAGAACGTGTTCATCGCGCCGCTCGCCGCGGACTGGGCCAGCGACCACCCGTCCGCGTCGGTGCTGATGAAGCCGTGACCGGGCGGGCGGTGGCCGACGTGGAGGAGGCGGGGCCGGTGACCTCGGAGAACACCGAACCGGTGGTGCACATCGTCGACGACGATGCGGACCTGCGGCAGTCGCTGGTGTTCCTGCTGGAGAGCATCGGCGTCCAGGCCCTGACCTACCCCGACGCCGGCACCTTCCTGGCCGAGTTCGACCCGGCCGAGGTCGCCGTGGTCATCGTCGACGTGCGGATGCCCGGGATCAGCGGCTTCCAGCTGCAGGACCGGCTGCTGGAGATGGACTACCCGGCGCCGGTGGTGTTCTGCTCGGCCCACGGCGACATCCCGATGTCGGTCCGCGCCGTCACCCGCGGCGCCGTCGACTTCCTGGAGAAGCCCTACCAGCCGCAGCGGATGGTGGAGCTGGTCCAGGCGCAGCTGGACGAGGCCCGCCACCGCTTCGCCGAGCACGCCGAGCGCAGCGCCGTCGCGGCCCGCCTGCAGTCGCTGACCCCGCGCGAGCGGGAGGTGTTGCGCCTGGTCATCGAGGGCCTGCCGAGCCAGACCATCGCGGGCAAGCTCGGCACGAGCGTCAAAACCGTCGACGTCCACCGAGCCCGCATCAAGGCCAAGGCGGACGCCGAAAGCCTCGCCACCCTCGTCCGCGACATCCTCCTCCACCGAGTAGAGGTCAGGACGACTTGTCCACAGGTGTGGGCTTGTCGGGGTCCGCAGGTCCCCACACGCCGGGGTCCCGACACGCCCGGGTGTGCAGTTTCAATTGAAACTGTGATCCGCCGTGGGTGGGGTCCGCAGTTTCAATTGAAACTGCGTTCAGTCGTGGCTGAAGCCGTGGGGCGGCGGAGCGATCAGGGGTGGAGCGTTGATTCGGTCCAGCAGGCCGTGGTGAGGAGTTCGGACTCGCGGGTGCCGATGAGTTGGAGGCCGAGGGGGAGGCCTGATGGGGTGCGCATTGCCGGGATGCCGGCTGCGGGGAGGCCGAGGGCTTGCCAGGGGCGGCTGAGGATCGGGTCGCCGGTGGCGTCCAGGCCTGCGGGGGCTGGGCCGAGGGCTGCTGGGGCTAGGACGGCGTCGTAGGTGGAGAGGAGTTCCGCGACGCGGGTGCCTGCCTCGGTCGTGGTGCGGCGGGCGGTTTCGTAGTCGTGTTCCGGGGTGGCCGCGCCGGTCTTCAGGAGGGTTGCCAGCTGCGTGCTGATCTGGGATGACGCCGCCAGCTCCGCGGAGCGTTCGCGGGCGGCTTCGTAGGCCATGATCACCGGGTGGGCCTCGGCGAGTTGGGTGATCAGCTGCGGGTCAGGGAACTCGTCGATCACCGCGCCCGCGGCGCGCAACGTGGCGCAGGCACTGGACAGGGCGGTCGTCATCTGCGGGTCGACGTTGAACTGCGCGGCCGGCCACAGCAGCAGGCGCGGCGGTCGGTCCGCCGTCAGTGCGGCATCGGGTTCGCCGGTCAGGGCGGACCAGGCCAGGGCGAGGTCGGACGCGCTCGCGGTGAAGAAGCCGTGGCTGTCCAGGCTCGGGCTCAGGCCGGTGACCCCGTCGACCGGGAACCGGCCGCGGCTGAGCACCAGCGACGCGACGCCGCAGAACGCGGCGGGCCGGGTGACCGAGGCAGCGGTCTGCGATCCCAGCGCGAGTGGCACCTGACCAGCACCGACGGCCGCGGCCGAGCCGCTGGAGGAGCCGCCCGGCGTGTGCGGGAGCGCGGCCGGGTTGCGGGTCGGACCGGGCGCGAAGTACGCGAACTCGGTGGTCACCGACTTGCCGATCGGCACCGCACCGGCTTGCCGCCACGCGGTCACGATCGTCGCATCGGCCTCAGCGGCCCCGGCGGAAGCGCGCAGCTGCGATCCGCACCTGGTGGGCAGTCCTGCGAGGTCGATGATGTCCTTGACCGCGAGCGGAACCCCGCCGAGCGGCCCGTCGGCGACCGGGGAGACGTCCTGATCCAGCTCCACCCACGCCCGCAGCTCGGGCTCGGTCTCGGCGATCCGCGCGCGAGCGCGCTGGTGCGCCTCGGCGGGCGTGATGTCGCCGCTGTTCAGCGAGTTGACGAGCGAGCGCAGCGACCACGGCTGCCAGCGCGATCCGGTCACTGCTGCTCCCACGCCGCGTCGGCCACCCAGTAGTCCATGCCGCTGGCGCTGACGTCGTGCCGCCACTCCGAGGTCCGCCGCAGCGTCGGCTCCACCTCGGCGGTGACCGCGTCGGCCGCGTCCGGGCCGTCCGCCGCGACCGCCCAGTGGACCCAGTTCAGCTCGCGGCCCTCGGCGTCGTGGACGAACAGGTCGACGTGCCGCCAGCCGTAGCCGTGGGTGTCGTTGTAGCAGGTCAACGTCATCCGAGTCGGTTCGGAACCTGACGTGTCCGTGGGCATCCGGCGATCTCCTCTCCGCGGACGGGGCTCAGGCGCTCAGCGGGGTCAGGCTGTGGAAGCGGCGCTGGAAGTAGACGAGAGCACCGCTGTCCTCGCTGGTCAAGACCTTGTCGACTTCGACGAACATCACCGAGTGCGAGCCCTGGGCGCGTTCGGCGATGATCCGGCCGATGAGCGAGGCGGGCGCACCGCGCAGCACCGGGACGCCTTCGGACTCCAGGTCCCAGCAGTCCTCGGTGAACCGCTGCGCGGTCGGCACCTTCGTGGCGCCGGCGAAGTGCATCGCCAGGTCTTCCTGGTCGGCGCCGAGCACGTTGACGCAGATCCGGCCGTTGGCGACCAGGACGTCGTGGGATCGGCTGGACCGGTTGACGCACACCAGGACGGTCGGCGGCGAGTCCGTCACCGAGCAGGCCGCGCTGACGGTCATCCCGGCGAGCCCGTGGGCTCCGTCGGTGGTGACGACGTTGACGGCCGCCGACAGATTCGCCATCGCGGTGCGGAATTCGCGTTGGGACGAGGTCAGCTCGGGCACGATTCCTCCTGTGGCAGGACGGTTACCGGCACCGTTGAGACGCTACGCACGAGCCCGTCACCCCGGAATCGAGACTTCCCCGCGCCCAGCTGAGGATTTCCCCTACGCCCGGACCACCCCGCAGCTCCGTTTCCGCTGGTCAAGGCACGTGAGCACTTTGGGGCGCTATAGCACCCCAAAGTACTCACGACTCCGCCAGCGGGAGGGTGAAGCCGAAGCGGGATCCGCCCGAGTCGCGCTGCTCGCTCCAGATCGTGCCGTGCTGGCGGGTGATGATCCGGTAGCTCAGCGCCAGGCCGATGCCGCTGCCGTGCTCCTTGTCGGTGAAGGTCTGCTCGAACGGATCGCGCGGCAGCCCGCGGCCCAGGTCGTCGACGGTGAGGACCCCGGTGCCCCCGTCGATCCGGGTGGTGACGGTCAGCTGCCGCCGGTCCGGGGCGCACACCGCCATCTCGTCGATCGCGTTGAAGCACAGGTTGAGCACCACCTGCCCGGTCAGCACCCGCTCGCAGCGCACCGGCACCGGCTCCGGACTGCGCTGCACCCGCACCTCGACGCCCGCCGGATCCGCCCGCAACCGGACGAAGTACAGGCATTCCTCGAGGATGTCGTTGAGGTCGGCGACCTGCTGCACGTGCTCGAGGTGGCCGACGAACGCGCGCACCGAGCTGACGATGGTGGACGCCCGGTCGATCTGCCGCACCGCGTTGTCGATCCCGTACCCGACGCGCGAATCCGCCTGCGCCGCAGCGCGAGCACCGGCCAGGAAGTTCCCCGCGGCGGCCAGCGGCTGGCCGAGCTCGTGCGCGATGGCCATCGCCATGTCGCCCATCGCGGTGTAGCGCGCGTGGTAGTTCTCCCGGTGCATCTCGCGCTCCCGGCGCACCTGGCCGTGGACCCGCTCGGACACGTCGTGCAGGATCATCAGCAGCGCGTCGCCATCGGCTTCCTGCAGCCGTTCGAGGCTTCCCTCCAGGTAGACGGGGTCCGGCCGGCCCGGGATCTCCAGCTGCACCGAGGTGACCGGATCCGTCCGCGCCAGCACTTCGTCCCATGTGGACAGACGTCCGAGCATTCGCAGCCGCGCGTGGTCGGTGAGCAGCCCGATCGGTTCGCCGGGGCGCGCGCCGATGAGCGGCAGCGCGGTGTTGGTGGCGAACCGGATCGTCCCGGTGCAGTCCAGCATCAGCGCGATGGTCGAGGTGTGGTGCGCCAGCGCGTCCACCCACGACGTGGTCAGCCGCAGCTCGCGCTCCACCTCCTGCTCGCGCTCGATGTCCCGGAACTGGACCATCACCGCAGGTCCGCGCGCCAGCTCGACCCGGAGCGCGATCGCGTCGGTCGGGATCACCCGGCCGGACTTGGCGCGGTAGTGCCACTCGATCCGGCTCGCGCCCTTCTCGACGGCCTCCTGCAGCCAGGCGCGGCCGATCACCCGGTCGTACTGCTGGGCGGAGCTGCTCATGTGGTTGGCCTTGAGCGGGCGCAGCTCGTCGACGCTCCAGCCGAGCATCTCGCACGCCGCCGGGTTGGCCCAGAGGATGTCCTTGGTCGCGGCGTCGTGCAGCAGCACGCACATCCGGGTGGCGTGCACCATCGCGACGAAGTCCTGCGCCGTCAGTTCGGGCGCGCGAGGATCGACCTGCATCTGCCCAGCGTAAGGGCGGTTCGAGGGGGTCCGCACTGAAGGAATCCCCTACGGCGGCAGAGGCAATACCAATTCCGCGGTGGCGGGCGCGTTCGTAACGTCGAGAACCGTCCAGCAACGAGAGGGAGCTGAGATGGTGCACACCCTGCAAGCCGACGGTGTCACCTTCGAGGACGTGCTGGCGGAGCTCGCCGAGCGGCGGGTCGAGTTCCGCGAGCAGCGCTACGTGCCGAAGGACTTCATCGCCCGGCTCAAGGAGCTCGGGATCTACCGCGCCGCCACCCCGACGAGGTTCGGCGGCCAGCCGCTCGCCCCGGCGGACTTCCTGCGGCGGATCGAGCGGATCTCGGCGGTGGACGGTTCCACCGGCTGGGTCGCCAGCTTCGGTTCCGCCCTGGTCTACCTGGCCGCGCTGCCGCTCGAGACGCAGGCCGAGATCTACCGCGACGGCCCGGACGTGGCCTTCGCCGGCGGCTTGTTCCCGGTGCAGCCCGCCGAGCCGACCGAGACCGGTTTCCTGGTCGACGGCCGCTGGAAGTTCGCCAGCGGGTGCATGGGCGCCGACGTCCTCGGCGTGGGCATCCCCGGTGACGAGACCACCGCCGGCAAGCCGCGAACCGCGGTGCTGCGCCCCGAGCAGGTCGAGATCGTCCAGGAGTGGGACGTCGTCGGCATGCGCGGCACCGGGTCGTTCGACCTGGTGGTGCGGGGCGCCGAAGTGCCGCGGGAGTGGACCTTCATCCGCGGCGGAACGCCCACTGTGGACGAACCGCTCTACCGCTACCCGACGATCGCCTACGCCGCCCAGGTGCTCGCCGTCGTCGGCGCCGGGGTGGCCCGCGCCGCGCTCGACCACGCCGAAGAGGTCGGTGCCGGCTACGCCGGGGTCACCGGCGCGCCGAAGCTGGCCGATCGCCCCTACTACCGCACCGCGGTCGCCGGTGCGGAGGCCGCGCTGCGCTCGGCCCGGGCGTGGTTCTACGAGGTCAGCAACGAGGTCTGGGAGACCGTGCTGGCCGGTGACGAGGCCACCGACGAGCAGAACGCGCAGCTGCGGCTGTCCTCGGCGCACCTGGCGAAGACCTCCTCCGACGTCGTCGCCGGGCTGCTGGAGGTCTCCGGCACCGCGCCGATCAACACCGGGCACCCGCTGCAGCTGCTGCACGGCGACGCGCTCGTCCCCAAGCAGCACGCCTTCCTGGGTCCGTCGATGTACGACGCGGCGGGCGCGGTTCTGATGGGAATGCCGCCCACCACACCAGGTTTCCGCTGAGAAGTGGCTGGTCAGGCCTCGTGAGCGCTTTGTGGGGCTATAGCACCGCAAAACGCTCACGGTCTCTGACCAGCGCTGATCCCACGACGAAGGAGGTCCGCATGACGGCTCAGCCGCTCCGCGTGCTGTTCTGCATCGGCATCAACCAGAACTTCTTCGACCTGCCCACCGACGGCATCCAGATCGGTGACGTCTGGCAGGCGTTCGTCTCGATGATGGACCAGCTCAAGGCGCTGCCCGGGGTGGACTTCATCGGCGACATGGACGACGACTCGCACATGGTCGGACCGTCCGAGGGCTGGCCCTGGACCTGCTACATCCTCGCCGACGTCGACTCGCAGGAGACGGTCAAGGCCGCGTGCAACCTCTTCCGCACGACGCAGGTCGCCGACGGGCCCGCCAAGCTGTGGCGCTTCGCCCGGATCGAGGCCCGGATGGGCCGCGCGCTCACCGTCCGCGAAGACGTCGAGCTTCCCGACTGACCAGGGAGATCCCGATGACCGACAACACCACCGCCGCTGCCGATCTGGTCGCCGGGGACCGGGTCGCCGGCCGCCTCTACACCGACCCGGAGATCTTCGAGCAGGAGCTGACCAAGATCTTCGAGCGCACCTGGGTGTGGGTCGCGCACGAGAGCGAGCTGCCCGGTCCGGGCACCTTCAAGTCGACCTACGTCGGCAAGCAGCCGGTGATCGTCACCCGCGACCGCAAGGGCGAGCTGCGCACCCTGCTCAACCGCTGCCGCCACCGCGGCGCCAGCCTCTGCGAGAAGCCCAGCGGCAAGGCCAACGGCTTCACCTGCCCGTACCACGCCTGGTCGTACGGCCTGAACGGGCAGCTGCGCGGCATCCCGTACCCGGACGGCTACGAGGGTGTCGTCGACAAGTCGGAGCTGTCGTTGAAGAAGCTGCGCACCGAGACCTACGGCGGTCTGGTGTTCGCGACGTTCAACGAGGACGCCGAGCCGCTGGAGGAGTTCCTCGGCGACGCCCGGCAGTGGATCGACCTGTTCATGAAGCAGGGCGGCGGCTACCCGATCAAGGTGCTGGGCAAGCACCAGTTCAAGTTCCGCGGCAACTGGAAGATCCAGCTGGAGAACACCACCGACGGCTACCACTTCCCGATCGTGCACCGGTCGTGGATGGCGTCGGTCGACGCCGAGACCGCGGACATGATGTCGTTCATGAACGACCCGGCCGCGATCACCCACGACCTCGGCAACGGGCACAGCGTGATGCAGATGGTGCCCGAGCACTCCGACCTCGACGCCGACGACGGCAGCGAGCCGTTGCAGGGCCGGTTCGACGACCTCGTCGCGGAGCTGTCGAAGACGCTGGACGAGGCGCAGGTGCGCAAGCTGGTCCGCGCGATGCACGGCACCGGCTTCAACCTCAACCTGTTCCCGAACGTCTCGATGTCCTCGGCGTTCTTCCGGGTGCTGCGCCCGATCGCGGCCGACGAGACCTACATCGAGCACGTCGCGATCGGTCCGGACGGCCCGCCCGAGGTCGACGCCGTCAACCGCGAGCGGCTGCGCATCCACGAGCACTTCCAGGGGCCGTTCGGCTTCGGCACCCCCGACGACGCGGAGGGCTGGGACCGGGTGCAGCGCGGCGCGCAGGGCGCCCCGGACATGCCGATCATGGTCAACCGCGGCATCGGCCGCGAGAAGGCCAGTTCGCAGGGGTGGCCGACCGCCCACGTCACCGACGAGACCGGCATGCGCGCGGCCTACGGCAAGTGGAAGGAGATGATGGGCGATGACTGACGCGACCGCGGTGGAATCCCGGCTGTCGACGACCGATCCTCGCGTGGTCCGGGCGATCGAGCTGGTCTGGCGCGAGGCCGAACTGCTCGACCGCAAGGACTACGTGGCCTGGAACGAGCTGTTCGCCGACGACGGGCTCTACATCATCCCGATCGACCCGGAGACCGAGGACTTCGCGAACTCGCTCAACATGGTCTACGACGACGCCCGCATGCGGCAGATGCGCGTGACCCGCATGATCGAGGGCTACGCGATCGCTGCGGTCGACGCCGCCCGCACGGCCCGCACGGTGTCCCGCTTCGTGCCGGAGTCGGTGTCCGATGACGAGGTGGTGCTGCGCTCGGCGCAGATCATCGTCGCCTACAAGCGCGGTCGTCACGACATCTGGGCGGGCGACCTGGTGCACCGGATCCGGCTCTCGGAGTCGGGTGCGGACCGCATCGTGCAGAAGGTCGTGCGGCTCGTGGACAGCGAGGACGCCGTGCCGGCCGCGGGATTCCTGCTGTGAGCGCGCAGGTCGCGGTGGTGACCGGCGGGGCGAGCGGGCTGGGCGAGTTCATCGTCCGCCGCTTGCACGCCGAGGGCTACCGCGTCGCGGTGTCCGATGTGGACGATTCCGCGGCGTTGGCCGCGGAGCTGGACGGCACCGGCGCCACCGCGCGCAGCTACCGCGTCGACGTGCGCGATCGCGCTGCCCTGCAGCAGCTGCTCGCCGACGTGGTGGCCGACTTCGGCGGCGTGCACGTGCTGGTCAACAACGCCGCCCGCACGCAGGCGACGCCGCTGATGGAGATCACGCCGGAGGAGCTCGACGCCGTGATGGCGGTCAACTTCACCGGCACCTTCGCCGCCTGCCAGATCTTCGGCGCGCACTTCGCCGACCAGGGCTACGGCCGGATCGTCAACATGGCCTCGCTGGCCGGGCAGAACGGCGGGACCGCGACCGGTGGTCACTACGCCTCGTCCAAGGGCGCGATCATGTCGGCGACCAAGGTCTTCGCCCGGGAGCTCGCGCCGCGCGGGGTCACCGTGAACGCGGTGTCGCCGGGGCCGCAGGACAGCCCGATGGTGCGGGCCATCGTCGGGGAGGACTCGTTGGAGTCGTTCGCGGAGAACATCCCGGTCCGCAGGCTCGGCGACCCGGCGTTCATCGCCCGGATGGTGGCGCTGCTGGCCTCGCCGGAGGCCGCCTCGGTCACCGGGGCCTGCTGGGACGCCAACGGCGGCCTCTACATGCGCTGATGAGGGGAGTCGCGATGAAGGTCCGGGTTGCGGAGGTGGTCGACGAGGCCGTCGGCGTCCGCGCGCTGAAGCTGGTCCGCGACGACGGCGCGCCGTTCGACGCCTACCGGGCGGGTGCGCACGTGGACGTCACCGGCCCGACCGGTGTGCTGCGCCAGTACTCGCTGTGCGGGCGGCCCGACGACCGCGAGTCGCTGCTGATCGCGGTGAAGCGGGAGCCCGAGTCGCGGGGCGGCTCGGTGGCGCTGCACGCGGTGGAGGTCGGCGAGCACCTCGAGGTCTCGGCGCCGCGGAACCTGCTGGGCATCGCTGAGCAGGCGGAACGCCACGTCCTCGTGGCCGGCGGGATCGGTGTGACCCCGCTGCTGGGCATGGCCCACGAGCTGCACCGGGTCGGCGCGGAGTTCGAACTGCACTACTTCGCCCGGACCCGCGACGAAGCCGCCTTCGCCGACCTGCTCGAGCACGAGTTCCGCGAGGACGTGCACCTGCACTTCGGCGTCCCCCGCGCTGACCAGCCGGCCTTGCTCGCCGAGGTCGCCGGCCAGTTGACCCCGGCGGCGCACGTCTACACCTGCGGTCCGCAGGGGTTCATGGACCAGGTGACCGGCGTGTTCGCCCCCGTCGTCGGCGAGGACCACGTGCACGTCGAGCACTTCACCGCCGCCGAGGTCGACACCAGCGCGGACACGTCGTTCACGGTGGAGCTCGACACCGGGGAGGTGTTCGAGGTCCCGGCCGACAAGTCGATCCTCGCCGTCCTGGAGGAGGGCGGCGTCGACGTGGCGAAGTCCTGCGAGGAGGGCATCTGCGGCTCGTGCGTGTCCGGAGTCCTCGAGGGCGTCCCCGACCACCGCGACAACTGCCTGTCCAGCTCGGACCGGGCCGCGGGCGACCAGATGGCGCTCTGCGTTTCCCGCGCGCTGTGCGACAAGCTGGTGATCGAGCTGTACTGACTCGTGAGCGGCGATGGTGGTTCTCGCGACCATCGCCGCTCACGACTGTCGGGCCCCTGCGTGATGATCGCGCCCATGCGAACACTGGTCGATGAAGAGGTTCCGGTCCACTACGGGCAGATCTACGTGGAGAGCGAAGTCGAAGACGCCGATCTCGACGCGTGTTTCGCCGAGCAGAGCAACGGGCTGTGCGGTGCTGCCGAACCCGGAATCCTGTTCCTGATCACCGGATTGCACACGGGCGATGTCGGTTTCACCATCGAGCTCCACGACCAGGCTCCGCCGCTGGACGAGACCTGGGAGGAGATCGTCGAGGCGTCCTACCGCCCGGTGGGCGATGTCGCGCTCGTCTTCTGGTCGGGCGATGACGCCCGATCGCTCGACCTGCGCGAGATCGACTACCGGGTCCGCTACTGCGCGGTCGGCATGGATGCAGCGCGAGAGCAGGACACCAGGATGGACGACGAACCGCTGGTCGACCGCTACCTGCTCCAGTTCTGGCCGGCCCCGCCCGCGCCGGACCGAATCCTCAAGCGGACCAGCGAAATCGCCGACTACTGGCACGGGGCCGCCGGGAACTGATCCCGATGCGGGTCCTAAGTGGACTCCGGACGGCGGTGAGCGCGAACGCCGCAGCGCTCGCGCTCACCCTCTTGGGAGGTCAGGCCTCTTCGAGGTCTGATTCCTTCACGTAGACCCAGCGGTGGTTGTAGGAGACCGGGACGTAGGTGTCCCTCCCGATGACCACCTCGTGGTTGTTCGGATCGTTCACGCCGTCGTAGCCGACGTTGTAGTCGATCGCCCGGCCCGCTCGACCCGCGACGTACACCTGCCCCAGCGGGAGCTCGTACGGCAGCGGTTCGATCACCCGTGGTTCGAGCCCGTCCGGGTAGTCGCCGGCATCCGGCAGCGCCATGCCGTAGGTCGGGACGCCGTCGCGCACCGGCGTCACCAGCTCGGCGTCGTCCGCGGGTGCGGTGTTCACGCCGTCCGGGTCGCGCAGCCACGCCTTCTTGCCGTCGAACCACAGCGCCAGCCAGTCGTCCCGGCGCTCCGCGACCGCGTACTGGCGGCCGACGGTGGCCTTGGCCGACCAGTCCTCGATCTTGGTGGTGCCGGGCGAGCCGTCCGGGTGCACCGAGGTCGAGCCGAGCAGCGGGGCGTCGTCGCGCGGTTCGCTGCGCAGGTACAGGAAGTTCGCCGGCTGCGACGGCAGCTCCCGGCACTCCTCCTCCGGCGGGCACTCGGTCACCACCGGCCGGTTCGTGTCGAACCTGGGGAAGATGGTCACCACGTCGTCGCCGCCGGTGTCGCCGTCCAGCGGGGCGCCGAGCAGGTTCATGTAGTGCGCCCAGTCCCAGTACGGGCCCGGGTCGTAGTGCTCGCCGCCCGCCTGCTCCGGCTTGTCGGCGCTGACCTCGTTGTGGCCGAGGATGTGCTCCCGGTCGAGCGGGATGTCGTACTTGTCCGCCAAGTACTTCACCAGCTCCGCCGACGAGCGGTACATCTGCTCCGTGTACCAGGTGCCGCCCTCCGCGGCCCAGCCCTCGTGCTCGATGCCGATGGAGCGCATGTTGCGGTCCCAGCTGCCTGCGTGCCACGGCATGTCCTTGGTGGGCACCATCTGCGTGACCTGGCCGTCGGAGGAGCGGATCACGTAGTGCGAGGCCGCGCCGTGCGCCGGGTTCTGGAACGCCGAGATCGTGGACTGGTACGAGGTCTCGGTGTCGTGGATGACGATCGAGTTGATCCGGACGTCCTTCGGCCGGTTCGCGGTGTCGTAGTTGCCGTAACCGCCGGTCGGGTCCTCCGGATCGGTCGGCGCGTAGGCGGCCGGGACGTACCTGCAGTCCAGGTCGGCCGGGCACTCCGGCTCGGGCGCGAGCCGGGTGGCCGATGCGTCCGCCAGGCCGGTGCCGGTCAGGTCGCGGTTCGGCGTGACCTCGGGGATCTCGGTGAAGCCGACCCGCTGGCCGGTCGAGGTGGTGCGGCTGCGACCGCGGTCGAGCACCTCGTAGACGGAGTCGGCGAAGGACCGCGCACCGCTGGCCTGCGGGCTGCCGCTGAGCTCCGCGACGGCCGGGTACCAGTCGCCCATGGTGGTGGGCAGCTGCCCGTCACCCAGCTGCTTGGCGCGTTCGGCCAGCAGCGCGGCACCGGCCCGGATGTTCTGCTCCGGGTCGCGCTTGACCTGCTCCGGCGGGAGGTCGACGAGTTCGGCGGCCTCGGCCAGGGTGTGCAGGGCGGGGTTGTCGGCGAGCTTCTTCAGCTTCGGGTTCTCGCGGCGCAGCTGCTCGAAGTCGACCTCGGTGAGGTGCATCGGGCCGTAGCCGCCCGCCTTGCTCTGCTGGCCGCGGTGGTCCTCCCAGCGGGTGAGCTGGTAGGAGGTGGCCAGCAGCAGGGGCGCCGGGACGCCGAACTCGGCGGCAGCCGATTCGAAGGCCTGCTGCTCGACGGTGCTGGGTTCTTCCGGGGAGGTGCCGGAGGCGGGCTGGGCGGCACCGGCCAGCAGGCCGGTCGCCGCGGTCGTCACCACGGCAGCTCGCCACCAGCGCGGTTTCCTGGTGGTCAAGATCTTCGCTACCTCGCAATTCCATCGCGGGTGCCCTCAGCGGACGCGTGAGGTCACCGCGTTGCCGCTGCGGAACCTGCCGTCCCCGGCGGCGGTGCGTTCGGAAGTGATCAAGAGCTTGGGTTGAGATGTGTCGCGCCTGTTGTCCCCCGTTCCGGGGCGGCGCTCAGACCTTTCTGGTTCGGCATGGTCGTTCAACCCATCCACGTATCCCGCGCGCCCGAGGGTTCATGGGCCGCTGCCAGGCCCAACGGCGCTGTTCGAGCCGCCTGCTGGCGCGGCGCGCTCGACGGCAACTGGCCTAAGCGTCCGAAGTGGACTTCTGCACGGCGTCCTCGACCGCGTCGAGGATTCCGGACCACGGGATCTCCGGAGCCTGCCCGCTGCGCGGTCCGTGCATCGCGAACTCCTCGTCGAGCAGGACGTGGGTGCCGGTCGCGCGCAGCGTGTCCACGTGCGACTGCCAGGCCGGATGCCGGACCTGCGTCGCGTTGATCTTCGGGAACACGACCACCGGCAGTCCCGGAGTCCCGATGGCCTCGCCGAGCGTGGTGAGCGCCTGGTTGTCGGCGATCCCGAGCGCGAGCTTGACGACGGTGTTCGCGGTGGCGGGGCACAGGAGGTAGCAGTCGATGTCCGGATGCGGCCGGGCCTCCCCGGGCAACCGCGGCTCAACCCGGCAAGCCAACCCGGTGACCTCCTCGATCCGCTCGAGCTCCCCGGTGGCCCGCAACCAACTCCCAGCAGTGGGGGTCAAGGTCACCGCGACCCGCCACCCCCGGGAGATCGCAGGCTCGACGAGCCCACCCCGAATCCCCTCGACCCCACCAGCACCGCAACCAACAACCCCAAGAGTCCGCACGGCCCCAGTATGCAGGCGCTGTCAGGGGGTTTCGCGAGCATCGCGCCATGCGAACACTGGTCGATGCCGAGCCCCGGGCCCACTACGGTCTGATCTTCCTCGAGAGCGGACAGGATTCTCCTGATATGTCAGAGGCTTTCAGGGGCCAGGCGAACGGTATTTGCGGTGCCGGCAAGACCGGCTACCTGATCATGCTGACCGGCTTGCACACGGGACCCGTCGGCTTCACCGAGTGACCACGTCGGCGATCCTGGGTTTACCAGAGGCCGGCTGTCAGGTCTCGCATGCAGCGGACTGCGATGTCCGCTGGTTCTGGTGGGTCGGCGTCCATCGCTGCCCAGGTTTCGACCGCTACGCGGATCGCCGTGGTGGCCGCTGCTGCTGTCAGGCGGACTTGGAGGTCGGTCGGCTCCGCACCGGTGCGCTCGGCGAGGAGCGGGAGCAGCTCGTGCTCCGAATCCTGGTTCACCGTTGCCCACACCGTGCGCAGAGCCGGGTCGTCGGCTGCTGCGCGCAGGAGGCCTCGGGCCCACTCGAGGGACTCCGCGTCGTCCGCGTCGCGGACGGTCATCGCACGTCGGGCCGCCTGCTCCAGGGCTTCCGGCAGGGGGACGTCGTGCGGTGTTCCGGCCAGGTTCTGCTGCCAGCGGCGGGCGCCGAAGTTCAGCAGCGGTGCGACGGCGTCCTGCTTGATGCGGAAGTAGCGGTAGAAGGTCCGCAGGCTCACGCCCGCCCGGTCCGCGATGGCCTCGGCCGTCGTGCCGTCGGAGCCGCGCTCGGCGAACAGCGCAGCGGCGGCTCGGGCGATCTCCAGCTGGGTGGCGGCCTTGCGGCGCTCGGTGAGGCTCACGCCCCCAGTCTAAGAACAACGGCGCACCGTGCCAGTCAGGCACGAACTGTCAGACTCGCTGGACGCGGACCAGCGGCAACCGCTCAGCGATGTCGTCCGGCAACGGCTCCGGACTCGCCAGCTCCTCGATGCCCAGCGTCCGGCCCAAAGCCGCTGCTGAGCGGGCGTGCGCGCGGCGGTACTGCTCGAGCCGCTCGCGAGCTTCGTCGGCCGGCAGCACCACGGCACGAGCTGGGACACCGCGCAGCCGCCCGGTCCACACCCGCACCTCGGGATCGGCCACGACGTTCCGGAACCACTGCGACTTCGGCCCGTAGCCGGACACCAGCAACAACGCTCCGGGCTCCCGGTCGAGCACCTCCAACGCCGCGTATCGCGGCTCCCCGCTCCGCCGTCCCCGATGCTCCAACATCATGAACCGACTGCCGAGCAACCACCCGAACCCGCGCTGGAACAGGGGAATCGGAGCCCGAGCGATCCACCGAGGTATCCGTCGCACCATGCCCCGGTCTACCACCGATGCCCGGATTCCACTATGGACTCGACCCTCGCATTCCCGGGGGACGCAAATTCAATGGAAATCAGACCTCCGACTTCCATTGAAATTGCGGAAGTTCTCCACAGGACCAGGGGGTTGTCCACAGCCGTCGGCGTGTCGGGATGCGACGCACCGGTGGAGGTTCAGGCGCGGTGTTCCGGGACTGCGGGGGATTCGCGGCGGGCGACGAGGTTGAGGAGGGCCACCGCGTCGTGGTCCGGGGTGCCCGGTTCGGCCTGGTAGACGACGATGCGGTGGTCGGCGCCGGACACCGACAGGACTTCGTAGGTCAGGGACATCGGGCCCACCGCGGGGTGGTCGAAGTCCTTCACGCCCGAGGACTTCGGCTGCACCTCGTGGCGGGACCACATCGCCGGGAACTCCTCGCTCTTGCGCATCAACTCGTCGACCAGCGCCTTCAGTCGCCGATCGGCCGGGTTGTCGCCGAACCTCGCGCGCAGGTCGGCCACCGAGTTCTGCGCCACCTCCGGCCAGCCCACCATCAGCGTCCGCGCGCTGGGGTGCAGGAACAGGTAGCGCGTGGTGTTGCGCCGCTGCTCGGGCCACTGGTCGATGCCGGCGAGCAGCGCCTGCCCGGCGGGATTCGAGGCCACCACGTCGTTGCAGCGGTTCAGCACGTAGGCGGGGGAGTCGCCGAGCACGCCGAGCAGGCTCAGCACGCTGGGGCGGACCGACTCGACCTCCGGCTGCTCGGGGTGCCGGACGCCCGAGGCGTGCCGGGCGAGGTTGTGCAGGTGCTGGTGCTCGGTGGCGTCGAGCAGCAGCCCCCGCACCAGCGCGTCCAGCACGGCATCGCTCGGGTGGCGTTCGCGGCCCTGCTCCAGCCGCGTGTAGTAGTCCGCGCTGATCCCGGTGAGGGCGGCGACCTCCTCGCGCCGCAGCCCCGGTGTCCGCCGCACGCCGTGACCGGTCGGGATGCCGACCTCGTCCGGTTTGCGGCGGGCGCGGCACGCCTTGAGGAAGTTGCCCAGCTCGTTGGTCACCGGTCGATGTTGCCACGAGCGCAGCCTGGGTGTGGCACTCCCAGGAGAAGCGCGACCTGCCGCGCGGCCGGCTACCCGGCCAGCATCAGTGGTGACCGACGAACGGGAGGACGAGATGACGGTGCGACGGGTTCAGCTGGGCTCCGGGCCGGTGGTGGGTGCGCAGGGCCTCGGTTGCATGGGGATGAGCGAGTTCTACGGCCCCACCGACCAGGACGAAGCTCGGCGCACGCTGGAGCACGCGCTGGCGCGCGGCGTGACCATGTTCGACACGGCCGACATCTACGGGATGGGCGCCAACGAGGAGTTCCTGTCGCCGTTCGTGCGGGCCAACCGCGAGCAGGTCGTGCTCGCGACGAAGTTCGGCCTGATCCGCAAGGCCGATGACCCGCGCTACCGGGGTTTCCGCGGCGATGCGGCTTACGTCCGCTCCGCGGCGGAGGCGAGCTTGCGGCGGCTCGGCGTCGACGAGATCGACCTGTACTACATGCACCGCCGCGACCTGTCCGTGCCGATCGAGGAGACGGTCGGCGCGATGGCGGAGCTGGTCGCCGAGGGCAAGGTGCGGCACCTCGGCCTCTCCGAGGTGACCGGCGACGAGATCCGCGCGGCGCACGCGGTGCACCCGATCGCCGCGGTGCAGAGCGAGTGGTCGGTGTTCAACCGCGACGTGGAGCGCACGGCGGTGCCCGCGGCGAAGGAGCTGGGCGTGGCGCTGGTGCCGTACTCGCCGCTCGGCCGCGGTTTCCTCACCGGGGCCTTCGCGAACGCGGAGAAGCTGCCGGAGGGCGACTTCCGCCGGGATTTCCCGCAGTTCTCCGGCGAGAACGCGGCCCGCAACGCGGAACTGCTGCAGCCGCTGCGAGAGGTCGCCCAGCGCCACGACGCGACGCTGGCGCAGGTGGCGCTGGCCTGGCTGCACGCGCAGCAAGGCCTGGCAGTGGTCCCGATCCCCGGCACCCGACGCCGCACCCGCCTCGACGAGAACCTCGGCGCAACGGACCTCACCCTCACCGAAGCGGACCTCGTAGCCCTGGAACCGATCGCGGCCCAGGTGGAAGGCACCCGCTACCCCGACATGACCTTCACCGCAGCAGCCCGCGAGTGACCCGGCTCCGAATCTGCGCGCCCTTTCCGCAGGTGGAGACCCGTGAGTACTTTGGGGCGCTATAGCACCCCAAAGTACTCACGGGGCCTGACCAGCGACGACGGAGCTCACCGGAGTCCTTGCCCGGTCAGGGGCGGCACTTCGGGGATCCGGCGGTGAGGAGGCGGCGGGTTTCGCCGAGCAGGTCGCAGGACGCGTGCCAGTCGCCGGTCACCGCGACGGCCAGTTTCTCCACTCCTGCCTCGGCGTATGCCGAAAGCTGTTCTGCCACCTGCGCTGGGGTTCCGGTTGCGGCGCAGCGTCGTGCGGTTTCCGCTGGTACGCCGTGGGTTTCGGCGAGCGAGCCGGCCAGCTGATCGGCCAGCGTCGGGTCCGGGCGCTTGGTCAGCGCGCAGTGGATCATCGAGGCCAGGCGGGGCGCGGGGCGGGAGTGCTGGTCGGCGAGTTCGCGGAGTTGGGCGGACTTGGCGCGGATCTCGTCCGGGGTGTGCAGAGCAGCGAACCAGCCGTCGCCGTAGCGAGCTGCTCGGCGCAGCGCGGCGGGAGACGCTCCGCCGATCCACAGCGGCGGGACGGGCGCGGGCGGCGCGAGTTCGACGGTCGGCCCGTCCGGCAGGGACGTCGGCGAACCCGCCAGCAGCGACGGCAGGAGCTGCAGGAACTCGTCGGTCCGTGCCCCGCGCGCACCCGGGTCGACGCCGACGGCGTCCCAACCGCTGGAGCGGTCGCCGACCCCGATCCCCAGGTGCAGCCGGTCACCACCGGTCAGGTGCTGCAGCGTGGCGATCTGCTTGGCCGCGCACACGTGCGGGCGCAGCGCGGGCAGGTACACGGCGAAGCCGATGTCGATGCACTCCGTCACCGCCGCTGCGGTCGCCAGCGCCAGCATTCCGTCCAGCACGGGGGATCCGCTGGCCAGGTGGTCGCCGCACCACAGCGAGTCGAGTTCGACGTCCACCGCGTGGTAGGCGGCCTCCCTGATCTCCACCTCGGGAAGTCCCGTGCGCGGCAGGAAGATTCCGATGTCCATCTGCTGCTCCTGGGGGTCGCTCCACCCAGGTTCCGACTTAAAGCGCGCTAGAGGTCAAGAGTTCTCGCACAGGGACGGCAGCGCTCGCGCGAGCCCGGTCGTGTGCAGGTGGTCCAGGCGCAGTTCGGTTCGGGTCCGGTTGAACGCACCGGCCAGCCGGCCGTTGCAGGACGGGTGATCGCGCAGCTGCTCGGTGTCGCGGAGCTCCAGCAGGATCTCGTCGTTCAGGCGGTCGATGATCGGCCGGATCTGGCCCAGGTCGGGGCGCTCGGTCGGCGCTGCGTCGGGGTGCGCCGCCCAGTAGTCGTGCAGGGCGTGCTGGACGACCTTGCTGGCCTCGATCTGGTCGCGGAAGATCCGCTTCGACTCTGCGGGATCCAGGCCCAGCTCGGCGGATTTGCGCGCCACGGCGTCCAGGACCTGTTGCTCGCGGGCGGGATCGTCGATCGGCTGTCCGGTGCCCCACTTGGCGGCGGCCACCTGGTCGGCGGTCGCGACGCGCTCGGCCGCCGAGTGCAGCAGCGGGTCGAGCGAGACCGGATCGGCGTGCGCCGGGGCGGCGAGCGCGACGACGACGGCACCAGCGACGAGCAACGACCGCACGACGAACCTCCAGGTCGGGGACCGGGCCGCGAAGCAGTATTGCCCACGGCGAGATCTCGGGCCACCGCTATTCTCGGCGCAGTGATCGACCTCAGCGCGGACCTGTACCGCGCGATCGCGAGCTGGGCGGACGCAACCCCGCTGTGGGCGCACCACATCGCGCTGCTCGCGACGCAAGCCCTGCTCGCCGGCCTGGCCGCGCTGACCCTCCTGTCGTGGTGGCGCGCGGAGCGCCGCGCAGCGCACCTGATCCCGCTGCTGGCCGGCGTCCTCGCCTGGGTGCTCGCCGAACTGCTGAAGGACGTGATCCGGCAACCGCGCCCGTGCCGCACCATCCCGATCGACACGATCAAGGCCTGCGCGGAGGTGAGCACCTGGTCGCTGCCCAGCAGCCACTCGGCAGCCGCTGCGGCATTCGCGGTCGCCCTGGTCCTCCAGTGGCGGCGGATCGCGCCGCTGGCTGCGACGCTCGCCGTCCTGGAGGGCTTCACCAGGATCGTCATCGGAGTGCACTACCCGCATGACGTCCTCGCGGGGTTCATCCTGGGCGCGGTGCTGGCGGTGGTGTGCACTCGGCTCGGTTCGCGCGCGCGAAGTCGCGGAACGACCGCGCCGGGCGCCCGGTGAGGTCCGGCACGGTCGAGGTGACCAGGTCTTCCGACCCGGCGCGGATGTCGACGTCCATCGCGGCCAGCGCAGCGGCGAAGTCGGCGGGCACCCCGGAGGCGAGCTGCCGGGCGCGCTCGTCCCGGGTGACGTCGTGGTGCCGGACCGGCCGCCCGGTGATCTCGGTGAGGATCGCCGCGGTTTCGGCGTAGCTCAACGATTCCGGACCGGTGAGCAGGTATTCACCGGCCACCTCGCCCGAGGTGAGAACGGCGGCCGCGACCGCGGCGATGTCGGCGGCGTCGATCCAGCCCAGCCGTCCGTTGCCGGTGGCGGTGCGGATCACGCCGCGCTCCCGCAGGTCGACCGCGACCGGGTGCGGACCGGTGAAGTTCTGCATGAACCCCGACGGGCGCAGCACGGCGGAATCCGGCATCGCGGCAACCCGCTCGCGCAGCTCGTCGAGCCCAGGGATCACCGCCAGCGACCCGAGCAGCACCACCCGGCGTCCCTCGGCGGCCCGCAAGAACGGCTCGACCAGCGGCATCGGGTCCAGCACGCCGATCGGCGGCACCAGGTACACCCGATCGGCACCGTCCAGCGCGGGCCCGTGGGTCCGCGGATCGGACCAGTCGAAGCGCACCTGGTCGGGATCGGCGCCGGGGTGCCGGCTGGCGATCCGCACCGCGATCCCGCGTTCGCGCAGCAGCGCGGCGAGCGGACGCCCAGTCTTCCCGGTGCCGCCGGTGATCAGCACGGTCATGCGCGCACCTCGCCGACCAGCTCGTCCGCCAGTTCGCGGAGGGCGCCACTCGCCCGGGCCGCCCGCACGGGGCTCCAGTAGTCGTGCAGCTCCGCGAAAGCGCCGTCGCGCACCACGAACACCGAGGCGTAGCGCATCTCGTAGTCGGCACCGGTCGCCACGGTCCGCCCGCGGGCGGTGAACTCGACGACGATCGTGCTCGGGTCGGTGGTCCGGTGCACCGCGACCGACGGGAACCCGGTGATGTCCATCCGGTTCGGGTAGTCGGCCAGGTACGCGCGCAGCTCCTCCCGCCCGGTCAGCCGCGCCGGGGTGTTCTCCGCGAACGGGAACTCGACGGTGCAGTCCGGGGCGAACAGGTCGGCGAACCCGTCCATGTCCTTGGCCAGCAGCAGGTCCAAAGCCCGCTGGAACAGTTCTGCAGCTTCCACGTCGCCCAGACTTCCCGCCCGGCGCCGCCGCAGGCAGGACCGAGGTTGCCCCGGACCAGCGGTCCGTGGCTGGGCGGTCCGGGTTCGTGCCAGGCTGGACCGGTGAACAAGCTCGAGCTGGCCCGGTTCCTGCGCCACCGCCGGGAGGCCCGGCGGCCCGCGGAGGTCGGTCTGCGGGTGAGCGGCCGTCGCCGCACGCCCGGCCTGCGCCGCGAGGAAGTCGCCTGGCTGGCCGGGGTTTCGACGAACTACTACGAGCGCCTGGAACAAGCCCGCGCCCCGCGCCCGTCCACGCAGGTGCTCGCCGCGTTGGGCACGGCGTTGCGGTTGACCGAGGCGGAGGGCGAGCACCTGGCCCGCCTGGCCGGGCAGGCCCCGCCGGTGCGCGACGAGCCGGTGCCGGACGGCGTGCTGCGCCTGCTGGACCGGCTGGGTCCGGTGCCGGCGTACGTCGTCGACGAGCGCTACGACATCGTCGCGTGGAACTCGCTGGCAGCGGGCCTGATCGCGGATTTCGCGGCGGTGCCGCCGGAGGAGCGCAACGTGCTCCGGATGTCGATGCGCGGTGACCGCTGCTCGTCCGGCAACGACGAGTTCGCCAGGCAAGCGGCGGCGGACCTGCGCCTGGCCGCGGGCCGCCACCCGGACGACCCGCGGATCACCGCCCTGACCAGGGAGTACGCCGAGTTCAGCGCGGATTTCGCGACGTCCTGGACCGAGCACGACGTGCAGACCCGCCCAACCCTGCGCAAGCGCATCGAGCATCCGGACCTGGGCGGACTCGACCTGGAGGCGCAGGTCCTGCACGCCCCGAACAGCGCTCACCGCCTGATCTTCCTGACCGCGGAACCGGGCACTCCCGCATACGAAGCCCTGCTCTCCCTGAACCGGGCTCAGGGCGTTCAGCGCTGAGGCAGGCGGTAGGCCCAGTTCCACGCGGCTTCGAGGGGGCCTCGCTCGAATCGGCGGAGCCACCACGTCGCCAGGGTCATGAACATCGCGCAGATCGCCGCCCAGGCCAGCAGGACCCACCACGGGCGGGCCCAGTCCATCCGGGAAGCCAGGCCGAAACCCCATCCGTAGCAGAGGATCGTGGCCACCAGGTTCTGGAAGACGTAGCAGGACAGGGCAGTTCGGCCGACCGATGTCAGACCTCGGTGCAGCGCACCGGGTTCACCGCGCAGCTTCGCCAGCACCGTCGGGATCAGGCCGAGCAGTCCGAGCGCGATGATCGGCGGCAGGATGTAGCGGTCCACCATGAACCAGTTCGGCCCGGCGAAGGTCGTCACCAGGTTCAGCGGCACGCCGATGCCGAAACCGAACAGCATCAACCGGTTTCGCAGCTGCTGGCGGTCGGCGTCGAACACCCCGGCCCGGTACAGCCGCGCACCGGCCAGGAACAGCAGCGTCGACAGCGGGATGATGAAGATCGCCTCGGCGCGGAAGTCGCCCCAGTTCGCCAGGCGCGTCGAGAGCTGCTCCAGGTAGCTGCCGTGCGTGTAGCGGTCGGTCGACGGCGTCACCAGCGACACGTGGCCGCGCAGCATCCCGAGGGTGGTCAACCCGATGAACGCGACGTGCGCGGTGCCCATCGCGATCATCCAGCCGCGCTGCGCCCGGTCGCTGCGGCCGATCAGGTAGGCGACCAGGATCGAGGTCACCGCGTAGCTCATCAGCACGTCGTACTCGAAGATCAGCACGTAGTGCAGCAGGCCCTCGGTGAACAGCAGCGCGGCCCGCCACAGGTACCACCCGGGCCACTTGCCGCCGCGTCGGCGCGCGGAGCGGTACTGCAGCTCCAGCCCGATGCCGAACAGCAGCGTGAGCAGCGCGAGGAACTTCCCGTTGGCCAGCCAGCGCAGGACCGCTTCGACGTGCGCGGCGCCGCTGTCGAGCGTGAAGTTCAGCGCGGCCGCCGGGCCCTGCGGGTTGGTGAAGATCCAGATGTTGGTACCGAGGGTGCCTAGGATTGCCACGCCGCGGATGACGTCGAGGGCGGCTATTCGCGTGGTGGTGGGTGCCTGTTGCAGGGATGTCATGGGTTCCCCAGTTCGTCGGAAGCGCTCCGCTAGTGACGGAGGGTTACGATGCAAGTGCATGGTAAACGGCTCGCGCGCGGGTTTGCAATGCGGTTGCATTGGAAAGGTTGGTGACGTGCCGAAACAGGTCGACCACGAGGCTCGGCGCATCCAGATCGCCGAAGCGCTGCTGCGCCTGGTCAGCCGCGGCGGGCTGGAGGCGGTGAGCCTGCGCGACGTCGCCGCGGAAGCGGGCATCTCGATGGGCGCGGTGCAGCACTACTTCAAGACCAAGGAGCAGATGCTCCTGCACGCGATGGACCACGTGACCAAACGCGCTGGTGAGCGGATCGTGGCCGCGCTGAGCAAGCACGGCGAACGGCCGCCCGTGCGGGAGGTCGTGCGCACGGTGATGCTCGAGATGCTCGCGCTCACCGAGGACAGCCGCATGGAGTTCCTGACCCACCTGGCGTTCTTCCAGCGCGCCCTGAACTCGCCCGAGCTCAGCGCGAGCTACCGCGAGTGGTGGCCGGAGTTCGAGCGCTGGCTGGCCGGGGAGCTCCGCACGGCGCAGGAGTCGGGCGAACTACCGGCGGACCGGGATCCGGTCCGAGAAGCGGAGGTGCTGCTGACCGTCCCCGACGGCCTGTCGATCGGCCTCCTCCTCGGCCAGAGAACGGGCGAGGAGTCGATCGCCACGATCGACTACCACCTGGACCGCCTCTTCGGCACCACCTGACTCCCCCGGGGCGCTCCGCCGTCCGCGGGCACGCAAATTCAATGGAAATCAGATGTCCAATTTCCATTGAATTTGCGGAAGTTCTCCAAAGCGAAGACGACCTGTCCACATCCATCGGCGTGTCGGGATCTGACACGCCGAGGGCGTGGGGTTTCCGTTGGTGGTGCGGACCCCGGTCGGGGTGTCCGGTCAGGCGGGGACTTCGGCGTGGGTGAGGCCGCCGAGGGTGGCCTCGGCGGTGCCGCCGGTGGCTTCCGCCAACCAGGTGCGGAAGGCGTCCACTTCGGATACCGGAACGTTGATGTGGAACCGGACCACGTCCTGGTACTCGGTGTCGACCACCTGGTAACCGGCCGATCGCAGATCGTTGTCCAGCTTGCCCGCGATCAGGTAGTCCACCGAGGTCGTCACGGTCCGCACCGGCCTCCGCTCGAGCAGGCCGACGTGGTCCAGCGCGGCCGACACCGCGCCGCCGTAGGCGCGCACCAGGCCGCCGGCGCCGAGCAGCACCCCGCCGAAGTACCTGGTCACCACGGCCACCGCGTTGGTGATCTCGTTGTGCCGCAGGACCTCCAGCATCGGCACCCCGGCAGTGCCCGCAGGCTCGCCGTCATCGCTGGACTTCTGGACCTCGCCCAGGTCGCCGAGCACGAAGGCCGAGCAGTGGTGGCGCGCGTCGTGGTGCAGCTTGCGGCGCTGCTGGATGAACTCCCGCGCCTCGGCCTCGTCGGTCACCCGCGCCAGCGCGCACAGGAAGCGGGACTTCTTCACCTCCAGCTCGTGCTCACCGGGCTGCTTGATGGTGCGCATCCGTCCCCTTCGGCAGGTGGTGTTCCTCACGGCCCCGGAGGGCCGCTCCGGCCATCCTCCCATTGCAGCAATGGTGCAGGTCAGCGCGGCATGTCGACGATCGGGGGACGGCGATTTCCGTTGTGGCCCGCGGCCACGTAACGTCCCCCCTCATGGAGCAGTCCTCGAGCCCGTTCGAACCAGGCGCGCGGGTCCGCGCCACGTTCGGCCGGTTCCGCGACAAGGTCGGCACGGTGGTGGAGACCGCCAGCGGCCTCCCAGAAGTCTTCGAAGGCCCCGTCCTGTGGGTCCGCTTCGACGGCGCGGAAGAGCCCGGCCTAGTAGCCGGCCGCTTCCTCGAAGCCGCATAAGACGCAGTTTCACCGAGGTTTTCCATCCTCGTTCTGCGTGTCGGTGCAAGTGGCGGAACCTCAGCGACCGCCTGGACTCCGGATGCCCGACTCCAATGCACGGCAGTCGGGCCGTCCTCGCCAGGCGAACGCTGAGAACCCGCGGCGGTGCCGGTCATGCCTCGCAGTCGCAGACCAGACAGGATGCAAAGGCTCAATTGACACTGCGGTCCCCCGTGCCTGGGATGTGCAGTTTCAATTGAAACTGTGTTCAGTCGTGACTGAAATCTGCAGTCGCAGTGAGCGCCCTCCACCCCGGTCGGCGACCGCGAGGGCTCAGCCCCAGACCTCGGCGGCGGTCTCGACGACCAGGCGCAACTTCGCCACTTCCTCGTCGTAGGTCAGGGTGTTGCCGTCCTTGGTCGAGGCGAAACCGCACTGCGGTGACAGGCACAGCTGGTCGAGGTCGACGTAGCGGGCGGCCTCCTCGATGCGGCGCTTGAGCGAGTCCTTCGATTCCAGCGCGCCGCGCTTGGTGGTGACCAGGCCGAGCACCACGGCCTTGCCCTTCGGCACGAACCGCAGCGGCTCGAAGCCCCCGGAGCGCTCGTCGTCGAACTCCAGGAAGAACCCGTCCACCTCGAGCTCGTTGAACAGCGCCTCCGCGACGAAGTCGTAGCCGCCCTCGGCCACCCACGACGAGCGGAAGTTCCCCCGGCACATGTGCGTGGTCACCGACAGGGTGTCCGGGCGCCCGCGCAGCGACTCGTTGATCAGCTGGATGGTCTGCAGGTGGGCCCGCTCGGCGTCGTCGCCGCGCGCGGTCAGCTGCGCGCGCTGCTTCGGGTCGTTGAGGTAGGCCAGGCTGGTGTCGTCGAGCTGCAGGTAGTGGCAGCCGAGATCGGCCAGCGCCCGCACCTCGGCGCGGTAGGCCGCGGCCAGGTCGGCGCGGAACTCGGCCAGGTCCGGGTAGACCGTCGGATCGATGGCCGCCCGGCCGCCGCGGTAGTAGAGCATGCCCGGCGAGGGGATGGTCAGCTTCGGCGTCGCGGTGCTGACGCGGTCGGCGAGCGCGGTGAAGGCGTCCTCGAAGATCGTCCGGCTGAGCCCGATCTTGCCGTTGACGTGCAGGTCCGGCGTGGCGAACTCGATGTCGCCCTGCTCGTTGTGGAACTGGACCTTGAGGTCGGCGTTCTCGACCTTCTCGACGCCGTCGAGCTGGTACAGGAAGTCCATGTGCCACGAGCTGCGCCGGAACTCCCCGTCGGTGGCGCTGTGCAGGCCGACCTCCTCCTGCATGGCCACCACCTGCGCGATCGCCTCGTCCTCGACGCGGCGCAGCTCGGCGTCGTCGATGCGACCGGCGGCGTGCTCGTCGCGGGCGTCGAGGAGGGATTGCGGGCGCAGCAGGCTGCCGACGTGATCGGCGCGGAACGGAGGGGAGACGCGAGGGCTCATGACGGCAACATAGTTTGCTCCTGCGACCGTGCCTACCCGGCGATCGCGGGACGTCGGAGCCGACCGCGAGTTCCGGGCAAAATTCGCGCTCCGCTCACCAGGTGATGTGAGATGGCGAACAGCGGCGGGAGTTCCGCTGTCCGCAGCACGCCTGGGGCGGCCGGCGGAAGTCTTTATTGGTCCAGTTGTGAGCAAGGACAAATCGGTACTTCCGGTCTCCTGGATAAACTCGAGCTGGACAACTGACGTCGGGGCTGACGGATGGAGACGATGCGGGTTCTCGTGATCGGAGCCGGAGTCGGGGGACTCGCCATCGCCAACGGATTGGCCGGCAACGGCCATGACGTGCAGGTTTTCGAGCATTCCGAAGCGCTGCGCACCACTGGCGCGGGAATCACCGTGTGGAGCAACGGGACTGCTGCGCTGCGCGATCTGGGCGTCGACATCGAAGCCTCCGGCCGTCACCTGAGCAGCCTGCGCTCGCTCACCGAAACCGGCCGGTTGCTCTGGGAAGCCGACCTCGGCGAGGTCACCGAGCGCCTCGGCTCGCCGACGGTGCAGATCGCGCGCCGCGCGCTGATCGCCGAGATGGCCGCCGCGCTGCCGTCGGACGTGCTGCACTTCGGCCGCCGCTGCGTCGGTGTCGTCGAGCACCCGGACCGCGTCGTCGTCGAGTTCGACGACGGCACCAGCGCGACGGGCGACCTGCTGATCGGCGCCGACGGGCAGCGCTCGGTGGTGCGCCGCGAACTGCTGGGCGGCGAACCGGCGAAGCCCACCGGCTGGGCGAGCTGGCAGGGCTTGACGCGCAGCGACTTGCCCGTCGCTCAGGGCCACCAGACGTTGAACATCGCCGGCCGCAACGCGCACTGCGGCCTTATCCCGACCGGTGGCGGAATGCTGCACTGGTGGTTCGACATGCCGTGGAAGGAGGGCGACCCGGTGCTCTCGGTCGCCGACCTGCGCGAGGTCTTCCGGGGCTGGCCGGACCCGGTCGAGCAGCTGCTCGCCTCGGTCGCCGACGACGACCTGGGCTTCTTCCCGCACATCCGGCACAAGGTCCCGCAGGTCTGGGGCGGTGCGCGCAGCACGCTGCTCGGCGACGCCGTGCACGCGATGCCGCCCGCGGTCGCACAAGCGGCCAACCAGACCTTGGAGGACGCCTGGCTGCTCACCCAGTACCTGTCCGATGTGGACGGTGACCTGGCGTCCCGGCTCCGCGCCTACGAGCAGGAGCGCCGCCCGCGCGCCCTCAAGGTGTCCCGCACGGCGGCCCTGACCTCGGCCCAGCGCAGCACGCCGCTGCAGCGCCTGGCGAAGTTCCCGGGCTGGCTGGCCACCCGCAGCCAGGTGGCCTCGCTCCGATCCGGCAGCAACGTCCTCCGCGGCTTCGCCTCCCGCCCCGCAGTCCAAGTCGCCTGACCACCCCCGAACGCGGAACGGCCCGCCGCGCTGGAGGGCGGGGCGGGCCGTTGTGGCGGGGTTCGGCTCAGGCGCCGAAGGTGTCCGGGTCCGGACCGACGCGGACACCGGTCGACAGGCCGGTGATCGCCGCGACGTCGTCGTCGGCGAGCTCGAAGTCGAAGACCTCGATGTTCTCCTTGATCCGCGACGGGGTGACCGACTTCGGGATCACCACGTTGCCCAGCTGGAGGTGCCAGCGCAGCACGATCTGCGCCGGGCTCTTGCCGTACTTCTCGCCCAGCGCGGCCAGCGTCGCGTCGTCCAGCAGGCCCTTGCCCTGGCCCAGCGGGCTCCACGCCTCGGTGGCGATGCCGTGCTCGGCGTGGAACGCGCGCAGCTCGGCCTGCGGCAGGTTCGGGTGCAGCTCGATCTGGTTGACCGCCGGCACCACGTCGGTCTCGTCGAACAGGCGCTGCAGGTGCGGGACCTGGAAGTTCGACACGCCGATCGTCTTGGCGCGGCCGTCGGCGTGCAGCTTCTGGAACGCCTTCCAGGTGTCGACGTACTGGTCCTTGGCGGGGACCGGCCAGTGGATCAGGTACAGGTCGACGTAGTCCAGGCCGAGGCGGTCCAGGCTCTCGTCGAACGCCTTCAGGGTGCTGTCGTAGCCCTGCGCGTCGTTCCAGAGCTTGGTGGTGACGAACAGGTCCTCGCGCTTGACGCCCGACTCCGCGATGGCCTGGCCGACGCCCGCTTCGTTGCCGTACACCGCGGCGGTGTCGATGCTGCGGTAGCCCGCCTCGATCGCCGACCGGACCGGCGCGACGACCTCGTCGGCCGGGACCTGGAAGACGCCGTAACCGAGCTGCGGCATCGCTGCGCCGGTGTTCAGCGTGATGTTCGGAACCTGTGTCATGTGGGTGCTTTCCTCCGCAGATATCGCGTTCGTCGCCAGCCGCGAAGGGCCGACACGAGGTAGAACCGATCCAGTTGATCGTGGATTCCCGCCACGCCGTGTGGCGCATGCCGCAAGCCACCGTATTTCACCGGGAGCGCGAACGCCCGGGCAGTGTGACTCCTGTGGCGCCGGTCAGCTGACCTCGACGGACTCCGCGGCGGCGCGGTGCGAGGCGACCGCGGCGGCGGGCTGCCGCTGGTTGCGGTCCAGCCAGCCGGACAGCAGCGCGAAGCCGAGGCCGACGAGGGCCAGCAGGGCGCCGACCCAGCTCGGCGCGGTCAGGCCCAGCCCGGCCGCGATGACCAGGCCGCCGAGGTAGGCGCCGAGCGAGTTGGCGATGTTGAACGTGGACTGGATGCTCGCCGAGCCCAGCGCCGGCGCTTCCTTGGCCTGGTCCAGGATCCGCGCCTGGATGCTCGGGATGGCCGCGAAACCGGTCGCCCCGATCAGGAACACGGTGACCGGCGCCAGCACGGCGCTGTGCGCGGTGAACACGAACAGGCCGAGGCTGGCGGCCAGCGCGGTGAGGAAGACGTACAGCGTGCGCATCGGGTTGCGGTCCGCGAGCCGCCCGCCGAGCGCGGTGCCGACGGTCATCCCGACGCCGAACAGCGCGAGCAGCGGCGTGACCGCGGTCGGCGAGTAGCCGGTCACGTCGGTGAGCACCGGCTTGATGTAGCTGTAGAAGGAGAAGGTCGCGGCGAAGCCGAACACCACGACGGCGAACGCCAGCCACACCTGGGGACGGCGGAACGCGCGCAGCTCACCGCGCAGGCTGACGTCGGTGGGCTTGGGCTGGTCCGGCACCAGCGCGGCGACGGCGGCCAGCGCGACCACGCCGATCACCGCGACCAGTCCGAACGCCCAGCGCCAGCCGAGCGCCTGGCCGAGCAGCGTGCCGAGCGGAACGCCGACGATGTTGGCGACGGTCAGACCGATGAACATCATCGAGATGGCCTGGCCGCGCTTGTCGGCCGGGACGAGACCGGCGGCCACGACGGCGCCGATGCCGAAGAACGTGCCGTGCGGCAGGCCGGCGACGAACCGGGCCGCGAGCAGCAGTTCGTGCGTCGGGGCGAACGCGGAGAACAGGTTCCCGACGGTGAACAGCACCATCATGCTCAGCAGCATCGCCTTGCGCTTGGTCCGCATGCCGAGCATGGTCAGCAGCGGCGCGCCGATCACCACGCCGAGCGCGTACAGGGAGACGTAACCGCCGGCCTCCGGGATGGTCGCGCCCAGGTCGGTGGCGACCTCGGGCAGCAGTCCCATCATCACGAACTCGGTCGTTCCAATCCCGAATGCGGCGATGGCCAGGGCCAACAGGGCAATGGGCAAGGAAGTCTCCTCGTCTGGACGTGCTGGGCGGGTGGGTGATCGCGTCCTCGCCGCGGGCGTGCCGGAGCGGCCGCTCGCGCGGCTGGCGGAAACGATTCAGGAAGACGGCTCGCACTGGCGCTCCCCAGGTGTTCCCAACAGTAGTCCCGCGCCCCGTTGTTCCCGAACCGTTTATGAACCGCGCCACGTCCGGCTTCGCTCGTTCGGCCCAGCGGGCAGCGGAAACCGTCCGTCCACTGTGGACTTCTCGAGTGCGGTGCGCACATCCGAGAGCCGGTTCCGGTGTGCGATCTGACGCCCTGGCAAAACGTGGAAACTTTTCGCAACTGACTACCTGCGGGCAGTTGATCAGTGATAGCCCTCGAGCCGACCCCATCCCCGGTGGACGGAGTGGCCGATGCGCTCGAAGGTCGTCGCAGTACTGCTCGCGGCGTTAGCACTGCTGGTGGCGACCGCCGGGATCGGCGTGTCCGCGCCGCCCGAATCGCACCACTTCATCACCAGGCCGGACCTGAGCCCGCCGGTGGTGCGGATCGACACCCCGGCCAACGGCACCGAGCCCGGCAGCATCTTCGTCGCGCCGCACGGCACGGCCGCCCAGAGCGGGCCGATGATCATCGACGACACCGGGCAGCCGGTGTGGTTCCAGCCGGTCGGCGACGGCGCCCAGCTGTTCACCATGGACTTCAAGGCGCAGACCTACCAGGGCCAGCCGGTGCTGACCTGGTGGCAGGGCGCGCCGCACCCGGGCTACGGCGACGGCGAGTACGTCGTGCTGGACCGCTCCTACCAGCAGATCGCCACCGTCCGCGCGGGCAACGGCCTGAAGGCCGACCTGCACGAAATGGTCATCACCCCGCGCAACACCGCGCTGCTGATCGCCTACCACACGGTGCAGCTCGACCGGCCCGTCGTGGAAGGCGTCGTGCAGGAGATCGACATCGCCACCGGCGCGGTGCTGCTCGACTGGCGCAGCCTGGACCACGTGGCGCTCGACGAGTCGACCGTCCCGCTGCCGGAGGACCCCGCCGCGCCCTACGACTACCTCCACCTCAACTCGATCACCGAGGACGCCGACGGCAACCTGCTGATCTCCGCCCGGCACACCGACACGATCTACCAGGTGGACCGCGCGACCGGCGACGTCCGGTGGCGGCTCGGCGGCAAGCGCAGCGACTTCGCGGCCGACCCGGACGCGGTGTTCGCCCGGCAGCACGACGCGCGCTGGCAGCCGGACGGCACGATGAGCCTGTTCGACAACGCGGCCAGCGAACCCGGACCGGTGTCCCGCGGGCTCGTGCTCGCCGTCGACCAGGAAGCGCGCACCGCTCGCGTGGTGCGCGAGTTCAAGCACCCCGGCGGCGGCACGAGCGTCAGCCAGGGCGACCACCAGGTGCTGCCGGGCGGCAACAGCTTCGTCGGCTGGGGATCGCAGCCGGAGTTCACCGAGTTCGACCAGAACGGCGAGGTGGTGCTGCACGGATCGCTCGGCGACGGCATGCCGTCCTACCGGGCCTTCCGCCTGCCCTGGGCGGGCACGCCGACCGAGCCGCCGGTGGCGGCGCTGAACGACGACACGGTGTACGCGAGCTGGAACGGAGCGACCGAGGTCCGCACCTGGCGCGTCCTCGCCGGCCCGGCCCCGGACCAGCTCAACCCGGTCGCGGACGTCCCGAAGGCGGGCTTCGAGACCTCGGCGCCGCTGCCGTCGCCGGCGCCCTACGCCGCGGTCGAAGCCCTCGACGCCAACGGCCAGGTCCTCTCCCGCTCCGAACCCGTCCCCGCCGGCGCCTGACGCAAATTCCATTGAAATCGGACCTTCGATTTCAATGGAAATTGCGGACCCCCGGTGCGTCGGGACCCGACACGCCGGGGAGCGTCGGCCCTAGCGGCTGCGCCGCAGGTCGGCGTGGGCTTCGACCTCCAAGCGCTCGACCATGTGCGGGTAGTGCAGCTCGAACGCCGGGCGGATCGACCGCACCCGCGGCAACGACGTGAAGTTGTGCCGCGGCGGCGGGCAGGACGTCGCCCACTCCAGCGAGTTCCCGTGCCCCCACGGGTCGTCCACGTCGGCGATCACGCCGTACCGGTAGCTCTTGAACACGTTGTAGAGGAACGGCAGCATCGACGCGCCCAGCACGAACGCGCCGATGGTGGACACCACGTTCAGCGCGGTGAAGCCGTCGGAGGCCAGGTAGTCGGCGTAGCGGCGCGGCATGCCCTCCGCCCCCAGCCAGTGCTGCACCAGGAACGTCAGGTGGAAGCCGACGAAGGTCAACCAGAAGTGCATCCTGCCGAGCCGCTCGTCCATCATCCGGCCGGTCATCTTCGGGAACCAGAAGTACACCCCGCCGAACACCGCGAACACGATGGTGCCGAACAGCACGTAGTGGAAGTGCGCCACCACGAAGTAGGTGTCGGTGACGTGGAAGTCCAGCGGCGGGGCCGCCAGGATCACCCCGGTCAGCCCGCCGAGCAGGAACGTCACCATGAACCCGATGGAGAACAGCATCGGTGACTCGAACGTCAGGTGCCCGCGCCACATGGTGCCTATCCAGTTGAAGAACTTGATGCCGGTCGGCACCGCGATTAGGAACGTGGCGAAGGAGAAGAACGGCAGCAGCACCGCGCCGGTGGCGAACATGTGGTGCGCCCACACGATCGCCGACAAGCCCATGATCATCAGCGTGGCGAACACCAGCCCGGTGTAGCCGAACAGCGGTTTCCGGCTGAACACCGGCAGGATCTCGGTGACGATGCCGAAGAACGGCAGCGCCACGATGTAGACCTCCGGATGGCCGAAGAACCAGAACAGGTGCTGGTAGAGGATCGCGCCGCCGTTGGCCGGGTCGAACGCGTGCCCGCCCAGGTGCCGGTCGACCAGCAGCCCGAACAGCGCCGCGGCCAGGATCGGGAAGGCCATCAGCACCAGCAGGCTGGTGGCCAGGATGTTCCAGCAGAAGATCGGCAGCCGGAACATCGTCATCCCGGGGCAGCGCAGGCACACCAGCGTGGTGATCATGTTGACCGCGCCGAGGATCGTGCCCAGCCCGCTGAGGATCAGCCCGGCCGCCCACACGTCGCCGCCCGGGCCCACGCTGAACATCGAGCGCGACAGCGGGGCGTAAGCCGTCCAGCCGAAATCAGCCGCGCCGTTGGGCAGCAGGAAGCCGCTGAGCACGATCAGCCCGCCGAACAGGAACAACCAGAACGACAGCGCGTTCAACCGCGGGAACGCCACGTCCGGCGACCCGATCTGCAGCGGCAGCACCACGTTGGCGAAGCCGAACAGGACCGGGGTGGCGAACAGCAGCAGCATCACCGTCCCGTGCATGGTGAACAGCTGGTTGTACTGCTCCTGCGACAGGAACTGCAGCCCCGGCTCGGCCAGCTCGCCGCGCATCAGCAGCGCCATCAAGCCGCCGACGACGAAGAAGCCGAACGACGCGATCAGGTACATGACCCCGATCTGCTTCGGATCGGTGGTGCGCAACCACGGCACGTACTCGCCCTTGCGGCGCCGCCGGGTGGTCCGGGCCCGCGTGGGAATCGGTTGGGGTTCGATCCAGGTCCTGGCCATGCCCGCCTCCAGCGCGCAATCGCCTTTCAACCAGCCCTACCCACCCCGCGACCCCAGCAACCGTCCGGCCCGCCGCCGCTCCGCCACCCCGCAGTTTCAATTGAAACTGTGATCCGCCGTGCCTGGGTTTTACAGTTTCAATTGAAACTGCACACCCGGGCGTGTCGGGACCCCGGCGTGTCGGGACCTGTGGACAGGTTCCGGATCCTGTGGAGAACTTCCGCAAATTCAATGGAAATCGGACGTCGAAATTCCATTGAATTTGCGTCCACCCGTCGGCACCGGCACCGGCACCGGCGGGGGTGGAGGGGTCAGCTGGTGGCTCGGTCGATGGCTCCGAGGGCCATCGAACGCAGGAGGCGGGACATCGCCCGGGTGTCCAGGTGCGCGCTGTAGGGGGTCGAGTTGATCAGGCCGAACACCACGTGCGCGGTCGCGCGGGCGGTCGGGCGCGGGAGTTCCGGACGGACCTGGCAGAGGACGTCCACCCACACCTCGACGTAGCTGCGCTGCAGTTCGCGGACCTTGTGCCGGTCGGTCTCGGCGAGGCTGTCCAGGTCGCGCATGTGCACGGTGATCAGCGCCGGGTTGTTCACCGCGAACTCGACGTGCCAGCGCACCAGGCGGTCCAGCGCGTCGTTCGGGTCGGCCGCCTCGCCGACGCGGTCCTGCCCGCCGCGCAGCAGCCGGTCGCTGATGCCGGTCAGCAGCTCGGCCAGCATCGCGTCCTTGCTGCGGAAGTGCCGGTACAGGGCGGGCCCGGAGATGCCCACCGCGCTGCCGATGTCGTCGATGCCCACCCCGTGGAAGCCGGCGCGGGCGAACTTCTCCGCCGCCGCGGCCAGGATCTGCTCGCGGCGGGACGGTTTGGCTGCATCGGTGGACATCGGTGTCGATGCTAGACGAAACCCGTTAGTCATCGTTAACATCGGTCGCGTTAACGATGACTAACTCCGGCGGAAGGTGTGCCCCGCATGGATGCGCCCGCCCTGCGCACGACCGCGGATCCGGACTCGGCGGAGTTCGCCCGCTACACCGAGCAGCACTCGAAGCTCGTCGACGACCTCAACGCCCAGCTCACCCGCGCCCGCCTCGGCGGACCGGAGAAGGCCCGCACCCGGCACGTCGAGCGCGGGAAGCTGCTGCCCCGCGACCGGGTCGACGCGCTGCTCGACCGCGGCTCGCCGTTCCTGGAGCTGTCCCCGCTGGCCGCGCACGGCCTCTACGACGACGAAGCGCCGTCGGCGGGCATCATCACCGGCGTCGGACGGGTGTCCGGCCGCGAATGCGTGGTGGTGGCCAACGACGCCACGGTCAAGGGCGGCACGTACTACCCGATGACCGTCAAGAAGCACCTGCGCGCGCAGGAAGTCGCGCTGCACAACAACCTGCCGTGCCTGTACCTGGTGGACTCCGGCGGCGCGTTCCTGCCCAGGCAGGACGAGGTGTTCCCGGACCGCGAGCACTTCGGCCGGATCTTCTACAACCAGGCGACGATGTCCGCCCGCGGCATCCCGCAGATCGCCGCGGTGCTCGGCTCGTGCACTGCGGGCGGCGCCTACGTCCCGGCGATGAGCGACGAGGCGGTGATCGTCCGCGAGCAGGGGACGATCTTCCTCGGCGGTCCGCCGCTGGTGAAGGCCGCGACCGGTGCCGAAGTGACCGCCGAGGAGCTGGGCGGCGGCGACCTGCACTCCCGCACCTCCGGCGTCACCGACCACCTGGCCGAGGACGACGCCGATGCGCTGCGCATCGTCCGCGGCATCGTCAGCACCCTCGGCCCGCGCACGCCCCGCCCGTGGGACGTCGCGCCGGTCGAAGCCCCGGTGGCCGACCCCGACGAGCTCTACGGCGTGGTCCCGACCGACAGCCGCACCCCCTACGACGTGCGGGAAGTCATCGCGCGGATCGTCGACGGCAGCCGGTTCGCCGAGTTCAAGCAGGAGTACGGCCAGACGCTGGTCACCGGTTTCGCCCGCATCCACGGGCACCCGGTGGGGATCATCGCCAACAACGGGATCCTGTTCAGCGAGTCGGCGCAGAAGGGCGCGCACTTCATCGAGCTGTGCGACAAGCGCTCCATCCCGCTGGTGTTCCTGCAGAACATCTCCGGGTTCATGGTCGGCAAGGAGTACGAGGCCGGCGGCATCGCCAAGCACGGCGCGAAGATGGTCACCGCGGTGGCCTGCGCCCGGGTCCCCAAGTTCACCGTGGTCATCGGTGGTTCCTTCGGCGCGGGCAACTACTCGATGTGCGGCCGGGCGTACTCGCCGCGGTTCATGTGGATGTGGCCGAACGCGCGGATCTCGGTGATGGGCGGCGAGCAGGCGGCTTCGGTGCTGGCCACGGTCCGCCGCGACCAGCTCGACGCGCGCGGCGAGGACTGGTCGGTGGAGGACGAGGAGTCGTTCAAGCAGCCGATCCGCGACCAGTACGAGAACCAGGGCCACCCGTACTACGCGACGGCTCGCCTGTGGGACGACGGGGTCATCGACCCCAAGCAGACCCGCTCGGTCCTGGGGCTGGCGATCTCAGCGGCGGCCAACGCCCCGCTCGAGGGCATCTCCTACGGCGTCTTCCGCATGTGACGTCGCTGGTCAGGACCCGTGAGCACTTTGGGTCGCTATAGCACCCCAAAAGACTCACGGGTCCTGACCAGGCAAAACCTAGTCGTTCGGCGAAGCGAAGGGATGACGATGCAGCACTTCGACGCGGTGCTGGTGGCGAACCGGGGAGAGATCGCGGTCCGGGTGATCCGGACGCTGCGCGAGCTGGGCATCCGCTCCGTAGCGGTGTTCAGCGACGCCGACCGCGATGCCCGGCACGTCCGCGAAGCCGACACGTCCGTCCACATCGGACCGAGTGCGGCCGCGGAGAGCTACCTCAACAGCAAGCGGATCCTCGACGCCGCCCGCAGCACCGGTGCCCAGGCGATCCACCCGGGCTACGGCTTCCTGGCCGAGAACGCGGCCTTCGCCGAGGAGTGCGCCCAGGCAGGCATCGAGTTCATCGGCCCGCCGGCGACCGCGATCGAGTCGATGGGCGACAAGATCCGCGCCAAGCAGACGGTCTCGGCCGCCGACGTCCCGGTGGTGCCCGGCCGCAGCGACCCGGACATGACCGACGCCGACCTGCACCAGGCGGCGCTGGACATCGGGTTCCCGGTGCTGATCAAGCCCTCCGCCGGCGGTGGCGGCAAGGGCATGCGCCTGGTCCACGACGAGTCCGCGCTGGACGACCAGATCGCTTCGGCCCGGCGGGAGGCGCGCTCGGCGTTCGGCGACGACACGCTGTTCGTGGAGCGCTTCGTCAGCCGCCCCCGGCACATCGAGGTCCAGGTGCTGGCCGACGCGCACGGCAACGTCGTGCACCTCGGCGAACGCGAGTGCAGCCTGCAACGCCGCCACCAGAAGATCATCGAAGAAGCCCCGTCGCCGCTGCTGGACGCCGAAACCCGCGCCCGCATCGGCACCGCAGCGGTCAACGCCGCCCGCTCGGTCGGCTACGTCGGCGCGGGCACGGTGGAGTTCATCGTCTCCGCGGACCGGCCGGACGAGTTCTTCTTCATGGAGATGAACACCCGCCTGCAGGTCGAGCACCCGGTCACCGAGCTCGTTGCCACCGTCGGCGGTCGGCGCGGCATCGACCTCGTCGAGCAGCAGGTCCGGGTCGCGGCGGGCGAACCGCTGCCCTGGACCCAGCAGGACATCTCGCTCGAGGGGCACGCGGTGGAAGCCCGCGTCTACGCCGAGGACCCGAGCCGCAACTTCCTCCCGACCGGTGGTGACGTCCTCGCTGTCCACGAGCCGTCCGGCCCCGGCGTGCGCGTGGACTCCGGCGTCCGCCCGGGTGCCCGGGTGGGTTCGGACTACGACCCGATGCTGGCCAAGGTCATCGCCTGGGGTCCGAACCGGGCCGACGCGCTGCGCCGCCTGGACAAGGCGCTCGGCGACACCGCGGTCCTCGGCCTGCAGACCAACGTCGCGTTCCTGCGCGCGCTGCTGCAGCACGACCAGGTGCAGGCGGGCAGCCTCGACACCGGCCTGGTCGAGCGCGAACTCGACGCGCTGATCGCCGAAAGCGCGATCACGCCTGACGAGATCTACCTGGCGGCAGCCCTGGAACGCCTGCTGGCGGCCGAACCCACCGGTGCGAACGTCGACCCGTGGGACGTCCCAGACGGCTGGCGGCTCGGCGAACCGGCCTGGAGCACCTGGCGCTTCGCGGCCGACGGCGGCGAGGTCGAGGTCCGCATCCGCGGTCGGGCCGCCGACGCCCAGGTCTCGATCGAGCCCGCCGACGGCGAATCCGCGAAGGAAGTCGCGACCGACCGGGCCTCGGCCGAGGTGCACGGGGACGTGCTGACCGTCGCCCACCAGGGCCGGACCCGCCGCTACCGGTTCGCGCACGTCGACGGCACCACGTGGCTCGCCGCCGACGGCCGGACCTGGGCGCTCGCCGAGCACCAGCTGCTCGCCGACCGCGGCGGCGCCGGCGGCCGCTCCGACGGCACGGTCACCAGCCCGATGCCCGGCACGGTCCTGGTCGCCGACGTCACCGCAGGTCAGCAGGTCAGCAGCGGACAACGCCTGTTCGTCGTCGAGGCGATGAAGATGGAGCACACCGTCACCGCCCCGATCGACGGAACCGTCAGCGAAGTGCACGCCAGGAAGGGGCAGTCGGTCGGGCTCGACCAGCCGCTGGCTGTCCTCACCCCGTCGAACCAGTCATGAACGACCGGGACAACACAGGAGGCCCGACGATGGTGGACCACCGGCTCAGCGAAGAGCACGAAGCCCTGCGCGACAGCGTGCGGACCTTCGCCCGCAAGGAAGTAGCCCCGGTCATCGGCGACTACTACGAGCGGGAGGAGTTCCCGTACCCGCTGGTGCGCACGATGGGGGAGATGGGCCTGTTCGGCCTGCCGGTTCCCGAGGAGCACGGCGGCATGGGCGGCGACTACTTCGCGCTCTGCCTGGCCCTGGAGGAGCTGGCCCGCGTCGACTCCTCGGTGGCCATCACCCTGGAAGCCGGCGTCTCGCTGGGCGTCATGCCGATCTACCGCTTCGGCAACGACGAGCAGCGCAAGACCTGGCTGCCGAAGCTGGCCAGCGGCGAAATCCTCGGCGCCTTCGGCTTGACCGAACCGGGCGGCGGCTCCGACGCGGGCTCAACCCAGACCACGGCGGTGCTCGATGGCGACCAGTGGGTGATCAACGGTTCGAAGGCGTTCATCACCAACTCCGGCACCGACATCACCGGGCTGGTCACCGTCACCGCGGTGACCGGGAAGAAGCCCAACGGCGGCAAGGAGATCTCCACGATCATCGTGCCCTCGGGCACCCCGGGGTTCACCGTCGCCAAGAAGTACTCGAAGGTCGGCTGGAACGCCTCGGACACCCACGCGCTGTCCTTCGACGACGTCCGGGTGCCCGCGGAGAACCTGCTCGGCGAGCGGGGCCGCGGCTACGCGCAGTTCCTCGCCACGCTCACCGAGGGCCGGGTCGCGATCGCCGCGGTCGGCGTCGGCCTCGCCCAGGGCTGCGTGGACGAGTGCCTGCGCTACGTCGACGAGCGCGAGGCCTTCGGCCGCAAGATCGGTGAGTACCAGGCGATGCAGTTCAAGATCGCCGACATGGAGCTGCGCGCGCACACCGCGCGCCTGGCCTACTACGACGCGGCCTCGCGGATGCTGCGCGGCGAGCCGTACAAGAAGCAGGCCGCGATCGCGAAGCTGGCCTCGTCGAACGCGGCGATGGACAACGCCCGCGACGCCACCCAGATCTTCGGCGGCTACGGGTTCATGAACGAGACCCCGGTCGGCCGGTTCTACCGCGACGCCAAGATCCTGGAGATCGGAGAGGGAACCAGCGAGGTCCAGCGAATGCTCATCGCCCGGGAGCTCGGCCTCCCGGCCTGAGCCCCCAGCTGAAGCGAATCCGACGCCCCACCGGCCCAACGGTCGGTGGGGCGTCGGGGCCAGCCCTTCGCCCGACCACCGCCCCTCAAGGTGGCGCTTCGCGCCGCAGCCATCTAGACCCGGAAGATCAGTGCCGGAAGCGGTTCTGCGGCACCGTGATCTCCTCGGTCTGCTCGACGTCGCCGTAGGCGTCGTGCCGCACCGGCGGTTCGGAGACCGGCTGGAAGTGCTTCTGGGTGTCCTGGTCCGGCCACATCGGGTCCGCCTGCGGAGCGCCGTACTCGACCGGAGCCGCGTAGTCGTCCACGACGGTGTACTCGTCCGGAGCAGCGTGCTCGAGGGGAGCTGAGTACTCGGCCGGAGCCGGCTGGTGCATCGGTGCCGCTGGAGCGGCTGCCGCGTTGTCCTCCTCCAACGCGAGGTGCTGCATCACCCAGTCACGGGCGAGCGCGGCCGGTGAGGTGCCCTGCTTGAACGCGAGCTCCTTGAGCCGCTCGTTGGCCATCAGGGGCAGGCGCAGTTGGTAGACCTGCGCGGCGCCGAAGCGGCGACCGGACCCGGTGGACTCGACGCTCTCCTCCGGGGCCAGCGCAGCCAGGTACGACTCGAACTCGTGATCGGGTTCGGCCGGTTCGGCCGCCTTCTGCCGACGGCTGGTCTTGGTTCGTCCTAGAGCCACGAGCCCCACGATAACGGTTGGGTTGCGAAGCGCGAACTGCTGTGACTCCAGTCACCGTGCGTGGCAGCTGCGTCGCGGGCCGTGAAAAGCGGAGGGCCCCCGCGTCAGGGGGACGAACGCGGGGGCCGGAGGGGATCTCCACAGGTGCTGACCGGGGGTGTGTCAGCGACCCGATTGTGGCACGTGGCGAGGCCCTTTGGGGAGCTTTTGGCGCACGATTCGTGCGTCCGGCACCTCCGGGGCGGGCCCGCTCGGCGGTCTCGCGCAACGGTTCGAGGTGTTATCCCGCGAACCGCGACCCCCGGCGAGGGGTTCAGTTCGCGCTGGGCCAGTCGGTGATGGTGTAGCCGGCCTCGGTGATCGCCGCGGTGGCCGCCTCGCGGCTGAGCTCCTGCTCGCTGGTGACCGACACCCGTCCGCTGTCCACCGACACCTGCACGTCGGTGACGCCGGGGAGCTCGGTCAGCTCCTCGGTGACCGACGTGGCGCAGTGGCCGCAGGTCATGCCACTGACGGTGAACGTTCGACTGCTCATGTGCGTTCCTTCCTGATGGGTCCGCCCCGAACCGGCGGTCGGGGCAACTCTGCCGTTCGTCCAGTGTGGACGATCAACGCGGGTGACCGGCGCAGCGCGAAGATCCGAAGTGGATCGTCACCCCCGAGCGTGATTACTCTGCGTCGAAGTCAAATCACTCTCTGGGGGGCTGCGGGTGTGGACAACCTGTGGATAGCCTGCGCCGGGAACCCGAGGCCGGGGAGGCGTCATGTACGGGTCGCTGGACGTACGGAAGTTCTTGTGGCAGCAGGAAGACGGACACTCGCGGCAGTCGGCCGCGGTGCCCGCTCCGAGAGCTGGTGAGCCCTCGCGGATCTCGCCGGACCAGGTGCACAAGGCCAGGATGGCGGTCGCCCGCGGCGCGGAGAGCGCCGAAGATTGCAGACTCCTGCTGGACATGTTGGGATTGGCTCCCGACGACGACGGACAGCCGCCGGTCACCCGCTGACGGGTGTCGCGCGGAGGCGTCCGCCGGTGGGCGCGACGCCCAGGGCGACGTAACTTCCGGTGGTGTCGTAGATCAACCGTTCGTGGGGCGGGTCGCCCGGACGAGCGGAATCCAGAGTGGTCGCCACCTGTCGGAGCCGGGCTGCAGCAGTCGGCAAGCCGGGATGCGCATCGCGCCGGGCTGCTGCGCGCTCGCCAATAGGTCCGAAGGGCCGCTTCATCTGGATCTGTCGTGCGGTGCTCGTCGGGGCAGTGCGCCGCAGATCCCGAAAAATCGCTCAAACCTGAGTCCCAGGTCACATTTTTGGATCTTGAGCGATTTGTCGGTTTCCAAGCCTGGAGCGAGCCTCGTCGGGGCACTGGGCGCGCCTCGGCGCGTGCTGGGGCTCGCTGCCGTGAATGGTCGAAATCGGCAGGTCAAGGCAGTAGTCTGGCGGGCGGGCGAGGGTCTCGGAGCGGGCGCTCGCGGGGGTCGTTCGGCTTGAGGGACCCCCCTGTTGCAAGCCCGCTTGAGGCATGTCGTAAGCTTTTCTCAACGCCAACGGAGCGGACCTGAAAAGGGAAAGCCGGTTGGAGGCAAGGCCGGGTCGGTTCCGAATCGGCCAAGCCCCCATCGTCTAGCGGCCTAGGACGCCGCCCTTTCAAGGCGGTAGCGCGGGTTCGAATCCCGTTGGGGGTACGAACAACTGAACAGAGAAGCATGGCCCAGTGGCGCAGTTGGTTAGCGCGCCGCCCTGTCACGGCGGAGGTCGCGGGTTCGAGTCCCGTCTGGGTCGCCAAGGCGTAACGGTGCAAACCGGACGCTATCGGCCAGGTAGCTCAGTTGGTACGAGCGTCCGCCTGAAAAGCGGAAGGTCGGCGGTTCGACCCCGCCCCTGGCCACCGCTCAGAGCTGCAAAAAAGCCCCCACCGGGTTCGGTGGGGGCGTTTTTTGTCTCAGTTGCCGGTCTCATGGTTGCCCTGCCCGTTGGCGCGATCCGATGAGTTCTGTCTCGCGGCGTGGTCTGCATGGTGAACGTCCCGTTTTCGCGCCTCGGCGAGGCCGAAATGACATGGCAAGGAGCGTGCACACCGTGGACGAGGAGAACGTGAGCGCCACCCTGGCTGTCGCCGTGCCCGCCGAGAAGGTGTTCGCGGTGCTGGCGGACCCGGCGACGCATCCTGCGATCGATGGCACCGGCTGGGTTCGGGAACCTGCCGATCGGGCGGCGCTGACCGAGGTGGGGCAGATCTTCCGGATGGACATGTACCACCCGAACGCTCAGGACGGTGACTACCAGGTGGCCAACCAGGTCCACGTGCTCGACGCACCGCGCGCCATCGGCTGGCGTACGGGGCATGACCCCAAGGGCGATGGTCACCTGGAGTTCGGCGGCTGGTTCTGGCGCTACGACCTCGTGCCGCTCGGTCCGTCCGACACCGAGGTCACGCTCACCTACGACTGGTCGGCGGTGCCGCAGTCCGTCCGGGAGTACATCCAGTTCCCGCCGTTCGGTCCCGAGCACCTCCCCAACTCGCTGCAACACCTGGCCGAGCTCGTCGCGCCGACGTCCCGTGCCGGGGCATCCGGCGGCTAGGCGGCAGGCGGGCGACCGCCACCGGCAGCGTGCAGGGCGGAACTGGGAACTTCGCCCTGCACGCGGGGTCATGCGGAGAGCTTGGTCTGGACCAGGTCGATGAGCTCTTCGGCTGCTTCCGCGGTGTCGTAGCTCGGGTCGTTGAGCTGCTCGGCGACGATCGCGTCGATTCCACCGCCGATGATGATCGCGAGCGTGCGTTCGTCACCCGCGGCCTTCGGGGTCCGCTCGCTCCTGGCCGCTTCGATGATCTGCGCGAGTGGACGCCACCGCTCGGCGGGCTGGCGCTCGGCGGACTCGTTGGTCATCGCTTCGATGATCATCCTGGTGTGCCGGGGGTGTTCGCGCAGGTGGCCGACCATCGACCGGATGTAGGCGGCCGGACCGTGCGCGGGGTCCGCGGCTTCCACGGCCGCCGCGACCTGGGAGGTCAGCGCGGTCAGGGCGTGTTCGTGCGCGGCGCGGACGACGGCGTCCTTCGACGGGAAGTGGTAGAGCACGGCCGCCTTCGTGATGCCGGCGCGTTCGGCGATCCGCGACAGGGAGGCACCTGCGTAACCGCGATCGGCGACCAGCTCGACGGTGGCCTCGATCAGCTGCTGGCGCCGGGCCCGCTCGGTCAGCGTGAGCTCGGATTCCGCTCGTTCTCTCCTTGACACGCCCCATATTCTACCGATCGGTCAGAAGATTTACCGATCGGTCAGGGAGGAATCGTGGGCAACTCGGAACGGCCTCGCCGGCGCCGCTGGTTGATCGCGCTGGGCGTCGTCGCCGTGCCCGTGGTGGTCGCCGCTTTCGCCATGCGCACGCCCTCGCCGGTGGGGCACTGGGACGGCGCGGAGGGACGCGATCGCTTCCTGGCGGCCTACGACCAGGCGTTTCGGGATCTGCCCGCGGTCGAGGACGCGATCGATGTGCGCACCGACTACGGCGTCGTCCGCTTCTACCGCTTCGCCGGCAGCGGCGAGGCCTCGGCGCCGCTGGTGCTCCTCCCGGGACGGGCTTCGGCGAGCCCGGTGTGGGCGGACAACCTGCCGTCGCTGCTGGAGGTCGGCGACGTCTACACCGTGGATCTGCTCGGTGAGCCGGGCCGGAGCGTCCAGGACCGTCCCATCGTCGACGACGCGGACCAGGCCGCCTGGCTGCACCAGGCGCTCGCCGGGCTCCCCGAAGACCGGTTCCACCTGGTCGGGCTCTCCATCGGCGGGTGGAACGCGGCCAACCTGGCCGTCCGGCAGCCGGAACTCGTCGCCACCCTGACCCTGATCGACCCGGTCTTCGTCTTCGACGACATGCCGCTGGGCACCGTCGTGCGCTCCCTCCCGGCCGCCCTGTCGTGGCTGCCGAAGTCGTGGCGCGACGGCTTCAACTCCTACACGGCGGGCGGCGCTCCGGTCGAGGACGTGCCGGTCGCGCGGATGATCGAGTCCGGCATGCAGCACTACCGGCTGCGCTTGCCGCAGCCCAGCAGGATCACCGAAGAAGCGCTCGCCGGGCTCGACCTGCCGGTGCTGGCGATCATCGCCGGCCGGTCCGTCATGCACGATCCCGGAACGGCCACCGCGACGGCCGAACGCGCGCTGCCCGAGGCGACGGTCCGCGTCTACCCGGACGCCTCCCACGCCGTCAACGGCGAACACCCGGACCGGATCGCCGCCGACATCGCGGACTTCCTGGCGAGGCGCCCCTAGCCGGGCTCGAGAACCAGCTCGTGCCACCGCTTTCCGGGAGTCGCCGCGGTGGTGGTTGCTAATCTCGGCAGTCTCATGTCTGCGACTCTCGTTGCCTCGAACCTCGCCGCCGGGCACGGCGACCGCTCGTTGTTCTCCGGGCTGGATCTCGTCATCGCTCCTGGTGATGTCATCGGACTGGTCGGAGCCAACGGTGCGGGGAAGTCGACCCTGCTGCGGCTGCTCGCCGGGCTGAACGCACCTGAGCACGGGGAGCTGCGGCTCTCCCCGGCCACCGCCGCCGTCGGATACCTGCCGCAGGAACCGGACCGACGCCCCGGCGAAACGGTGAGCCAGTTCCTCGCCCGCCGCACCGGCGTCGCCGCTGCGCAGCGCGTGATGGACGACGCGACCGAGGCACTGACCCGAGGCGCCGCCGGCGCGGACGACGCCTACGCCGAGAGTCTGGAGCGCTGGCTGAGCCTAGGTGGCGCTGACCTCGAAGAACGTGCTGAAGGCGTCGTGGACCAGCTCGGTCTGGCCGTCGAGCTCGAGCAGCCGATGACCTCGCTGTCCGGCGGTCAGGCCGCGCGCGCCGGGCTCGCCTCGCTGCTGCTGTCCCGCTACGACGTGTTCCTGCTGGACGAACCCACCAACGACCTCGACCTCGAAGGCCTGGAACTGCTCGAGGAGTTCGTGCGCGGGCTGCGCGCCGGAACCGTCGTCGTCAGCCACGACCGCGAATTCCTCGCCCGCACCGTCAACAAGGTCCTGGAGCTCGACCTCGCCCAGCAGCAGATCAACCTCTACGGCGGCGGCTACGACGCCTACCTGGAGGAACGCGCGGTCGCGCGCCGGCACGCGCGGGAGGCCTACGAGGAGTACGCGGACAAGAAGTCCGCGCTGGAGGAGCGCGGCCGGATGCAGCGCGCCTGGATGGACAAGGGCGTCCGGAACGCCCGCCGCAAGGCCACCGACAGCGACAAGATCAGCCGCAAGACCCGCTCCGAAGCATCCGAGAAGCAGGCGGCCAAGGCGCGGCAGACCGAGCGGCTCATCGAGCGGTTGGAGGTCGTGGAGGAACCGCGCAAGGAGTGGGAGCTGCGCATGGAGATCGCGGCGGCACCCCGCTCCGGCGCGGTCGTCGCCTCCCTGCGCGAAGCCGAGGTGCGGCGCGGTGACTTCACCTTCGGCCCGGTGACCTTGCAGATCGACTGGGCGGATCGCGTCGCGATCACCGGCGCCAACGGTTCCGGCAAGTCGACGCTGCTCGGCGCGCTGCTGGGGCGCGTCGAACTGGACGCGGGAGCTGCTGCGCTCGGTTCGGGCGTCGTCATCGGCGAGATCGACCAGGCCCGCGCGCTGTTCCACGGTTCGGAGTCCCTGCTCGACGCGTTCTGCGCGGCAGTGCCGGACTCCCCGCCAGCCGACGTCCGAACGCTGCTCGCCAAGTACGGGCTCAAGGCCGACCACGTGCTGCGCCCGGCCACCACGCTCTCGCCCGGTGAACGCACGCGCGCCGCGCTCGCCCTGCTGCAGGGGCGGGGCGTCAACCTGCTGGTGCTGGACGAGCCGACGAACCACCTCGACCTGCCGGCCATCGAGCAGCTGGAATCCGCCCTCGACTCCTACCCGGGCACGTTGCTGCTGGTGACCCACGATCGCCGCATGCTCGACGCGATCCGGACCAACCGCCGCCTGGAGATGGCCGACGGCAAGCTGACCGAACTCTCCGGGTGAGCCCGGAACCCGGCGCCGGACTGGTTCGTCCCAGGCTCTGCAGGGCCGACGTCTTCGGCGGCTAGCGGGTTTCGGCCGCCGAAGTAGGGACGCCCCCGCGCTCAACCGGCCTGGGGGTTACCGGGAGTGCGGGGGCGTCAAGGTCCACCCCTGGGGGTCAGGTGGACGGCGTCCATGCTACTTCGTGGTATGCGAGATGTCTCTAGGGGCAGAGATCTTTTTTCTCGCGGACCACCGCGAATCTCAGGAAGAGCTGGGTCAGCGGACCGATCGATGTTGCGTAGAGCACGGTTCCGACACCTACCGTGCCGCCGAGCACCCATCCGACGGCGAGCACGCAGACCTCGATAGTGGTGCGCACCACTCTGAGCGACCACCCGGTCCGGGCGTGCAGACCGGTCATCAAACCGTCCCGCGGTCCCGGTCCCAGCCGCGCTCCGACGTACACCGCGGTGGCGAGCCCGTTCAGCGCGATCGCGAAGACCATCAGGGCGAGTCGGGCCGGGAGCGAGCTGAGCTGCGGGGTCATCGCGAGGGTGAAGTCCACCGCGAACGCGATGACGACCACGTTGGCCACCGTGCCGATGCCCGGGCGTTGCCGCAGCGGTAACCACGCCAGCATCACGAGCACGCCGGTCAGCGCGGTCACCGCGCCGAAGCTCCAGTTCAGCCGCTGCGACAAGCCCTCGTGCAGCGCGTCCCACGGGCTCAGGCCGATTTCCGCGCGGACCATGAGGCCCATGCTGATCCCGTAGGCGGCCAGGCCGCCGAGCAGTTGCGCGAACCGGAGGGCCGGTCGAGTCCTGATCGGAAGCGGCGAGAGGTCCACCTGAGCTGGTAACGAGGCCATGAGCTCTTTATAGACCAATATTGGACTTCAAATCGAGAGCCAATCCCACTACATTGGATCCATGGTTTTCACGACCTCCGCCCAGATCCACGGGCGCAAGCTCGTCGACCTGCTCGGTTCCTGGCACGGCGCGGACCGGCCGTCGTCGCAGTTGCTGGCCGCCGCGGTGCGGCACCTGGTGCTGGACGGACGACTCCCGCCGGGCACCCGGTTGCCTGCCGAGCGCGAGCTCGCGGAAAGCCTCGGCGTCAGCCGGACCCTGGTCGCCCGGACGCTGGACCGGCTGCGCGAGGACGGCTTCGCGGCCAGCCGGCGGGGTGCGGGGTCGTGGATCAAGCTGCCGGATTCGGATCGGGACAACGAAGCGCACGGCGGCTGGTTCCCGCCGGAGAGCACCGAGGTGCTGAACCTCGCGCAGGCCACGCCCAGCGCGCCGCCGGAGCTGTGCGCTGCGGTGGACCGAGCGCGGCTGCGCCTGACCGAGCAGCTGCCGACCCACGGTTACCAGCCGCACGGTCTGCCGATCCTGCGCGAGCGGTTGGCCGAGCGGTTCACCCGGCGCGGCCTGCCGACGACCCCGGAGCAGATCCTGATCACCAACGGCGCCCAGCACGGCTTCGCGCTGGTGCTGCGGATGCTGGTTTCGCCTGGTGAGCGCGTTCTCGTGGAGCACCCCACCTACCCGAACGCCCTCGAAGCGCTGCGCGGCCTCAACGCGATGCCGGTGGCGGTGCCGATGGTCGAGGACGGTTGGGACCTCGAGCTGCTGACCGCGAACCTGCGCCAGACCTCGCCGCGGCTGGCCTACCTGATCCCGGACTTCCACAACCCGACCGGTGTCCGGCTCGACGCCGAAGGCCGCGATCGGCTCGCCCGAGCACTGGCCCGGACCTGCACGAATGCGGTCGTCGACGAAACCCTGGTGGACATCGACCTGACCGACGAGCAGCCTCCGCCGCCGATGGCCGCGCTGACCGACCGGGTGATCACCGTCGGCTCGGCCAGCAAGTCGTTCTGGGGTGGGCTGCGGCTGGGGTGGATCCGGGCGTCCGAGGACTTCGTGCAGCGCATGGTCGTCGGGCGGGCCGCCCTGGACCTCGGCAGCCCGGTGCTCGAGCAGCTGGTCCTGGCCGAGCTGCTGACCGACGCCGACGAGGTCCTGGCACGTCGGCGCGCTGAGGTGGTCGAGCGGCGGAACTGCCTGGTGGACGCCCTGCGCGAGCACCTGCCGAGCTGGCGCTTCCGGATCCCCGACGGCGGGCTGTCGATGTGGTGCGACGTCGGCGCGCCGGTGAGCAGCCGGCTGGCGGTGGCGGCGGAGCAGCACGGTGTGCGGGTCGCGCCGGGCGCGCGGTTCTCGGTGAACGGTTCGCTGGAGAACTGGGTCCGCCTGCCGTTCACGCTGCCGGACGATCAGCTGGTGGAGGCCATCCGCCGCCTCGCCGCCGCTTCCGCTGCGGGTCACGGCGGTGGACCGACGGGCCTGACAGCTCCGATCGCGTGAAACGTGCGGGCGGCCGTCCGCATTCAGGACGGCCGCCCGCGCACCGCCGACCACCCGTCGGCACGGCCCCTCGTCGTGCCGATGAGCGGTTCGAGCGGTAGGTGTCGCCCCGGTGCCGCAGGGGCATTTGCGGCACCGGGGCCGGGGACCACGCCTTCGCGGTTCGGCAGGTCAGCGACGTCGCCGGGAGGCTGGTGGTGCCCCGATCCGACCCGGCCGGGCGCAGACGGCCGACTCGGAGCTTGGGTGCGCGATGACCAGAGTCACCGCCGAAGCGGTTCGGTGCAGCGTCAGTCGGGAGATGCTGACGGTTCGGCGGACGACAAACCCGAGATCGGGCGGTTTTCCGGGTGTTTCGAGCCGACCGTCCGCGGGTTGGTCAGGCTCGGTCCGGTCGGCAGCACGACCAGCGCACCGCGCAGGTCGCCGGTCCCGGAAGCGGGTTGCGACGGGGCGTCGGTGTCATGATCGCTGCTGTTCAGAGGTGCTTCGTCGGCTGAGTCGGGGTTGGGCGCACGAGGTTCCGCAGGGCTGTGGGCGTGGGTGCGCTCAACGGCGACAGGTTCCGGGGGCGACGGCTCGGCTCGCGCGGCGCGGGGTGGCGCGGCGGAGGGCTGCTGCATCGACGGCAGCGCGGTCGGCGCAGCCATCGGGGTGGGATCCGGATCGTCGACCGAGGCAGGCGGTTCCTGCTGGTCGACCGGTGCCGGCGGTTCGATCTCCACGGCGTCGGGCGGCTCGGGCTCCGGGCGCTGCACCTCGTCCAGTTCGGGGTGCAGGTCCTCCGCGCGCGGCGGCACGACGTCGAGCTCTGGCGGGGCGATTTCGACCTCGACCTGCGGCTTTTCGAGGTCGGGCTGGTCGGCGGCTTCGGCGATCGAGTCCGTGCCGAGCCAGCCGCCGAGGCAGATGCCGCTGAACAGCGAAACCCGCGCGACGAGCAGGGCGAGCCGCGACCTGGGGCCGCGCAGTGCGCAGCTTCCGGTCACGATCACCACCGCCTGTCGGTCGGGTCCCGCGCGGCAGAGCGCGGCATCAGCGTTGGTTGCGCCGTGATCGACGCCGTTGGTGGCATTCAACCACTTCCAGCGGCTGTTTCGCGCCACCGACCGCGAGGGGAACAGCGGTCGTGCCTGCATTCTCCACGCAATCGGGCGACTGGGGAAGATCTGCGCCGCCGTCGGTCGGGTGAGTCCGGTACCGGCGGGCGGCGTGTCCGCTGTGGACGGACGACGTGCTGGGCACAGTGTCCGCTGTGGATCAAGGGAGCGGAACTCAACTCGGGATCGGTGAACTCCGGCAGCTGTGGGCGGCCTACGGGCACGACCTGCTGCTGCACGATCCGGGCGGGAGCGGTGAATGCCTGGTCCGGCGTGGTGAGCTGATCACCTCGGCGGCGTCGCTGGACCCGGTGCTCGACCGGTGCCGGAGGTGGGTCGACGACGTGCAGCACGACGAGGAACTGCTGCTGGCCAGGGTGCGGTTGCGGGGCGCGGAGCGGGATCGGTGCGTCGACGTGGCGCGCGAAACCAGCGGTGCCGCGGCCAACCACGTGCACTTCGGAAGCCCGGTCATGTACGGAACACCCGTTATGTACGGCACCGGTGCGGAAGCGCAGGCGGCGTCTCCGATCCCGGAACCGCCCGCGGTGCAGTGGGATCCGGCGGTGGTGGTCGGGGTGCTCGACACCGGTTGCGATCCGCATCCGTGGTTCCGGGACCGGCCGTGGTTCGAGGCGGTGCCGGAAGAGCTCGACGCCGACGACGACGCAGGTCAGGACCGGCAGGCCGGGCACGGGACGTTCGTCAGCGGAGTGCTGCTGCAGCACGCGCCGGGAGCGGTGCTGCGGACGCAGCGGGTGCTCTCCTCGCTCGGCTTCACCGACGACTACACGGTGGTGGCCGGGCTGCGTTCGCTGCGGTTGGCCGCTGCCGCGCGGGGTGAGCGCATCGGCGTAGTGGTGCTGACCGCCGGCTGCCACACCGCCGATGACGAATGCCCGCCGATCCTGCGGGAGGAGCTGGAGCACTGGTCGGACGCGGTCGTCGTGGCGGCGGCCGGGAACCAGGCGCGGAGCAGGCCGTTCTGGCCCGCGGCCCTGCCGTCGGTGGTGGGCGTGGCCGCGACCGGGGCGGACGGCGCGGTGGCGGAGTTCTCGAACTTCGGGCCCTGGGTCGACGCAGCCGCGCTCGGCGCTGATGTGACCAGCAGTTTCGTCCAGATGGCCGGTGGCGGTGTCCGGAACTTCGGCTATGCGAGCTGGAGCGGGACGTCCTTCGCCGCGCCGCGAGTGGCGGCGGCTGCTGCCACCGCGCTGCACGAGGGCCGGACTCCGGCAGAAGCACTCGAAATCGTTCGCCAGGACTACCCGTTCGAGCGGTAATCGGCGCGAAGTGAATCTGTACGGCCTGCTCGCTCCTCTATTACCCGGGGGCCGAAAGATCGAGAGCGGGGAGGAGCAGGTCGTGCAGGAGGTCGGGGAGACCGGTGCCGGGGCGGTGCTGTTGCGCCGGGCGGCGGCCGGTGATCAGCGGGCGTGGCAGGAGTTGGTGGACTGCAACGCGTCGGTGGTCTGGGGTGTTTCGCGGGCGTTCACCACGAGCACCGCGGATGCCGAGGACGTCTGCCAGGCGACGTGGTTGTTGCTGGCGGAGAACCTGGATCGGCTGCGCGATCCGGGATCGCTGTCCGCGTGGTTGGTGACGACCGCGCGCCGGGAATCGTTGCGGTTGCACCGCGCTCGGAAGCGGGAATCGCCGGTGGGGCTGGATTCCGAGGCGCTCGCGGTGGCCGAGCACGCCGAGGATCCGGAGCACAAGGTGCTGCGGGATCTGACGAGTTCGCGGTTGGCGCAGTCGTTCGCCGAGTTGCCGCAGCGCTGCCAGCAGCTGCTGCGGGTGCTGGCGGTCGCGCCGGAGGCGAGCTACGCGCAGGTCAGCGAGGTGCTGGGGTGGCCGCGCGGCACGATCGGGCCGAAGAAGAGCCGGTGCCTGGCGGAGTTGCGGCGGCGCATGCTCGCCGCCGACGTGCCTGAGGAGGTGGCGGGATGAATCCGCAGCTGCCGAGCGAGCTGCGCGGGTTGCGCGATCTGTTCCAGTCCTGCGATCCCGTTCCCGAGCGGGCGCTCGCGGGCGCGTACGCGGCGATGTCGCGCCGGTCGGGTTACCGGGATCCGGTGGCGTTGCAGTTGATCGGGGATTCCGCGGAGTCGCTGGCCCAGGTGCGTTCCATCGGTCCGCCGGAGCCGCGGGTGCTCACCTTCGCGATGCCGGGCCGGGTGCTGGAGCTGGACCTGCTCCCGGTCGAGGAGGACCGGTACGAGGTGTCCGGCATGGTGCTGAACCGAGCGGGCGGCGCACCGCCGGCCGGGGACGTGGTGCTGCGGCACCGGGTCGGCGAGTGCGCGGGCTCGTTGGACGAGCACGGTGCGTTCCGGGTGGGAGATGTCCCGCGCGGTCCGCTGAGCGTGGTGTTCCGGCCGCTGCGGTCGGAGCCCGCCGTCGCGGATTGGCTGGTCTGTTGAGCGCCGGGGCGGCGGTGGCACCGCCGGATCGGATCGGGTCCGCGACCTGGTGGCGGGACAATGCCAGCTCGGCGCCGGATGACGCGATGCGCAAAGCCGTGGAGCTGCTGTCCGATGCGGACGGCGAGTTGCGCGCGCTGGCCCGCCACATCGCGGCTTTGGCGGCGGTCGAGCAGGGGCGGGTGCGGCAGGCGCACCGGCACGCCCGTCTCGGACTCACCGCTGCGCGCCGCGCGGAGCGGTGGCGGTTGGCCGGGCAGTTGCAGCTCACGTTGGCGTGGATCGAGCTGGAGCGCGGCGACGTCGACGCCAGTTGGGCGAACCTGGTGGCGGCGGAGCCCCAGCTGTCCGCTGCCGAGCAGGGGCGCGCGGCGTGCTTGCGCGGACTCCTGCACTGCCAGGGCGATCAGCACCGCGAGGCACGTGCCGAGCTGACCCGGGCGCTGCGCAGCCTGACGGCCGACGACGACCGCCGTTGGATGGCCAACGCGCTGATGGGCCGTGGTCTGGCCAACCTGTACGAGAACCGGTTGGAGGCTGCCGAATCGGATCTCGCCGCAGCGGAACGGGTTTTCGCCTCAGCAGGTCAGGCCGCGCGGGCGGCGGGGTGCCGGCACAACCGGGGTTGCGTCGCGTTCCGGGCCGGTGACCTGCCGCGCGCGTTGCGGCTGTTCGAGGAAGCCGTCGCGGCCGGCTTGGACGTGCGGTCGAGTCCGGAAGCGCTGGTCGATCGCGCGGAGGCGTTGGCCGCGGCCGGGTTGACCGCCGATGCGCGAGCGGTGATGGAGCAGGCGGCGGATCGGCTGGCGGCGTGCGGCAGGGCTGGGCGGCTCGCGGAGACCAGGCTGGCGCTCGCCAGTTGCGCGTTGCAGGTCGACGACCTGGTCGCCGCGGTGCAGGCGGCGACCAGCGCGCGTCGGCTGTTCCGCACGCAGCGCCGTCCGGCGTGGGCGGCGTTGGCGACAGCCGTGGTGTGGCAGGCGAAGCTGCGCGCCGGCCAGTGCTCGCGGTACTCCTTGTCGGCGGCGCGGCGAGCGGCTGCTGCGTGCGCCGAGTTCGGCTGGACCGGCTTGGCCGCGGAACTCCGGCTGACCGCGGCCAGATGCGCGGCGCGGGCGGGAATGCGCGCGGCGTCCCGGAAATTGCTCGCCATGTGCGCGCCGTTGCGGGAAGTCGTCGAGTCGCCTCCGCAGCACCGTGCGCTGGGGTGGTTGGCCGAAGCTCTGCTGGCCGAGCAGGACGATGACGCCGAGCGGCTGTTCGAGGCGTGCGAGGGTGGTTTGCGCGCTGTGGACGGTCAGATCTCCGACATGGCGGCCTTCGAACTGCGCGTGCACACCGCGGGACTGGCCGCTGAGCTCGGTGATCTCGCGGTCGGTGCCGCGTTGCGCAGCGGAGATCCCGAACTGGTGCTGCGCTGGACGGAGCGGTCCCGGGCGAGTGCCCTGCACCGCCGGGCCTTGCGGCCACCGGTGGATCCGCAGCTGAACTCGGCCCTGGTGCGATTGCGTTCCGCGGTGCAGGGGACTCAACGCACGCGGGATCCGAAGCAGGCGCTGCGGGCAGTCGCCGGGTTGGAGGAGCAGGTCCGCCACCGGGCGATCCTCGTGGAGGGCCGAACCAGCGGGCTGCCGATGCAGTCCGGGCTGGACGAGCTGGCGGCCGAGCTCGGTGACGCCGCGCTGCTGAGCCTTTGCTCCTACCGCGGCAGGCTTTTCGCCGTGTCCATTGTGGATGCGAAGGTTCGGTTGCACGTGCTCGGTCCGGAGTCCAATGCGCACGCGCAAGCGGCTCGACTTCGGCACCTGCTGGCCAGGCAGGCGAGCGGTACGGCGCCGCGTGCTGCACCGATGTTCGAGTACGGAGCTCGGCAGGCGGCGGAGGAGCTGCAGGCCCAGCTCCTGGACCCGGTGCTGCCGGCGCTCGAACGGGGGCGTCCGCTGGTGGTGGTTCCGACCGGGCGGTTGCACGTGCTGCCTTGGGCGGCGTTGCCGGCCTGTCGAGGTCGGGGCGTCACGGTGTCGCCGTCCGTGCGGTGCTGGCTGCGTGCGGCGCAGGACGCGCGTGCTGCGGATCCGGCGGGTTCGGCGGTGTGGATCGCCGGCCCCGGGCTGCGCCACGCGGAGCGTGAGGCGCGGGCGCTGCACGGTGCGGCGGGCGGTCGATTGCTGGTCGGCGAAGTTGCGATCACCGATCGACTTCTGTCCACTGTGGATGGCGCTGCGGTGGTGCACATCGCTGCGCACGGCAGGTTCCGCGACGACCAGCCGCTGCTGTCCTGCCTGGACCTCGCGGACGGTCCGCTCTACGCCTACGACCTCGACAGGCTGCACCGCGGTCCGGCCACTGTGGTGCTGTCGGCCTGCGACGTGGGCCGGTCCGCGGTCAGCCGAGGTGATCAGCTCAGCGGCCTGGCGACCACGCTGCTCGGCCGCGGCACCGCGACGGTGATCGCCAGCGTCGTCCCGGTCCCCGACGAGCGAACGGTCGGCGTGATGATGTCGCTGCACAGGGCCTTGCGCGGCGGAGTCGCACCGGCCGAAGCGCTCGCCGCGGCCCAAGCCGAACACGGCGAATCAGGATTCGTCTGCCTCGGATATGGAGGTGATCGATGACCACTTCCCCGAGCGGGTGAGCCGACCTGCGGGCGTCCCGGGATCGTCAGCGGAGCTTGTGGAGGCGGCGGACTGCTTCGTCGAGGACCTCGTCCTTCTTGCAGTACGCGAAGCGCACCAGGTGCTTGGCGGGTTCCGGGTTGTCGCAGAAGACCTGGACCGGGATCGCGGCGAGGCCGATGCGTTCCGGGAGCGAGCGGCACAGCTGCTCGCCGTCGTCGAAGCCGAGCGGCCGGACGTCGGCGCAGATGAAGTAGGTGCCTTCGCTGTGCAGCACGTCGAAGCCGGCGTCGGTCAGTCCTTCGGCGAGCCGGTCGCGCTTGCGCTGCATGTTCTGGCGGAGCTGCTCGGCCCAGTCGAGCTCGTTGCGCAGCGCGTGCGCGACCGCGGGCTGGAACGGGGCGCCACCGACGAAGGTCATGAACTGCTTGGCCGCGCGCACCGCGCCGACCAGCTCGGCCGGTCCGCAGACCCAGCCGATCTTCCATCCGGTGGCGTTGAAGGTCTTGCCCGCGCTGGAGATCGACAGCGTGCGCTCGGCCATGCCCGGCAGGGTGGCCAGCGGGTGGTGCTCGAGACCGTCGTAGAGGAGGTGCTCGTAGACCTCGTCGGTGATGGCGATGACGTCGTTCTCGCGGCAGACCTCGGCGATGGCGGCCAGCTCGGCGTCGGTGAACACGGTGCCGGTCGGGTTGTGCGGCGAGTTCAGCACCAGCGCGCGGGTCTGCGGCCCGACGGTGGCGCGCAGCGCGTCGAGGTCGAGCTCGAAGCGGTGGTCCTCGCCCTGCCGCAGCGCGACGGTCCGGCGCACGCCGCCGGCCATCGCGATCGCGACGGGGTAGGAGTCGTAGTACGGCTCGATGAGCACGACCTCGTCACCGGGCTCGACCAGCGCGATCAGCGCGGCGGTCAGCGCCTCGGTGGCGCCGCAGGTGACCAGCACCTCGTCCTCGGGCCGGTGCTCGATGCCGTAGCGCGCTGCGCGGTGCTCGGAGATCGCGGCGCGCAGCTCCGGCTCGCCCATGCCCGGCGAGTACTGGTTCACGCCGTTGGCGATCGCCTCCTGCGCGACCCGCAGCATGCTCTCGGGGCCATCGGTGTCCGGGAAACCCTGGCCGAGGTTGACCGCGCCGGTCTTCCTGGCCAGCTCGGTGATCTCGGCGAAGATCGTCGCGGTGAACGGGCGCAACCGGGTGGTGAGGGCTGGAGTACGCACGTCTGCCGACACTAGTCGAAATGGCAGGCCGAATGCGGATCCAGCTCGCAGCCGTCCGAGGAGTGGTACTCGCACGGGCTCCCACCAGGGCGAACGGCGCGGTGGGCGGCACGTTCGGTTCGCCGACGGCGTGAGCACTGGTCGAGCACTGCCACAATCGATATGTGCAGCCCACATCGGTTTCCGACACTGACAAGCGCCGGCGCCTGCGGCGGATGAAGGCCGTCGCCGGCGGGCTCCTGCTGTTCGCGGCGCTGGTCTACATCTTCGCCCGCTGGCAGGAGAGCAACGGCGCCGCGTGGGCGGGCTACGTGCGAGCAGCTGCCGAGGCGGGCATGGTCGGTGCGCTGGCGGACTGGTTCGCGGTCACCGCGCTGTTCCGGCGCCCGCTCGGGCTGCCGATCCCGCACACCGCGATCATCCCCACCCGCAAGGACGTGATCGGCCGCAGCCTCGGCGACTTCGTCGGCTCGAACTTCCTGTCCGAGCAGGTGGTGCGCGACAAGCTGCGCCGCGCGGAGATCAGCAGGCGGCTCGGCGGCTGGCTCGACGACGGGGACCACGCCGAGCGCGTCACCTCGGAGCTGGCCACCGCCGTGCGCGGCGCCGTGCAGGTGCTGCGCGACGACGACGTGCAGGCGGTGCTGGAGCAGGCGGTCGTGCGGAAGGTGCTCGCGCAGCCGTTCGGCCCGCCGCTCGGGCGGATCCTGTCGCAGGTCTTCGCCGACGGCTCGCACCACAAGCTGGTGGACCTGGTCTGCGACCGGGCCTACGACTGGGTGCGGGACAACCACGAGACGGTGCTGCGCGTGGTCAGCCAGCGCGCGCCGTCCTGGTCGCCGAAGTTCTTCGACGCCATGGTGGCCGACAAGATCTACGTCGAGGTGCTGTCCTTCGCCTGGGCGGTCAAGACCGACCCCGAGCACCCGATGCGCAAGGCCGTCGACCGCTTCCTGGTCGAGTTCGCCGACGACCTGCAGCACGACCCGAGGACGATGGCCAAGGCCGAGCAGATCCAGCAGCAGGTGCTGGAGCACCCCGAGGTGCAGAACCTGGTCGCCTCGGCCTGGGGCACCGCGAAGAAGATGCTGCTCGACGCGGCCGAGGACCCGTCCAGCGAGCTGCGCGTCCGGGTCCGCGACGGGCTGCGCTCGCTGGGCCGCAGGCTCGTCGAGGAGCCCGACATCCAGGCCAAGGTGGACGGCTGGGTGGAGGGCGCCACGGTCTACGTGGTGTCCAACTACCGCGACGAGCTGACCACGTTGATCACCGACACGGTGGAGCGCTGGGACGCCCAGGAGACCTCCCGCAAGATCGAGCTCCAGGTGGGCCGCGACCTGCAGTTCATCCGGATCAACGGCACCGTCGTCGGCTCCCTCGCGGGCCTGGCGATCTACAGCATCTCCCAGCTGTTCTTCTGACCTGCGGGGTCCCGCGCCCGGGAGGCGCTGCCTGGAACCGGCACGCCTCCCGGGCGTTCAGGCGGACGTGGTGTGGCGTTCCCGCCAGGAACGGGCCTTCTCCCGGTTCCCGCACACCCGCATCGAGCACCAGGTCCGGGAGCGGTTGCGGGACCGGTCGTAGAACGCCCACAGGCAGTCCTCGGCCGGGCAGATCTTGATCCGGTCCCAGTGCCCGGTGTGCGCCAGGCGGGCCGCCGCCACCAGCACGGTTCCCAGTGCATCGGTGCCGGTCAGCACGGGTATGCCCTGCTGCAGGCGGACCTGCACCGGCCACGCGGTGGTCAGCTCCGGAGGCAGCCCGTCGCAGGAGACAGCGCTGCGCATGGAATCGCGGATCTCGCGCGCCGATTCGACGTCGGAGGCCACCCCCAGGCCCCGGTCCGCGCACCACTGCTGCCACTGGTCCAGATCGTCCAGGCGTTCGACGCCTTCGTCCACGTCGTAGGTGTTGAGGAAGGCGAGGACTAGCTCGATGTCGTGATCGAAGTCGAGTTCGACCGCCTCCAGCGTCGGTGGTCGGACCGCCTCCGGAGCGACAGCTCTGCTGTTCACGAACACCATCGTAAGCCAATAGGGGGTTGCGGCGAGTCTCTGTAACCGCCATAGTTCATACGCTGGTTAGTAACCGATAAATCAGTGTTGGCGGTTAGGAGTTCGGAATGAACCCGCTTCAGATCGAGCCGCAGGACACCGGGCACGCGCTGTCCGTCGCAGCGGCCCGCCGGACGGAGCTCGACCGAGCGCTGAGCGAGGGCGGCAGGCTTCGGCCACGCTGGCTGGACCGGTTCGCCGTTTGGTGGGCGAAGGCCTCGGCGGAGTTGAGCCCCGGCGCGGCCGTCGACCCCGGACCCCCGCCGCGCGGCTGCCTGAACTGAATGGAGGAGCGATGACCGAGCTCAAACTCGCGGCGTTCGCGATCGACTGCCCGGACCCGCGGAAGCTGGCCGAGTTCTACGGCCGCCTGCTGGGCTGGCAGATCGACGAGTCCGAAACCGAGGACGACTACTGGGTCGAGCTGGCGAACCCCGACGGCGGTGCGCCGCTGGCCTTCCAGCGGGACCCCGGCTACCGCCCGCCGACCTGGCCGAGCCGCGACGTGCCGCAGATGATGCACCTGGACATCCGGGTGCAAACCCTCGAAGAGGGCCACGAGCGCGCGATCGCGGCCGGCGCCACGCCGCTCCCGCAGCCGCCCGACCAGCTGACCTCCAGCTGGCGCGTCTACGCCGACCCGGACGGCCACCCGTTCTGCATGTGCGCCAGCCAGGAGTGACCCCGGGCCCTGCTCCACGAACCGCGGAGCAGGGCCTGATTCGTGCGAATAGCAGCAACATTCAGACTGCGTGCAGGCGTTTGTGGGTGACCAGCTCGACGGGAAGTGGCAGCCCTAGGGGAGGTATTGGAAGTTTCTTTGCAGTCCGCGTTTGGGTGGTAATTGACCGCGTTGAGCTCATGGTCGGTCAGAGACGGCTGCCGCTTGCATATGAAGTTGACAATCACGGAGCAGAAAGATCACACTGAGCGATGATCATGTGACAGGTGGTTACATGATCGGCGCAACCGCTCCGGATAAACCGGAATCGCACACGTCAGACTTGTTGAGCTGCGTGTGATGAGTTGCTGGCACTGCACCACGCGGTTCTGTCCGCGAGACCAGTGGCTCACCTGACTCCGCCGAACGCCGGTCGGAACCGAGCGGGGCCGGAGATGTGAACCGGACCCGGGACGTGACGACGCACGCCGCCCTTGGGAGGCGCGCAGCGGCCGTTGATGCCCAGCGTCAACGGTGAGGAGATTCGCTCCGAGGCGCGCTACCTCCGAAGAGGACGATTTGATGACCACCACCCTGGTCGGGGCCTTCGACGCTAACGACGAATCGACCGTCCCGCCTCTGACTCGCCGTCCTGATGAGCCGAAGGCCCCAGAGCCGCTCTCGAGACTGCGTGGTGCCTGGAAGGCCCTGGCTGCCAACCCGCTCTGCGAGCGCGCCTTGGACGACGAGGCCAGGAGTGCTATCACCTTCGGCGCCGTGGACCCCTCCCACTTGAAGGCGCTCGCCAGCGTGAACGATGGCGTCAACCTTCTCGTTCATAAGCCGGTCGCAGGGGGATCCCTGTATTTGGTCGGACCGCACCGCCGGTATCTCGACCTCTTGCTGCTGCCCGATATCATCAACGGGCGCTGGGGCGACACCATCCTGACTGCGATGGATCCCGAGGCGGACGGGCAGCCTCCGGCCTACAGCACTCTTCACGTGGACGACGGCGATGGAGTCGAACGTCCCCTGGCGATTCTCACGATCCGCATGCGCGATCGGCGGGCTCTAGCCGAGGCCGTGTACGACAGCATGGTCAGCACCTACGAAGCCGATTCCAAGCGGCGCAACGTCTACACCGACAGCATCCTCCAAGAAGGGGTTAAGGAACCTCTGACGTTGTTCCTGGTGCGGGTGCTGTTTGACGACGGAACGGGGGAGACCTATCTCGTCGCGGGCGACGGCAACAGCCGGCTGATCAGCCTGTGGCTTGCCAGGACCGGCGGCGACATCCACGAGGCCGTACGCGCCTGCGTGGCTGCCGTCATCGGTTCGGTTGACAGGAAGTCCCCCCGCCGTGCGCCCGAATTGCGCAGAACTCGGAATGCGGTGGCGGCCATGGCGGAGCGCGTCAGGGCTGGATTGGCCGAGGAGCCGCTCACCGAGGCGACTCGCCGTGAGGGGCACACGCTTAGCTTCCCAGCCATGGTGGTGGTCGGCGCCGTGGATGACGACGGCGCTTCCATGCCCGACCTTGTCGTCGGCCGAGATGACCTCTTGAGCAATCTGCATACCCGAGTCACCCCGTGGTCGGAAACCGCGCAGAATTCCCAGGGCATGCGACGGGTCTACCGCAACGCCCGCATCGCAGGCCATGTCACCGACTCCGAGTACGAGATCCTCGTCGGCACGGCCGGAGTCGACGATCTCCATTCCCGCCTTGGCCTGCCACCGCACCGTCTGTGGGCATCCGCGGTGCACCAGCACGTTCTTCTGGCCGGGGCACGGGCGGTGCGGATGACCGAGCTGCTGCGCCAGGAATTCGGGTTCGGTCGCGCTGACCGGCAACTCGTCGGCAAGCGCACGGGTGCGCTGATCCTGTCTCCCTACCGCAGCGACACCATCGACCAGGCACTCCGAGCCTTCGATAACGGCGGAACTATCACCGACGTGGTCTGGAAGCGTCCCTGGCATCTCACGAAGGGATCGGATCCGGTTGGCGTTCTCGATGAGGTCCTCGCCAAGGCGCTAGGCGACGATGAGGCAGCTGTCGCGGAACTAACCGTCCTCGGCGGGACCGCGGCCATCCTGAGCGGGCTGATCACCCGGGACCGCGGTTCCAAACTGGGGGTGAAGCCCGAGCCTCTCAAGACGCCTTACCGGGCCACTCCCACTCGACTCCTGACGCTGCTTGCCTCGACCGCCGGGGGCCGGAGGATGCTGCATTCGATTGCCTGCGCCCATGTCTTGGATCACCGCAACGTCAAGGCATTCCATACGCGCGCTGGTGAGGTCGACGGCCACATGGTGGAGGACGGCGATCCGGTCATCGACAAGGCCCATGCTCAGGAATCGATCCGGTTCGAGTGGGATCTTGCCTGGCGTGCCGACGCCAGGCTGGCCGAGGAGACCGTCGCCGCAACCCGACAGGAACTGGCCGCGGTAGGGGAGGGGGATGGTGAACTTGCCCTCCCGCTACACGCAAAAGAGCGGAGGAACCTCGATTCCGCGCTGACCTCCGCGACTAGAGCCGCCCATGCGCTCGCCGAGCTGTCCGGGACGGACCCCATCGGGCCGAAGGTGTTCGAGTCCTGGGAGACCGTCAGCGAGTGGAAGCGGCGTCTTCGCGGCATCGAAGAGTTGCTGGGGTACGGGCCGAAGAAGCCCCTGGAGCCGCTTACCGACACCATGACCTCGGTCTTGAGCCAGGGAGACGAGGAAGTGGAGGACGACTAACGGCTCCTGCATAGTCCTGCGTCGAGCCGTATCACCCGCCGGCGGGTCGATGCCTAAGTCATCGGCCCACTCCATGCTTGAACGACGCGGTCAATGGTGGGATCGGACTGGTCTTGTTGGTGTGGTCTCGTGAGCGTGCGCAGTTTCGGCAGCGGTTGCCTTCAGCTGGGTTGATCTGGCGGATGGGGCTCTGCGCGGCGTCGCCGAGCGTTACTGGCTGATGGGCGAATCTGCTGGCCTCGTCTCTGGGTGGGGAGTGGCCGACCGGCGTGGCTCGACACGATGTGGCGGTCCCGCGAACGGGTGCAAGCAGGGTGCTTGCAAGAGCTAGCACTCGTGCGTATCGTGGTCGGTGACCGGAGAGGTGCTAGCCCGTGGAACGTGTGGACAAAGCAGTCAACAAGGCCGTGAACCAGGCGGTCAGCGATCTCGGCGGCTACATCCGGACGCAACGCAACAACGCCCAGATCTCGTTGCGGCAGCTGGCGAAGCTCGCCGGCGTGTCGAACCCGTACCTGAGCCAGGTGGAACGCGGGTTGCGCAAGCCGAGCGCGGAGATCCTGCAGCAGATCGCCAAGGGACTGCGGATTTCCGCCGAAGCGCTCTACGTGCAGGCCGGGATTCTGGAGCGCCGCGAGAGCGGGCCGGTGGTCGACGCGATCCTCGCCGACACCGAGCTCAACGAGCGGCAGAAACAAGTGCTTCTGGACATCTACGCCTCGTTCCGGCGCGAGCACGACACCGAACCGGACGAGGACAGCCAGCAATCCGAGGAGTGACCACCATGCCGGGTTTCCCGAAGACCGAGGACGTGAACAAGGTGCGCGAACAGGCCGAGAAGACCTTCGGCGACGCCGTCGAGCAGGCCCGCACGCCGCTGCTCGCCGCTCTCGGTGCCGGTGACCTCGCTGCGCAGGCGCTGCTGGACGCGGTCAGCAAGGTCCGCAGCCAGCTCAACGAGCGCGCCGAGGCGGCCCGCCAGGAACTGCCCAACGACCTCAACGAGCTGCGCGGCAAGCTCGACCCCGCCGAGCTGCGCAAGCGCGTCGACGCCTACAGCCAGACGGCCAAGCAGCTCTACGACTACCTGGCCGAGCGCGGCGAGGAGGCCCTGGGCCGGCTGCAGGACCAGCCGCAGGTCAAGAAGGCCTGGAGCCAGGTCGGCACCGCGCAGGACAAGGTCGAGGAGACCGTGGGCGAGGTCCGCGACCTGGCCGACGACGTACTGGGCAAGGTCAGCCGACCGTTCGGCAAGACCGACGAAACCGCCGCCGAGGCTCCGAAGGACGGGGCGGAGAAGACCGCCGACAGCAAGGCGGCGGAGGACGCGGCCCCGGCCGAGGAGTCCAAGCCGGCCGCGACCCGCAAGCCGGCGGCCAAGTCGACCGCGAAGGCCACCGCCAAGCCCGCGGCGAAGAAGGCCGCGGACAAGTCCACCGAGAACTGACGCGCTCCATCACGAACTCCCCGACACGCCCAGACGTGTCGGGGAGTTCGTCCTTCCGCCCGGTGCCGACGATCCGACGCCGGGCGCTCCGCAGTTTCAATTGAAACTGCGGATCTCCCTCACGGCCGATCACAGTTTCAATTGAAACTGCGGTCCTCGAGCTGGGGTGTGGCCGATCGGCGGGTGCCTGCGCACTTGCGCAGCACGTAAGGTGGGGGCGTGTTTACCGGCTTGGCTTTGTACCAGTGGATCCTGCTGGTGATCTGGTTCGCGGGTATCCCGGTCGGGGTCTTCGCGTTCGTGCACGCTGCCCTGCAGCGGCCCGACGCGTTCACCGCTGTGGACAAGCTGAACAAGGTGAAGTGGCTGGCCATCACGGGTGCCGCCGCGCTGCTGCTGATCCTGGACCAGCGCGGCCCGTACGGGATCATCTGGATCGCCGGGCTGGTGGCCTCGCTGGTGTACATCGTCGACGTGCGCCCCAAGGTGCGGGAGATCCAGGGACGGTCCTGGTAGTGGCTCCGCGCTGGGCGACGCACGGCCGCGGCGGGCCGGTGACGCTGGTCGTGCACGGCTTGGGCGCCACCGAGGGCGAAGCCCGCATCCCCGCTTCCGGACTCCCGGGCACCCGGGTCGTCGTCATGCTGCCGGGGCACGGCGAGGCCCCGGACGCCCCGTCCGGCTACTGGAACTACTCGTCGATCGCGGCGGACGTCCTCGCGGTCGCCGACGAGGTCGGAGCGACGCGCGCGGTCGGTGTTTCGATGGGCTCAGGTGCGCTGACCCGCATCGCGGCCGAGCACCCGGACCGGTTCGAGCGGCTGGCGCTGCTGCTCCCGGCCGCTTTGGACCGCCCGCGCAGCATCGCAGCGAACTGGTCCTTCGAACGCCTCGCTGACGCGGTCGCCGCTGGTGACGGCGCGCAGTTGCGCAAGCTCGTCGCGGAAGACCTGCCGCCGGGCGCCGAACTCGGGGACTACGTCGAGCAGCGGGCCCACGCGCTGCTCCGCCTCGAAGACGCGCTCCGCGAACTGCCCGAGCAAGCACCGCTCGCGGACGCGTCCGCGCTGAGCTCGGCCAACTCCGACGTGCTCGTCGTCGGGGCCACCGACGACCCCCTGCATCCGGCCGAGGTGGCCAAGTCCGTGGCCGCCGCCTTCGCCCGCGCGCGGCTGGAGATCTTCCCCTCGCCCGCGCCGATGCTCACCCACCGCCGCGAGCTGCGCCGCCTGCTGGTCGACTTCCTGGCCTGAACGACTGCTGCCCGGCGGCGGTTCGTATCGTCGTGGCATGGGTGCTGATTGGTCTTTGGCCGCGGGAACGCTGGACGTCGCATCGGCGCTGGAGCGCCTCGACCTGCTCGCCGCCCCGGTCGCGGAGTCGGTCCGGGAGCTCGACGACGCGCGCATCGGGGCGACCGAGATCGACCCGGACCTGGCGGACACCGCTGCGTTCTGCGAGAAGTACGGCTCGCCGCTGGAGCTCTCGGCGAACTGCGTCGTCGTCGCGGGCAAGCGGTCCGGCGAGGTCCGCTACGCCGCGTGCGTGGTCCTGGCGACCACCCGCGCCGACGTGAACGGTGTGGTCAAGCGCCGACTGGACGTCCGCAAGGCGTCCTTCGCGCCGATGGACGAGGCGGTCGAGCTGACCGCCATGGAGTACGGCGGGATCACCCCGTTCGGCCTCCCCGCGGACTGGCCGATCCTGGTCGACGCCGAGGTGGCCAAGGCCCCGGCGGTGGTGGTCGGCAGCGGCGTCCGCCGGAGCAAGCTCATCACCCCGGGCGAAGTCCTGGCCCAACTCCCGAACGCAGAAGTCCTGGAAGGCCTGGGCCGCTGAAGGTCGTGTGCGCCGGGACCCGGCCCC
>NZ_JAQGLA010000029.1 GCF_027853915.1 Saccharopolyspora oryzae
TGTCGCGCGCGTCGTGCACGCCGCCTCCGACCCCAACCCGCTCGCCAGCGGTGGCGCGGAAACCCTGCGCGCGGCCGGAGTCGACGTCCTCAGCGGACTGCTGGCCGACGAGGTCGAAGCCGGGCCGCTGCGCGCCTGGCTGCACTTCGCCCGCACCGGACGACCGCACGTGACCTGGAAGTACGCGGCCACCCTCGACGGGCGTTCGGCAGCCGCGGACGGCACCAGCAAGTGGATCAGCTCCGCCGAGTCCCGCGCCGAGGTGCACCGGATCCGCGCCCGGATGGACGCGATCATCGCGGGCACCGGCACGGTCCGCGCCGACGACCCGCACCTGACCGCCCGCGCCCCCGACGGCGCGCTGCTGGACCGGCAGCCGCTGCGGGTCGTGATCGGCGACAGCGAGATCCCGCCGACGGCGAAGGTGCTCGACGACGCGGCCGAAACGATCCAGCTGCCCGGCGGCGATCCCCGGGCCGCGCTCGCCTCGTTGGCCCAGTGCGGAGTGGTCGACGTGCTGCTGGAAGGCGGACCGCGGCTGGCCGGGGCGTTCCTGCAGGCCGGCTGCGTGGACCGGGTGCTGGCCTACGTGGCCCCGGCGCTGCTCGGCGCCGGACCGGCGGCCCTCGGAGATGCCGGAGTGGGAAGCATCTCGCAGGCATGGCGGTTGCAGATCGAAGAGACGACGATGAGTGGCCCGGACGTCCGCATCAGCGCTGTTCCCCAGGAGCGCTGAGCAGGTCCGGCAGTGCGCAGGGAGGCAGCAGTGTTCACCGGGATCGTCGAGGAACTCGGCACCATCGAGGCGGTCCAACCGCTGGCCGACGGCTGTCGGCTCACCGTCCGAGGTCCCGTGGTGACCGCGGACGCCAAGCACGGCGACTCCATCGCGGTCAACGGCGTGTGCCTGACCGTGGTGACCGTCGAGGACGGGCTGTTCACGGTCGACGTGGTGTCCGAGACGCTTCGGCGTTCCTCGCTCAAGGGCATCGCCGCCGGTGACCGGGTCAACCTGGAGCGCGCCATGGCGCTCGGGGAGCGGCTCGGCGGGCACATCGTGCAGGGCCACGTAGACGGCACCGCGGTCCTGCGCGGCACCGCTGCCGACGGGCTCACCAGCTTCGACCTGCCGCCGCGGCTGTCCCGCTACCTGGTGGAGAAGGGCTCGATCACCGTCGACGGCGTCTCGCTGACCGTGGTCGAGGCGGGGGAGTCGACGTTCAGCGTCGCGCTCATCCCCACCACCAAGGAGCTGACCACGCTCGGCCTGCGGGCGCCGGGTGACGAAGTGAACATCGAGGTGGATGTGCTGGCCAAGCACCTCGAACGGCTCTCCGAGGCGCAGCTGGCCCACCAGGCCCGTGGTGCGCAGGTCCGTTCGGGGGACAATGGCGGCGTCAGGGAGGCGCAGTGATGAACCCCGAGGTTGGCGGCACGGTGAGCACGAACAAGTTCGACAGCATCGAACGCGCGTTGGCCGACATCGCGGCCGGACGTCCGGTCGTGGTGGTGGATGACGAGGACCGCGAGAACGAAGGCGATCTGATCTTCGCCGCGGAGAAGGCGACGCCCGAGCTCGTGGCGTTCATGGTCCGCTACACCTCCGGCTACATCTGCGTCGGCATGCCCGGCGAGGACTGCGACCGCCTCGACCTGCCGCCGATGTACTACTGGAACCAGGACCGCAAGGGCACCGCGTACACCGTCACCGTGGACGCCGCCGAAGGCGTGAGCACCGGCATCTCGGCCTCCGACCGCGCCAAGACGCTGCGGGTGCTGGCCGGCGAGGAGTCCACGGCCAAGGACCTCACCCGCCCCGGCCACGTGGTCCCGTTGCGCGCCCGCGACGGCGGCGTGCTGCGCCGCCCCGGCCACACCGAAGCCGCGGTCGACCTCTCCCGCCTGGCCGGTCTGCGGCCGGCCGGTGCGCTGTGCGAGATCGTCAGCCAGAAGTCCGAGGGCGACATGGCCCGCCGCGACGAGCTGGAGGTCTTCGCCGAGGAGCACGACCTGGCGCTGATCACCATCGCCGACCTGATCTCCTACCGGCGGCGCTTCGAGAAGCAGGTCGTGCGGGTCGCCGAGGCCCGGATCCCCACCGCGCACGGCACCTTCCGCACCTTCGGCTACGACAGCACCCTCGACGGCATCGAGCACCTGGCGCTGGTCTACGGCGAGATCGGCGACGGCGAGGACATCCTGGTGCGGGTGCACTCCGAGTGCCTGACCGGTGACGTCCTCGGTTCGCTGCGCTGCGACTGCGGCCCGCAGCTGGACGCGGCCATGGAGAAGGTCGCCGAAGCCGGCCGCGGCGTCGTGCTCTACATGCGCGGGCACGAGGGCCGGGGCATCGGGCTGATCCACAAGCTGCAGGCCTACCAGCTGCAGGACAACGGCGCCGACACCGTGGACGCCAACGTCGAGCTGGGCATGCCGGTGGACAGCCGCGACTACGGGCAGGGCGCGCAGATCCTGTGCGACCTGGGCGTGAAGTCGATGCGGCTGCTCACCAACAACCCGGCCAAGCGGGTCGGCCTGGAGGGCTACGGGCTGCGGATCGTGGACCGGGTGCCGCTGCCGATCCGCCCCAACCCGGAGAACATCCGCTACCTGCGGACCAAGCGCGACCGCATGGGCCACGTGCTGGACAATCTCGACGACGGCGAGGATGCCTCGATCAACGGCGAGACTGGAGTGACGGCATGAGTGGCGAGGGGCGGCCGCGGGTGAGCGTGCCGAAGGCCGGTGAGCTCCGGCTGGGCATCGCGGCCATCCGCTGGCACGAGCGGTTCGTGGAGCAGATGCTCACCCGCGCGCTGGCAGCGGCCGAGGAGGCGGGCATCGCCGAGCCGACGGTGGTGCGGGTGCCCGGTTCCGTGGAGCTGCCGGTGGTCTGCCAGCAGCTGGCGCACCAGCACGACGCGGTGGTGGCGCTCGGCGTGGTCGTCCGCGGCGGCACCCCGCACTTCGAGTACGTCTGCGACTCGGTCACCCAGGGCCTGACCCGGGTGGCGCTGGACGAGTCCACGGCCGTCGGCAACGGCGTGCTGACCTGCGACACCGTGGAGCAGGTCGAGGCGCGGGCCGGGTTCGAGGACTCGGTGGAGGACAAGGGCTTCGAGGCCACCGCGGCGGCTCTGGAGACCGCGCTGGTGCTGCGGGAGCTGCGGGGCTGGAACGGCGAGCGGGGGTTCCTGTGAGCTTGGAGGTCCGACCGCGCAAGGTGCGGCGGGTGGCGATCCCGATCGCGGTGGTGCTGGTCGTCGTGTTCGCGGTGGTCGGTGTGCTGCTGAGGGACAGCCCCACCGGGGCGATCTTCTCGGTGTCCGACCAGATCTCGATGGGCGTGCTGGGCCTGCTGCTGGCGGCCGGGGTGATGCTGCTGGCGCGGCCGAGGCTGCGCGCCGACGCCGAAGGGCTGGAGATCCGCAACATCATCGGCACCCACCGCTACTCGTGGCCGGTGGTGCAGGCGGTGACCTTCCCGGACGGTTCCTCGTGGGCCCGCCTGGAGCTCCCGGAGGACGAGTACGTGCCGATCATGGCCATCCAGGCCTCCGACGGCGAGCAGGCCATCAAGGCGATGCGCGACCTGCGCGAACTCCGGCGCCAGGCCCAGGACGCCTGACCCGGACCTGAACAGCGACGAGGCCCGCGACCGGATGTGGTCGCGGGCCTCGTTTCCGTTCGCGTCAATTCCCGGCAGCCGGTTCCTGGGTGGCCCGGAGGGCGGAGCGGAGCCGGTTCTGGGCGCCGAGCAGGTGCCCCCGGAGGTTGGTCACGGCTTCGTCCTCGCCGCCGGCGCGGGCCAGGCGGAGGAGTTCGGCGTGGGCCTCGGCGGCCGGGTGCAGGTCGATGTCCTGCGCGTTGGTCACGTCCAGCATCACGCCGAAGGTCGGTCGGTACTGCTCCCACACCGACCGCAGCCGCCGGTGCCCGGACAACTGGTAGAGCTGCGAGTGGAACTCCAGGTCGGCGCGGGCGAACGCGGGGGCGTCACGGCGCTGCGCAGCGGATTCCATGGCTCGCAGGCACTCCTCGGCCTGCGCCCAGTCGCCGGGCGCCGCCCGCCGCATGGCCAGCGACAGCGCCAGCTCCTCCAGCGATCCCCGCAGCGTGTAGAGCTCGTCGACGTCGTCCTCGGTGAGACCGATGACGAACACACCGCGCCGACGCGCTTCCAGCAGCCCCTCGGCCTCCAGCTGCCGGAAGGCGTCCCGGATCGGGCCGCGGCTGACGTCGAACTGCTCGGCCAGCACGTCCTCGATGAGCCGGGTGCCGCGCGCCAGCTCCCCACCGATGATGCGGACCCGCAGCTCCTGCGCGACCCGGTCGCCGAGCGACTGCTGCACCAGGGACGGGAAGCTCAAAACCACTCCTCAGCAAGTCGGAACCGCCCCGCCCGGTGATTCGCCGACGGGGCGGCTACCAGGTTAGCTTGCGCTCTCGCCGACCAGCGCCGCGATGATCGCCTCCGTCGCGGCGTCCGGTTCCGCGACGGCCATGCGGGAACCGCCGGCCGGCAGACCGCGCAATCGCTGGGCGCACTTGATCCGCCCGATGCTCGGTCCGAGCGCCGCCACGACGCGGTCGACGCGGTCCTGCACCGGTCCGGCCTCGGAGTTGCCGGTGCGCACGGCTTCCAGCAGGTCCAGGAACGCTTCGGGCAGCCCGGCCGCGCAGCCGGACACGACGCCCGCGCCCCCGGCGGCCAGCACGGCGGCCAGCTCCCGGTCGTTGCCGCTGTACACCTCGAAACCGTCCGGCCCGGCGTCGACGTGCTCGCGGACCTGCTGGGAGGCGGAGCCGCTGAGCTTCACGCCCGCGATCCCGTGCGCGCGGGCGAGCTCGGCGCACAGCTCGGGCGGGACGTCGATGCCGCTGCGCTCGGGGAACAGGTAGGCGTAGAGCTGGGCGTCGCCGGCGGCTTCCCGGATGCTGCCGAAGTAGGCGTGCAGCTCGTCCGGCGTCGCCGGCAGGTAGTACGGCGTGAGCGCGGCCAGCCGCCGCGCGCCCGCGCGCACCGAAGCACGCGTCAGCAGCGCCGCCGTTCGCGCGTCAGCTGCGCCGACGTGGTTGATGACGTTCTGCTCGCCGAGGAGTTCCAGTGCGATCTCCAGCAGGTGCAGCCGTTCGCCGGTGCTCAGCGCGGGGAACTCGCCGGTGGTGCCGCCGACGAGCAGCTGGCCGGTGGTGCTCCGCACGAAGCCGTAGAGCTCCCTGGTGGCCGCCAGATCGAGGTCACCGCTGGGGTGGAAGGGCGTGGTCACCGCCGTGATGACGGTGCGCTGGCCGCTCATGTCGGCTTCCTTTCGTCGGAGGTGCTCCCCGACATCGTAAACCGTTAACGAAGTTTCGTTAACGGTTGACGGGAATTGGTCCGGGGTGTCACTGTCCCGTGCGGCGCCGCGAGTTCACCGGCGCCTCGGTCCCGGAGAGGAGCGCAGCCCGGCATGGGCGAGCACATCGTCAGCTTCTACGACTTGAACAACATCACCGAGGCGGAGCTTCGCGAGAACCTGCCCCCGCACGACGACCTGCGGATCACCGAGATCGGGCCGGACGCCGACCTCGCAGCGCACCGCGCCGAGCTGGCCACCGCGACGATCGTGCTGGCCCCGCTGGAGAAGGAACGGCGCATCGACGCGGCGCTGCTGGACGCGATGCCGAACTGCCGGCTGGTGCAGGCCGTCGCGGTCGGCTTCGACGGTGTCGACCACCTCGCCGCCGCCGAGCGCGGCATCCCGGTGGCGAACCTGCCCGGCTTCAACGCCGATGCGGTCGCCGACTGGACCGTCGGCGCGATGCTGCACCTGCTGCGCCACTACTCGCGAGGCCACCGCAAGGTCGAGCGCGGCGGCTGGGGCCCGGAAGGACTGCGCGGGCGGGATCTCTCCGCGCTCACCGTGGGAATCCTGGGTTTCGGCAACATCGGGCGCGCCGTCGCCCGCCGCCTGGACGGCTTCGGCGCAGCCGTCGTGGTGCACGACCCGGTGCCGTCAGAACCCGGCCGCGAATACCTCGAACTGGGCGAAGTCGTGGCGCGGTCGGACGTCCTGAGCCTGCACCTGCCGCTCAACGACGCGACGCGGAACCTGCTCGACGACGACCTGCTCGCCACCCTCCCCGACGGCGCCTACGTGATCAACGCCGGCCGCGGCGGGGTGATCGACGAGTTCGCGCTGGTCCGCGCCCTGGACGCCGGGCGCCTCGCCGGCGCCGCGCTGGACGTCTTCGCCGAAGAGCCGCTGCCGACCGGCTCCCCGCTGCGCGGCCGCGACGACGTGCTGCTCAACCCGCACACGGCCGGCGTGACCTGGGAGGCCTACCACAACCTGCGCAACCGGCTGTTCGAGAAGCTCGCCGCGGTGCTCGCCGGTCGGCCGCCGGTGGACGTCGTCAACGGCGTCCGCCCGCGCTGAACCCCACCCCGCCGCGGCCCGCGGCGGTTCCACCTCAGGAGGACTGATGGTCACCTCGCCCCGGTCAACGCCGACCGGAACCGGGTCCGCGCGCGGCGGGACCGGCAAGGTCCGGTACGCGATCCTCGCGGTGCTGTTCACCGGCATCGCGATCAACTACGTCGACCGCGCGACGATCAGCGTCGCCATGCCGTTCATGAGCGACGAGCTGGGGTTGTCCGACGCCGTCGGCGGTGTCGTCCTCTCAGCGTTCTTCTGGACCTACGCGGCCGGGCAGATGCCCGGCGGGTTCCTCGCCGACCGGCTGGGACCCCGCAAGATGCTGCTGATCGCCAGCCTGCTCTGGGGACTGTCCACGATGGCCATGGGCCTGGCCTGGGGCGTGGCGTCGCTGATCGTGCTGCGGTTGGTGCTGGGCATCGGCGAGTCGCCCGCGTTCCCGGCGAGCGCGCAGGTGGTGTCGCGCTGGTTCCCGCGCTCCGAGCGCAGCTTCGCGTCGGCGACGTTCAACAACGGAAACCCGGTGGGCGCAACGCTTTCGGTGCCGCTGGTGGCGCTGGCGATCGCCACCCTCGGCTGGCGGTGGGCGTTCGTGCTGGCCGGGGCGCTCGGCGTGGTGTGGGCGCTGGTGTGGTGGAAGTTCTACCGCGAACCGCGCGAGCACCCGAGGATCGGCGCTGCCGAACTGGCGCACATCGAGCACGACCAGGAGGCGGAGGTCCCGCCGGGCGAGGTGGTCAGCTGGGGCCAGCTGTTCCGGTTCCGCGCGGTGTGGGCGATGATGATCGGCTTCTTCTGCGTCAACTTCGTCGCCTACTTCTTCATCACCTGGTTCCCGACCTTCCTGGTCAAGACCTACGGCCTGAGCCTGCTGAAGTTCGGCTTCTACGGGATGATCCCCGGCATCGCGTCGATGATCGGCGGTTGGTGCGGCGGACTGCTCTCCGACCACCTCGTCCGGCGCGGCGTGTCGCTGACGGTGGCCCGCAAGATCCCGCTGGTCGGCGGACTGCTGGGCACCTCGGTGATCGCCCTGGCGGTGATCTCGCCGTCGATGGGCGTGGCGCTGACCGCGCTGTCCGCCTCCTACTTCTGCAGCACGTTCGCCGCGGCGAGCGTCTGGGCGCTCCCGGCGGACTTCGCCCCGACCCCCGGCCACGTCGGCTCGCTGGGCGGCATCCAGAACACCGCGGCGAACATCGCCGGGATCGTGTCGCCGATCCTGATCGGCGTGATCACCGGGTTGACCAGCTCGTTCGCCCTGCCGCTGCTGATCGCCGGGGGAGTGGCGCTGACCGGTGCCGCGGTCTACGCCTTCCTGCTGCCCCCGGTGCGGCGGTTGCGCCTGGGCTAGCCCTGCGGGTGCCGTGGGCCCACGGCACCCGCAGCCGAGGCGCTGGTCAGCGGGCGTCCACGAGGTCGCAGACGAAGACCAGGGTCTCGTTGGGGGCGATGACGCCGCCCGCGCCGCGCTCGCCGTAGGCCATGTGCGGCGGGATGACGAGCTGGCGGCGGCCGCCCACCCGCATGCCCTGCAGGCCCTGGTCCCAGCCCTCGATGACCTGACCGGCCCCGAGCTGGATCCGCAGCGGCTCGCCGCGGTTCCAGCTGGCGTCGAACTCCTTGCCGGTGCTGTGCGAGACGCCCACGTAGTGGACGGCGACCGCGGTGCCCGCGGTGGCCTCCTTGCCGTCGCCGACGGTGATGTCCTTGATCACCAGTTCGGCCGGCGGCTCACCGGTGGGCTTGGCGATCTTCGGCTTCTCGATGTTCACGGGCGTTCTCCCTCGATTCGCGGTTGCGTCGCTGCTGGGGAATTCTCCCGGACGATCCGATGTGGAGCGCAGGCGCCTGCCGGTGCGGGATCGGTGCTGCTATCTGTTCGCGAGCTGCGGTGACGGTCAGCCGGCCCAGGCCAGGGCCAGGGCGGGGACGGCCTGGTCGAGGAGCTCCGGGGGCAGGGCGAAGCTGAGCCGCAGGTGGTCGCGGTGGCGGCGGTCGGCGGAGAACATCGAGCCCGGGGCCACCGCGACCCCGTTCTCGCGGGCCAGTTCGGCGAAGGCGTCCGCGTCGGTGCCGGGCAGGCGCACCCACAGCGACAAGCCGCCTGCGGGGCGGGTCCAGGTCCACTCCGGGAGCGCCTGGCGCAGGGCGGTGGCCAGGTGGTCGCGGCGGCGGGCCAGTTCGCCGCGCCAGGTCGCGAAGTCGTTGTGCCGCAGCAGTTCTGCGGCCAGCCGCTGGCTGACCGTGCTGGTCGCCAGGTCGCCGGTCTGCTTCAGCTCGGTGAGCTGGGCGCGCAGCGGTTCCGGGGCGACCAGCCAGCCCACCCGCAGCCCGCCCCACAACGCCTTCGACAGCGAGTGGACCTCGATCGTGCCGTGCGGGTGGGTGTCGGCGAACCGGCCGGGCGGCGCGCCTTCGTGCACCACCTCGGCCAGCGTGTGGTCGGCGACGACCGGCAGGTCGGCGGCCCGCGCGATCTCGGCCAGCTCCCGCACGCGCTCGGCGTCGGAGACCGCGCCGGTGGGGTTGCGGACGGCTTGCACGTAGGCGAAAGCGGGCCGGTGCCTGGTCAGCGCCTCGCCCAGCGCTTCGGGGAGCATGCCGCGCTGATCGGTGGGCACCGCGACCGGCCGCGCTCCGCAGCTGGAGATGGCGGCCAGCGCGCCGGGGTAGGTGGGTTCCTCGACCAGCACCGCTTCGCCGGGGCGGGCCAGGCAGCGGGTGCTCAGGTCGATGCCCTGCTGCCCGCCGCTGGTGATCAGCACGTCGCCGAGCAGTTCCAGCAGGCCCGGCTCGCCGAGCCGGTCGTAGCCGTGCCTGCTCGGGGTGTGCAGGAGCGCGGCGGGATCCAGTTTGGGCAGCTGCAGGTGCGCGGGGTCGGGCACGACAGATGTGGACAGATCGGCGAACACCGCGCCGGGGCTCAGCAAGCGGTCCATCGCCGAGGCGGCACCGGATGCGGCGAGGTAGGTGCCGCTGCCGTGCTTGCGCTCGCAGATCCCGTCCTCGAAGAGCGCGTTGAACGCGGCGGCGACCGCGCCGCGGCTGCACTCCAGCACGCGGGCCAGGTCGCGCTCGGAGGGCAGGCGGGTGCCGGGGCTGAGCGCGCCGGTGCGCGCGAGGTCGGTGAGCGCAGCGGCGAGCCGGCGGCTCAGCGGTCCGTTCCCGTGGCGGAGCCGGTCGCGGATCAGCGCGGCGAACTGGTCCACATCGGGGGAAGGCATGCGCGCCATTCTGCCGCAGGGAGGCTGTACTTCTAGTGGTCGAGCGATCCACTTGCTAACGTGTCACTTGATCGTGAAGTGGCTTGTTCCACATCGCGAGATCGGCCACTTTGGTGGGAGGAGCAGCGATGGCGCTGACCGAGGCGGACCACATCTGGATGGACGGCGAGCTCGTTCCGTGGCAGGACGCCCGGATCCACGTGCTCAGCCACGGACTGCACTACGGCACCGGCGTGTTCGAAGGAGTCCGCGCGTACTCCACATCGGATGGACCGGCGCTGTTCCGGCTCGACGAGCACCTGGACCGGCTGTTCCGCAGCGCCAAGATGCTGCGCATGGCCCTGCCGTACGACAAGGCGGAACTGCGCGCGGCGACGGTGGAACTGGTGCGCGCCAACGGTCACCGCTCCTGCTACGTGCGCCAGCTCGCCCACCTCGGCTACGGCGCGATGGGCGTCGACCCAACCGGTGCTGAGGTGCAGATGTCGATCAGCAGCTGGGAGTGGGGCGCCTACCTCGGCGACGCCGCCGAGCAGGGCGTCCGGCTGATGACGAGTTCCTGGCGCCGCAACGATCCGACCGTGGTGCCGACCGCGGCCAAGGCCACCGGTCCTTATCTGAACTCCGCCCTGGCCAAGCTCGAAGCACGCGAGGCCGGCTTCGACGAAGCAGTGCTGCTGAGCGCCGACGGGTACGTGAGCGAGTGCTCCGGCGAGAACGTCTTCGTCCGGCGCGGCGACGTGCTTTACACCCCGCCGTCCAGTGCCGGTGCGCTGGAAGGCATCACGCAGGACACGGTCGGGACGTTGGCCGCGGACCTGGGAATCACCGTGCGGCGCGAGAACCTTCTGCGGTCCGACCTCTACGCCGCCGACGAGATGTTCCTGTGCGGCACCGCGGCCGAGGTGACGCCAGTGCAGTCGGTCGACAACCGGGAGATCGGCGCGCCCGGCCCGGTGACCAGCAAGATCCGCGACGCGTTCAATGCCGCTGTGACCGGTGCGGACGAGCGCTACCGCCACTGGCTGACGTTCGTCGACGAGCGCGGCTGGTAACCTCCGCCGCATGGGCTCCGCGCAGTGATCTCCACCCGCCGAACCGGCGGGTTCTCCGCGCACGACAAGGCGAAACCCGCCGGTCGTGCTGGTTTTTCACGCGTTGGAGGAGCTTTTCGTGCTGGAAGATGCCGAATTTCAGGTCCAGGTCGCCGATCGGCTCGCCGGGCTGCCGGGTGTGCGTGCGGTGAGCCTCGGCGGATCTCGCGCCCAGGGGACGCACCGCGACGACAGCGACTGGGACTTCGCGATCTACTACCGCGGCCGGTTCGAGCCGCAGGACCTGCGAGACGTCGGCTGGGCGGGCGAGGTGTCCGAGCTCGGCGCCTGGGGCGGTGGTGTGTTCAACGGCGGTGCCTGGCTGCGGATCGACGATCGACCGGTGGACGTCCACTACCGCGACCTCGACGTCGTCGAGCACGTGCTCGACGAGGCCCGCGCCGGGCGGTTCGAGTGGCAGCCGCTGATGTTCCACCTGGCGGGCATCCCGAGCTACCTGGTGCTGGCCGAGCTGGCGATCAACCGGGTGCTGCACGGCGAACTGCCGCGCCCGGAGTACCCGCAGGCGTTGCGGGAAGCCGCGCCGGCGGTCTGGTGGCAGCAAGCCTCGCTCGTCCTGACCTACGCACGTGCGAACCACGCGCCCCACGGCCGTCTGGCCGAGACGGCCGGAGCGATCGCCCAAGCGGCCTGCCAATCGGCGCACGCGGTCCTGGCGGCGCGAGGGGAGTGGGTGACCAACGAGAAGCGCCTGCTCGCCAAGGCGGGCCTGCGCGCGGTGGACGAGGTGATCGCAGGCCTGTCGCCGGACTCGTTGGTCGCGGCGGTCGACGAGGCGCGCGCGTTGTGCGGAATCGGTGGCCGGGAGCGCCTGGCCTGAAACGGGCTTCGGCGCTGTGAGCAGGGACTGGAGCCCCGATCGCAATGTGAATCTCTTTCGGGTGAGAGATCGGCTAGAGTCACCGTCGTCACGGCTCCCCCCTCCGTGGCAATGAGGCGCCCGGCCGGAACCCCCAGCGGGCCGGGCGCCCGTCGGAAAAGGCGTCCCCGTGCCCGGTTGACGGGCGCGGGGGCGCTTTCGTCCGGGCGTCACCGGCTCTTGACCGCAGTTGCGTAACAGTGTTTTATAACGATGTTACGTGATCTGAGGGGGCTGCATGTCGGAGTTGTCGTTGAGCGCGGCGAGCCAGTACGTCGCGGGAGCCACGCTGTTGACCATCGTCACGATCGAGTTCGGCGGTTGGTTCCTGACCAAGGTCGTCCGGGGGCAGGTGCCGATGACCGAGTTCCAGCGCAACTTCGCCCGCGCCGGGCACGCGCACGCCGGGGTGCTCGTCACGCTCGGGCTGGTCTGCCTGGTGCTCGCCGACGCCACCGCGCTGACCGGTGCGCTCGGGTGGCTGGCCCGGCTCGGGGTGCCTGCTGCGGCGGCGCTGATGTCGGCCGGGTTCTTCCTGTCCTCGCTGGGGCGGGACGTGCACCGGCCGAACCGGCTGATCGCGCTGGTCTGGCTCGGCGCGCTGTCGCTGGCCGGTGGTGTGGTGACGCTGGGCGTCGGGCTGCTGGTGGCCTGAGGTCGTGAGTGCGTAACAGTGTTCGAACACTGTTACGCACTCACGACCGGATCAGCGGGGGCGGACCGCCGGGGCGGAGAGCGCGACCAGCAGGGCCAGGGCGGCTGGGACCGCGAGGCCGATGCTCAGGTCGGTCCAGCTGGAGATCATGCCGATCACCACCGGTCCGGCCAGCAGACCGCCGTAGCCGAGGGTGCTGACCTGCGCCAGGTCCCGGCCGCTGCGGCTGGGGTCGCGGTTGCCCGCCGCGTTGAAGACCTGCGGGATGATGCACGACAGCCCGATGCCGAACAGCGCGAAGCCGATGATCGCCGCCACCGGGTGGTGCAGCAGCAGCCCGATCCCCAGGCCGGTTCCGGCGATCGCGCCGCAGCAGCGGACCAGCGCCACCGGGCCGAGGCGGGCGACCAGGAAATCGCCCAGGAAGCGGAAGACGGCCATCATCGCGGAGAACACCGCGTAACCGATCGCGGCGACCGCCGGGGTCGTCTCCAGCACGTCGTGCAGGTACAGCGGCGACCAGTCGGCCATCGACCCCTCGCCGACCGAGCAGAAGAACGCCAGGACGCCGAGGAACACGATGCCCGGCGAAATCCCGCGCCGCTGCGGCGAAGTGCTGCTCTGCACGGGGATTTCGCGGGGGAGGAGCTCGCGCCGGGCCAGCAGCGACACCGCGGCGAGCGCTGCGGCGACGAGCGCGAAGTGCGTGCCGACCCCGATCGAGGCGTGCGCGGCCAGCGCTCCGACGCCGGCGCCGAGCAGTCCGCCGACGCTGAACATCGCGTGGAAGGTGCTCACGATCGGCTGCCCGTAGCTGCGCTGCACCTGCATCGCGTGGGTGTTCATGGCGACGTCGACGGTGCCGTGCCCGGCGCCGAACGCCAGCAGGCCGATCAGCAGGACCGGCAGGTCGGTGGCGAAACCCGGCAGCAGCAGGCTCGCCGACATCACCAGCCCGGCCGGACCCAGCACCCGCGCGCTGCCGAACCGGTCGACGAGGTGCCCGACCGCCTGCATCGCCAGCACCGAACCGGCCGCGACCGCGAACAGCGCCAGCGTCACCTGCCAGTCGTCCAGCCCGAGGTCCTGCTTGATCGCCGGGATCCGCGCGGTCCAGGTGCCCAGCGCCGCGCCGGTGATCGTGAAGTACGCCGTGACGGCCCACCGCGCCCGCTGCGGGACCACGATCGCCTCAGACAACGCGGACCTCCACTCCGGCCGCCGCCAGTTCAGCGCGTGCTTCCTCCGGCGCGGAGGAGTCGGTGACGACCACGTCGAGATCGGTGACCGGGCAGACCAGTCCTAGACCGGTGCGGGCGAACTTCGCCCCGTGGCAGACCGCGACGACGCGCTGCGCGGCCTCCACCGCGGCCTGCTTCACCGGCACCTCCTCCAGGTCGTGCGCGGTCAGGCCGTGCTTGGCGGACAGCCCGCACACGCCGAGGACCGTGGTGTCCACCCGCAGCGCGCGCAGCGAGGCCTCCGCGAGGTGGCCGGTGAACGACAGCTCGCCCGGCTTCGCGCGCCCGCCCGGCAGCAGCAGGTCGACCTGCGGGACGTTGCTCAGCGCGTTCGCCGCGTGCATGTCCAGCGGGATCGCGGTCAGGCGGCGGTGCGCGAGCCGCTTGGCGACCTCCAGCGTCGTGGTGCCGGAGTCGAGGATCACCGATTCGCAGTCGGTGATCAGCTCGTCGACCGCGGCGGCCAACCGCTGCTTGGTCGCCAGCTCGTCGCGCTCGCGCAGCGGGAACGGCGCCGAGTGGCCGCGCAGGAAGCTCACCGCGCCGCCGCGCACCCGGCGCAGGACGCCCTGCTCGGCGAGCTGGTCGAGGTCGCGGCGGATGGTCATCTCCGAGCAGCCGGTCGCCTCGGCCAGCTCGGCGACCGTGACGCGCTCGGCCAGCCGCAGCCGTTCGACGATGGTCGATGTGCGTTCCGAACTTTCCACGGTTTCGATCGAACATCAGACATGTGCGAAATGCAAGACAACGAACAGAGCATGTGATCGAGCCCGCTGGGGTGGGTGGCGGTGAATGGGGGACAATGGACGTCGACGCTGCGACGCGCAGGTCGTCGACGCCGTAGGAGGAAGATCGTGAGCGTGGCCCAGGAGCGCAACCTTCGATTGGTGCGAGACGTCCCGGCCGAAGCCGGCGTTCGGCTCGGCGACATCAGACTGCGCAACCGCCTGGTGACCTCGTCCAGCCTGCTCGGCTACGGCGTGGCCAACGCCAAGGTGATGGCCTACGGCATGAGCCCGATCTCGCACTTCGTCCCGCTGGAGCGGTTCGGCGCGATCACCACCCGCACGGTCACCGTCGAACCCCGCGAAGGGCACTTCACCACCAAGGACGACTGGGCGCTCAACGAGCTGCCCGCGCTGCTCAAGCGCTACGGGCAGGCGCTGCGGCAGGTCGACGGCGGCTGGCTCAACGCCTTCGGCTGGTGCAACGTCGGCATCGACGCCTACCTGCGCGACTACTACCCGCGCACCCGCGAGCAGAACACCATCATCTCCGTCGGCGGGTTCTCCGCCGAGGAGTTCGTGACCCTGGTGGACAAGGTCAACGCCGCGGTGCCTGCCGGCGACATCGCCGCGGTCGAGTTCAACGTCTCCTGCCACAACGTCAACTTCGACTTCGACCAGATCATCGAGTCGGTGCTGGCCGAGGCGGTGCCGCGCAGCAACCACCCGGTGATCCTGAAGCTCTCGCCGGACTACGGCTACACCGCCCACGCCAAGCTGGCGGCCAAGCACGGCGTGTCCGCGCTGACCGCGATCAACACCGTCAAGGGCCTGCGGCTGGACCCGAACACCGGGCAGCCGCTGCTGAAGAACGGCTTCGGCGGCCTGTCCGGGCGCGCGATCAAGCCGATCGGCCTGCGGGTGGTCAAGGAGCTGCGCGACTCGGGCGTGACCCTGCCGATCATCGCCACCGGCGGCATCCGCAGCTTCGACGACTGCCGCGAGTACTTCTGGGCGGGCGCCGACGCGGTGAGCCTTGGCAGCGCCAGCTGGTTCGCCAGCTACCCGGGCTACGCGCTCTCGCCGTTCTACGGGGCTCGCATCCGGAACGTGCTGCGCCGCATCGAGAACTACCAGCCGCCGACCCGCTGAGGACCAGGTGAACGACGCCCCCGGCCGGGGGCGTCTTCGCGTTCCACAGCACTGGTTCGGATGAACGCGGGCGGACCTTTCCCCGTGGTAAGAAGTGATCAGGGGCACACATCACTTCTGGGGAGGAAGCCTTGGCTGGTTACGGCGATCACGGCAGCAGTCTGCGGGACCTGCCCCGGTTGCGGGCGACGCGGCGCGGCCGGGTGTCGAGCTGGGACCGCACCGGGGGCAACACCGACAACGTCCGCGTCGAGCCGGGGCAGACCCGCGAGCTGGCCGACATCCGCGGCCCCGGCGTGATCACGCACATCTGGTGCACGGTGGCGCTGGACCACGTGGGCAAGCCCGCCGAGCTGGAGGGCGACTACCTGCGGCGGCTCGTCCTCAAGATCACCTGGGACGACCAGTCGCAGCCGTCCGTGCTGGTGCCGCTGGGGGACTTCTTCGGCATGGGCCACGGGCGCAGCGCCAACTTCGTGTCCGCGCCGCTGCAGATGAGCCCGCAGGACGGCAAGGGCTTCAACTGCTGGTTCGCGATGCCCTTCGCCGGGCGCGCCCGCATCGAGCTGATCAGCGAGCTCAGCGTCAAACCGGTGACGTTCTACTACTACGTCGACTACGAGACCTACACCGAGGCCGACCCGGAACTGGGCTACTTCCACGCGCAGTGGCGGCGGCAGAACCCGACCGACGGCGTCGAGCAGGGCGACCAGACCAACGAGGAGTTCCTCTTCGGCGGCACCAACATCGGCGGCGAGGGCAACTACAAGATCCTGGAGGCCCAGGGGCGCGGGCACTACGTCGGCACCGTGCTCAACGTGCACAACCTCCGCCACACCACCGACTGGAACTGGTACGGCGAGGGCGACGACATGTTCTTCATCGACGGCGAACCGTGGCCGCCGCGCCTGCACGGCACCGGCACCGAGGACTACTTCAACACCGCGTGGTGCCCGGCCCAGACCTACCACGCGCCCTACCACGGCCTGACCATGCCGGGCGGGGAGAACTGGAGCGGCCAGGTCTCCTACTACCGGTTCCACGTCGAAGATCCGGTGGTGTTCGACGAGTCCATCGTGGTCAGCATCGAGCACGGCCACGCCAACAAGCGCTCCGACGACGTCTCCTCGGTCGCCTACTGGTACCAAACCGTCCCCGCGCTCCCGATCACCCTCGCCCCGGTCGAAGAGCGCATCCCGCGCCCGCTGTAGCCCGGCGGGGTCAGACGGCGCAGCGGAGGGGGCCTCCGTTGTAGGTGACCGCGTCGGTGAAGGCTGCGGCCAGGTCCAGGTCGGTGCCGTCGGCTTCGGCGTAGGCGCGGTGGAGGTTGAGGACGATCCGCTCGGGGTCCGGCCAGGTCGCGAACTCGCCGAGGTTGCAGCGCTTCGCCGCTTCCAGCGGGGTCAGGCCGTCGGTGCGGGCTTGGCGGGCCGTGTCGAGGACGAACCTGTAGTAGCGGGCGTGGTTCTCGAGGATGCGGGGGAGCGACAGACCGGGGAAGACCGGGCCGTGGCCCGGGACCACGGTCCTCGCGCGGAACCCGGCCAGCCAGTCGAGGGATTTCAGCGCGCCTTCCAGGGATCCCATGAACACCAGCGGGGTCACGCCGTGGAAGATCAGGTCGCCGGTGAACAGGATCTCGGCGTCCGGGACCCAGGCCACGACGTCGCCGCGGGTGTGCGCGGGATGGCCGGGGTGGTGCAGCTCGACCCGGCGGCCGCCCGCGTGCAGGGTGAGCGATTCCTCCAGCGTCACCGTCGGAGCGCGGTGCTCGACGATGCCCCACTGCGGCGTCGGGCTCCAGACCGGAGGCGGGTTCTGGAGCATCGTGTCGTCGAGGATGCCGTCGCGGGTCGCCGGGTGTCCGATGAGGACGGTGGACTCCGGGAGCAGGGCGTTGCCGTGCGTGTGATCGCCGTGCAGGTGGGTGTTCACCGCGAACCGGATCGGCAGGTCCCCACCGGCAGCCTGCACGGCGTCGAGGAAGCGCTGCGTGCGTTGCGCCGTCGCGCAGGTGTCGATCAGCACTGCTGCGTCGTCGCCGAACACCGCACCGGCGTTGTTGATCCACCAGCTGCCGTCCGGCTGGACCCAGGCGTGCACTCCGGGGGCGACCTCGGACAGCGCCGCGCGATCGGGATCGGTTCTCACGGCTGACCTCCCAGCTGCTGCGGGAGGCGCGCGGCCTCCCGGGCCGATCATCGTCGTGGATCACCAGTGTGCCTCGCCGCGCGACCGGGTGGAGCGCCGCGCACCGAGATCCGCGCGGTCGGACCTCGCACGTAGGGTGGTGGTGTGGCCGATCCGTCCACCTACCGACCCGCACCCGGCACGATCCCGGACGCCCCCGGCGTCTACCGGTTCCACGACGCCGGTGGCCGCGTGATCTACGTCGGCAAGGCGAAGAGCCTGCGCAGCAGGCTGTCGTCGTACTTCGCCGACCTGGCCGGGCTGCACCCGCGCACCCGCCAGATGGTCACCACCGCCACCGGGGTGAAGTGGACCGTCGTCGGCACCGAGGTCGAGGCGCTGCAGCTGGAGTACTCCTGGATCAAGGAGTACGACCCGAGGTTCAACGTCCGCTACCGCGACGACAAGTCCTACCCGGTGCTGGCGGTGACGCTGCACGAGGAGTACCCGAGGCTGTTCGTCTACCGCGGCCCGCGGCGCAAGGGCGTGCGCTACTTCGGTCCCTACGCGCACGCGTGGGCCATCCGCGAGACGCTCGACCTGCTGCTGCGCGTCTTCCCGGCGCGCACCTGCTCCGCCGGGGTGTTCAAGCGGCACTCCCAGATCGGCCGCCCCTGCTTGCTCGGCTACATCGGCAAGTGCTCGGCGCCCTGCGTGGGCCGGGTCGACGCCGATGAGCACCGCGGCATCGTCGAGGACTTCTGCGACTTCCTGGCCGGCCACACCGACCAGCTGATGCGCAAGCTCGACAAGGAGATGCAGGCCGCCTCCGCCGAGCTGGAGTTCGAGCGCGCCGCCCGGCTGCGCGACGACCTGGAGGCGCTGCGGCGTGCGATGGAGAAGCAGGCGGTGGTGCTCGGCGACGGCACCGACGCCGACGTGGTCGCCTTCGCCGAGGACGAGCTGGCCGCCGCCGTGCAGGTCTTCCACATCCGCGGCGGCCGGGTGCGGGGTCAGCGGGGCTGGGTGATCGACAAGGTCGAGGAGATGGACACCGAGGCCCTGACCTCGCAGTTCCTCACCCAGTTCTACGGCGAGCAGGCTTCGCTGGCCGATCAGGCCGACGCCGGTGGCAGCCCGGTGCCGCGCGAGGTGCTGGTGCCGCAGCTGCCCGAGGACGCCGAGACGATCGCCGGCTGGCTCGGCGAGCTGCGCGGCAGCCGGGTGAGCCTGCGGGTGCCGCAGCGCGGCGACAAGCGGGCGCTGATGGAAACCGTCGAGCGCAATGCCAAGGAGGCCTTCCAGCAGTACAAGCTCCGCCGCGCCGGTGACCTGACCGCGCGCTCCGCAGCGCTGCAGGAGCTCCAGGAGACGCTGGCGCTGGACACCGCGCCGCTGCGGATCGAGTGCATCGACGTCAGCCACGTGCAGGGCAGCGACGTGGTCGCCTCGCTGGTGGTGTTCGAGGACGGCGTGCCGCGCAAGTCCGAGTACCGCCGCTTCGAGGTCCGCGAAGGCGCCGAGGGCGGCGACGTGGGCTCCATCGACGAGGTGGTGCGCCGCCGCTTCCACCGCTACCTCAGCGAGACCGGCAAGGCCGAGAAACCCGAGGAGCCGCAGGTCGGGGCGGGCGTCGACCCGGAGACCGGCCGTCCGCGCAAGTTCGCCTACCCGCCGAACCTGCTGGTCATCGACGGTGGCGCCCCGCAGGCCAACGCCGCCGCCGACGCGCTCACCGAGATGGGCATCACCGACGTCGCGGTGATCGGCCTGGCCAAGCGGCTGGAGGAGGTCTGGCTGCCCGCCGACCCGGACCCGGTCATCCTGCCGCGCACCAGCGAAGCGCTCTACCTGCTGCAACGGGTCCGCGACGAGGCGCACCGCTTCGCCATCAGCTACCACCGCAAGAAGCGCGGCAAGCGCATGACAAGCTCCACATTGGACGCGATTCCGGGACTCGGCGAAACGCGCCGCACGGCGCTGCTCAAGCACTTCGGTTCGGTGCGCAAGCTGCGCCAGGCCGGGGTGGACGAGATCGCCGAAGTCCCCGGGATCGGCCGCCGCACCGCCGAGACCGTGCATTCGGCGCTGGCGGCGGACGGGGGAGCCGGGCCCGGCCCGGCGACGGAGAACGCTGAAGGGGAGTGCAGTGACTGAGGAGTCGGGCATCGAGGTCGCCGTGGTCAGCGGCCTGTCCGGGGCGGGCCGCAGCACCGCGGCCAAGTGCCTGGAGGACTTGGGCTGGTTCGTGGTGGACAACCTGCCGCCCGAGCTGATCGCCACCATGGTGGAGCTGGGGGCGCGCTCCAGCGGCGCGGTCACCCGCGTCGCGGTGGTGATGGACGTGCGCAGCCGCGCCTTCACCGAAGACCTGGGCGCGGTGATCAAGGACCTGGACGCCCGCGGCTACAAGCCGAAGGTGGTGTTCCTGGAGGCCACCGACGAGGTGCTGATCCGCCGCTTCGAGGGGGTGCGGCGCAGCCACCCGCTGCAGGGCGAGGGACGACTGGCCGACGGCATCGCCGCCGAGCGCTCGCTGCTGTCCCGGCTGCGCTCCGAGGCCGACCTGGTGCTGGACACCTCGAACCTGTCGGTGCACCAGCTGCGGTCCAAGATCGAGGACGCCTTCGGCACCGAGGCCAGCACCCGCACCCGGGTCACCGTGCTGTCCTTCGGCTACAAGTACGGCCTGCCGATGGACGCCGACCTGGTGATGGACTGCCGCTTCCTGCCCAACCCGTTCTGGATCCCGGAGCTGCGCGAGTTCAACGGCCTCGACGACGAGGTCCGCAACTACGTGCTCGGCCAGGAGGGCGCCGAGGAGTTCCTGCAGAGCTACCAGCAGCTGCTGCGCCTGGTCGGTGCCGGCTACCACCGCGAGGGCAAGCGGTACTTGACGCTGGCGCTGGGCTGCACCGGCGGCAAGCACCGCAGCGTCGCGCTGACCGAGGAACTGGCCCGCCGCCTGGCCGAGGACGACGGGATGATGGTCAAGACGGTGCACCGGGACCTGGGGCGCGAGTGAGCGGGGAGCTGCGCGCGGTCGCCCTCGGCGGCGGGCACGGGCTGCAGGCGACGCTGTCGGCGCTGCGGCAGATCACCACGGACGTCACGGCCGTGGTGACGGTGGCCGACGACGGGGGCTCGTCCGGTCGGCTGCGCCGCGAGCTCGGCATGCTGCCGCCCGGTGACCTGCGCAAGGCGCTGGCCGCGCTGTCCGACGGCGACCCCGACGGGAAGCTGTGGTCGACGGTGTTCGAGCACCGCTTCGGCGGCAGCGGCGCGCTGGCCGGGCACGCGGTGGGCAACCTCGTGCTGGCCGGGCTGCTGGAGGTGCTCGACGACCCGGTGCAGGTGCTCGACCACGCCTGCCGGCTGCTCGGCGTGCAGGGCCGCGTGCTGCCGATGTCCACCGAGCCGCTGGACATGTCCGCCGACGTCGTCGGGCTGGACGCCGACCCGGACGCGGTGCGGACCATCCGCGGCCAGGTCGCCATCGCCAGTACGCCCGGTCGGGTGAAACAGGTCAGCCTGCAGGCGAACGGCGGGACCCGCCCGGCAGCCTGTCCGGAAGCGGTCGAAGCGGTGCTGTCGGCGGACTTGGTGCTGCTCGGACCGGGTTCGTGGTTCACCAGCGTGCTGCCCCACCTGCTGGTCCCGGAGCTGCACGAAGCCCTGGTGCGCACGTCGGCGCGCCGGTTCGTGGTGCTAAACCTGGTGCCGCAGCCCGGTGAGACGGCGGGTTTCTCACCCGAGCAGCACCTGGACGTACTCTCGCAGCACGCGCCGCGGCTGCGGGTCGACGCAGTGCTGGCCGACGCGAACTCGGTCCCCACGCCGGACCGGCTGCGCGCAGCGGCGACCGAACTGGGTGCGCGGACTCTGCTGGACGAGATCGCCGCACCCGCCGTACCGGGACGGCACGACCCGGAGGCGCTCGCGGCGTGTTTGCGTGCCGCACTGGAGAGGAGGACGGACCGGTGGCGATGACCGCGGCGGTCAAGGACGAGTTGAGCCGGTTGTCGGTGACGAAGACGTGCTGCCGACGAGCTGAGGTTTCCTCGTTGCTGCGCTTCGCCGGTGGCCTGCACATCGTTGCCGGCCGGGTGGTGGTCGAGGCCGAGCTGGACAGCGGTTCCACGGCGCGCAGGCTGCGCAAGGAGATCCACGAGCTGTTCGGGCACCACTCCGACGTGCACGTGATCACCTCCGGCGGGCTGCGCAAGGGCACCCGCTACGTGGTGCGCGTGGTGCGCGACGGCGAGGGGCTGGCCCGCCAGACCGGCCTGCTGGACCCGCGCGGACGTCCGGTGCGGGGCCTGCCCGCGCACGTCGTCTCGGGCGGTGCCTGCGATTCGGAAGCGGCCTGGCGCGGCGCGTTCCTGGCGCACGGGTCGCTGACCGAACCGGGGCGCTCCTCGTCGATGGAGGTCACCTGCCCCGGCCCGGAGGCGGCGTTGGCGCTGGTCGGCGCGGCGCGGCGGATCGGCGTGGCGGCCAAGTCCCGCGAGGTGCGCGGCGCGGACCGGGTGGTGGTCCGCGACGGCGACGCGATCGGCGCGCTGCTGACCCGGCTCGGTGCGCACTCCAGCGTGCTGTCCTGGGAGGAGCGGCGGATGCGCCGCGAGGTCCGGGCCACCGCGAACCGGCTGGCCAACTTCGACGACGCGAACCTGCGCCGCTCGGCCCGCGCGGCGGTCGCGGCGGCGGCCCGGGTGGAGCGGGCGCTGGAGCTGCTCGGCCCGACGGCGCCGGACCACCTGCTGGTCGCGGGCCGGCTGCGGCTGGCGCACCGGCAGGCCTCGCTGGAGGAGCTCGGTCAGCTGGCCGACCCGCCGATGACCAAGGACGCGGTGGCCGGCCGGATCCGGCGGCTGCTGGCGATGGCCGACAAGCGCGCCCGCGAACTGGGCCTTCCGGACACCGAATCCGCGGTCACCGCGGAGATGCTCGAAGCCGACGCCTGATCCGGCCGTCGACCGCGGATTCGGCGAGAACTGCGATCGGCTCGCGGGAAATCCACAGTTCCAATTGGAACTGTGGATTTCCCGGGGTCGGCCAGAACCGGTGCAGAGATTCCGATCACGGCGAGCCGGTCCGAAAAGGTGCCGATGACCAGCGGTGATGCGGGTTTTCCCAGATCCGCGCGCGCCAGCTGGCGGGTATTGCCGATTCGCGGCGTGAGCCGCCTCGCCCGCCCGCGTGCGGTGGCCCCGATGGCAGATAGGGTGAAGTCGAGACCATCAACCTCACCCGCCGCGTCGTCGGCCGGGTCAGTCACGAGGAGAGATCGGCGTGACCGTTCGCGTAGGCATCAACGGCTTCGGTCGGATCGGGCGGAACTTCTGGCGTGCAGCTACCGCCAGCGATCACGACATCGAGATCGTGGCCGCCAACGACCTGGGCGATGTCGCGACCATGGCCCACCTGCTGAAGTACGACAGCATCCTCGGTCGCCTCGACCAGGAGGTCAAGGTCACCGGTGAGGGCATCGAGGTGGGCGGCAAGCTCATCAAGATCCTCGCCGAGCGCGACCCGGGCAAGCTGCCGTGGGGCGACCTGGGCGTCGACGTCGTCGTGGAGTCCACCGGCTTCTTCACCAACGCCGCAGACGCCCGCAAGCACGTGGACGAGGGCGGCGCGAAGAAGGTCATCATCTCCGCCCCGGCCAAGGGCGAGGACCTGACGGTCGTGCTGGGCGTCAACGACGACAAGTACGACGGCTCGCAGACCATCATCTCCAACGCCTCGTGCACCACCAACTGCCTGGCGCCGATGGTCAAGGTCCTCGACGACGCCTTCGGCATCGAGCAGGGCCTGATGACCACCATCCACGCCTACACCGCGGACCAGAACCTGCAGGACGGCCCGCACAAGGACCTGCGCCGCGCCCGCGCCGCCGCGGTCAACGTGGTGCCGACCGGCACCGGTGCGGCCAAGGCCATCGGCCTGGTGCTGCCGGAGCTCAACGGCAAGCTGGACGGCTACGCGCTGCGCGTCCCGGTGCCGACCGGCTCCACCACCGACCTGACCGCGACCGTCCGCGGGGACGCCAGCGTCGAGTCGGTCAACGAGGCCTTCAAGGCCGCCGCCGCCGAGGGCCGGTTCAAGGGCATCCTCAAGTACAACGAGGACCCGATCGTCTCCAGCGACATCGTCACCGACCCGCACTCGACGATCTTCGACGCGCCGCTGACCAAGGTCATCGGCAACCAGGTCAAGATCGTCGGCTGGTACGACAACGAGTGGGGCTACTCCAACCGCCTGGCCGACCTCGTCGACCTGGTCGGCAAGAAGCTGGCCTGACATCTGATCCGGAGACCCGCATGAGCCGTTGGCAGAGCCTCGGCTCGTGCGGGTCTTCCCGTAGCTGAGGAGCAGAGCGTGAAGAACCTCGACGATCTGCTGTCCGAGGGCGTTCGGGGTCGGCGTGTCCTGGTGCGTGCCGACCTCAACGTGCCGCTGGACGGCGAGAAGATCACCGATGACGGCCGGGTGCGCGCCTCCCTGCCGACCATCCGGAAGCTGACCGAGGCCGGTGCCCAGGTGGTGCTCACCGCGCACCTCGGTCGCCCGAAGGGCGAGCCGAACCCGAAGTTCTCCCTGGCCCCGGTGGCCCGCCGCCTCGGCGAGCTGCTCGGCACCGACGTGCCGCTGGCCGCCGACCTGGTCGGCGACTCGGCGAAGTCCGTGGTGGCCGGGCTGACCGACGGCTCGGTGGCGCTGCTGGAGAACGTGCGCTTCGACGCCCGCGAGACCAGCAAGGACGACGCCGAGCGCGGCGCGCTGGCCGACGAGCTGGCCGCGCTGGTCGGCCCGGACGCGGCGTTCGTGTCCGACGGCTTCGGCGTCGTGCACCGCAAGCAGGCCTCGGTCTACGACGTCGCCAAGCGGCTCTCGCCCTACGCCGGTGGGCTGGTGCTCGCCGAGGTCGAGGTGCTGCGCACCCTGACCGGCGACCCGAAGCACCCCTACGCGGTGGTGCTGGGCGGCTCGAAGGTCTCGGACAAGCTCGGCGTCATCAAGGCGCTGCTGCCAAAGGTCGACAAGCTGCTCATCGGCGGCGGCATGGCCTACACCTTCCTGGCCGCGCAGGGCCACGAGGTCGGCGCCTCGCTGCTGCAGGAGGACCAGATCGAGTCCACCAAGCAGCTGCTGGCCGAGCACGGCGACAAGCTGGTGCTGCCGGTGGACGTGGTGGTCGCCGACCGCTTCGCCGCCGACGCCGACACCCAGGTCGTGGCCGCCGACGCGATCCCGGCCGGCTGGATGGGCCTGGACATCGGCCCGCGCAGCGTCGAGCTGTTCGCCGGCATCCTGCGCGGGGCGGGCACGGTGTTCTGGAACGGCCCGGCCGGCGTGTTCGAGTTCCCGGCGTTCGCCGAGGGCACCCGCGGTGTCGCGCAGGCCATCGTCGACTCCGACTCGTTCAGCGTCGTCGGTGGCGGTGACTCGGCCGCCGCGGTGCGGACCCTGGGGCTGCCGGAGGACGGCTTCTCGCACATCTCCACCGGTGGCGGGGCCTCGTTGGAGTACTTGGAAGGCAAGGACCTGCCCGGTGTGGCCGTCCTGGAAGGTGAGCGCTGAACATGGCCAGGACGCCGCTGATCGCGGGCAACTGGAAGATGAACCTCAACCACCTCGAGGCCATCGCCCTGGTGCAGAAGGTCGCCTTCTCGCTGCCCGAGAAGTACTTCGCCAAGGTGGAGGTGGCGGTGCTGCCGCCGTTCACCGACATCCGCAGCGTGCAGACCCTCGTCGACGGGGACCGGCTGAAGCTCAAGTACGGCGCGCAGGACATCTCGGTGCACGAGTCCGGTGCCTACACCGGTGAGGTGTCCGGCCCGATGCTGGCCAAGCTGGGCTGCACCTACGTGGTGGTCGGCCACTCGGAGCGCCGCGAGTACCACGGCGAGACCGACGAGCTGGTCGGCAAGAAGGTCCGCGCGGTCCTGAAGAACGACATGTCGCCGATCCTGTGCGTCGGCGAGCAGCTGGACGTCCGCGAGGCGGGCAACCACGTCGAGCACTGCACGACGCAGCTGATCAACGCGCTCAAGGGCCTCAAGGCCGAGCAGATCAGCAAGGTCGTCGTGGCCTACGAGCCGGTCTGGGCGATCGGCACCGGCAAGGTGGCCACCGCGCAGGACGCGCAGGAGGTCTGCGGCGCGATCCGCGCGGCCCTGGCCGAGAAGTACGGCAAGGAGATCGCCGACGAGGTGCGGGTGCTCTACGGCGGCTCGGTGAAGTCGAGCAACATCGGCGACCTGGTCGGGCAGGCGGACGTGGACGGCGCCCTGGTCGGCGGTGCGAGCCTCAACGGCGACGAGTTCGCCAAGCTCTCCGCGATGGCGGCCGGCGGCCCGCTCCCGTGACCCGGAGCTCGTGAAGCCCGAGGGGCGCCTTCCCACCGGGGAAAACTGGTGAAGGGCGCCCCTCGTGCGGTTTTCCCACCCTGGGGGATGCCCCTGGTGGGGCGGTGTGAGAGCGTCATCCTGGCAAACGGTGGACAGTGGTCAACTCGCTGTTGGCGGCCCGGTACGCTTGGTGGCGAACCGCTGTGCGAACGAGGACGTGATGACTCTTTTCCTGCAGATCATGTTGATCGTGACGAGTGTGCTGCTGGTGCTGCTGGTGCTGCTGCACCGGGCCAAGGGTGGTGGCCTCTCCTCGCTGTTCGGCGGCGGTATGCAGTCCAACCTGGCCGGTTCCAGCGTGGCGGAGAAGAACCTCGACCGGATGACGTTGTTCGTCATGGCGCTGTGGGTGATCTCCATCGTCGGAGTCGGCCTGTTGATCAAGATCGGTTGATCGGTCGGCACCCAGCCGGTCGACGACCCAGGGCCGCTTGGTGGGTGAGGATTGGATGACTGGTGGTAACGCCATCCGCGGCACGCGCGTGGGCTCCGGCCCGGCGGCGAGCGAGGCGGAACGGGGGGAAGCCGCACCGCGCAAGCGCGTCGACTACTGGTGCAGCAACGGGCACCACAGTCGGCCGTCGTTCGCGATGGACGCCGATGTTCCGGAGGAATGGGACTGCCCGCGCTGCGGATTGCCGGCGGGCCTGGACCAGGAGAACCCGCCTTCGGCGCGGCGCAACGAGCCGTACAAGAGCCACCTGGCGTACGTCAAGGAGCGGCGCAGCGACGAGGACGGCATGGCCATCCTGGAAGAGGCGTTGACCAAGCTCCGCGAGCGCAAGGGGCGCTGAGCTCAGCAGAACCGGGTCAGGTGAGCGATCACCTGGCCCGGTTTTCCGCGTCAACGGGAATTTTCCCCTTCGGTTTCGGGAACGGCGGCGAGCATGTGCCGCAGGACGTGCAGCGTCGTCTCGATCTCCGCGTCGGTGAGGTCGCCGCCGACCCGGCCCATCGCCTCGTGCTCGCGCCTCTGCAGCGCGTTGATGGCGGCGCGGCCCTCCTCGGTGAGCTCCACCAGCGATGAGCGGCGGTGCGCGGGGTTCGGTTTCAGCGCGACGAAGTCCTGCTCCAGCGCGTCGTTGACCATGCGCTGCACGAACTGCCGGCTCAGTTCCAGGGCGCGCGCGATCTGGGGGACCGTTTCGGCGGCGCCGGTCAGCTCGAGCCGTTCGAGGACCGCGCGGACGCCGATGGACAGGCCGTTGCGCGGGCTGTCGTGCTCGACCAGCCGCGCCACGCGGCGGTACAGGGGGCCGAGGACGGCGTAGACCTCGGCGAGTCGCGGTCCGAGCTGTTCCGGCGGAAGCGGGGAGTTGTCAACCACGGTGTCATTATGACACTTTGGTTGTCATGGACGCCATCGAATCCACGAAGATCCAGGTTCCCGACGGCGAGCTCTACGCCGAGGTGGTGGGCTCGGGCCCGCCGATCGTGCTGCTGCACGCCGGTTACCTCGGCGTGGGGATGTGGGACGAACAGCTCGAACTCGCCGAGGACCACCAGCTGATCCGCTACGAGGCGCGCTCGCACGGGCGCTCCAGCACCGCGACGTGCGACCACCACCCGTACCAGGACCTGCTGGCGGTGCTCGACCACTTCCAGCTCGAAACCGCCTCGCTGGTCGGCAATTCGATGGGCGGGGCCACCTCGCTCACCTTCGCGCTCGAGCACCCGGACCGGGTCGAGCGGATGGTGCTGTTCGGGCCGGGGGCGCCGCCGGTGGAGTTCCAGGACCCGTTCGTCCTGGAGCACCACCGCGCGCAGGAGGTCGCCAAGCAGGCGATGGACGCCGACGGGTACGTCGAAGCCCTCCTGCAGCTCGCGGTGGACGGTCCGCACCGCGAGCCGGACCAGGTCGATCCGGAGATCCGGCGGCGGTGCCGGGACATGGCGATGACGACGATCATGAACCACCACACCGCCACCGGAGGCCTCCTCGAGCTGGACGTGCGCAGCCGGCTGGAGCAGATCGCCGCGCCGACCGCGCTGGTGGTCGGCGAGCTCGAATCCACCGACCTGCACCGGATCGCCGGAGAAGCGGCGCGGCGGATGCCGAACGCGGAACTGCTCGAGTTCGCCGGCTGCGGGCACATGACGAACATGGAGGACCCGCAGCGCGCCAACGACCTCATCCGGCGGCACCTCGCCGGCTGAGCGCGAAGAACCTCGGGGGACATGTCGATCTCGGCGGACGCCGTTCGATGCGTTGGTGAGCGGCCGGGACGCCCGGCCGCCACCGGGTTTCACCGGCTGGAACCGCCGTGGAACTGGTAGGAATCAAGCACCTACGACCAGGAAGTGACCCCCGATGCGCTACATGATGATCGTGAAGGCCACCGCCGAGACCGAGGCCGGCGAGATGCCGAGCGAGGAGTTGCTCAAGGCGATGGGCGACTACAACGAGCAGCTGGTCAAGGCCGGCGTGCTGCTCGCGGGCGAAGGGCTGCACCCCAGCTCGGAGGGCTTCCGCACCGAGATCGCCACCGGCGGCGGGCGGTCCGTGGTGGACGGCCCGTTCACCGAGGCCAAGGAGCTGATCGCCGGGTTCTGGCTGCTGCAGGTGCGTTCCCGCGAGGAGGCCCTGGAGTGGGCCAAGCGGTGCCCGGAACCGGTCGAGGTGCGGCGGGTCTTCGACGCCGAGGACTTCGAGATGTCCGCGGAGGAGGCCGAGCGCGAGGCGAAGCTGCGCGAGGAAGTGCGCGAAGCGGGCGGAATCGCCTGAGCCGGCACGACGGCTGTGCTGAGATGGCGTGGTGACGGTTTCCGAAACCCACCGCGCCATCGAGGCGGTCTGGCGCATCGAAGCGCCCCGCGTCATCGCCGGACTGGCCCGGATGGTGCAGGACGTCGGCCTGGCCGAGGAGCTGGCGCAGGACGCGCTGGTCATCGCGCTGGAGAAGTGGCCGGAGACCGGCGTGCCGCCGAACCCGGGCGCCTGGTTGACCGCCACCGCCAAGCACCGGGCGATCGACCAGCTGCGCCGCAACGAGCGGCTGGTGCGCAAGCAGCAGGAGATCGGCCGGGACCTGGAGCACCAGCAGCACACCGAGATCGAGGTGGACTTCGGCCCGGACTTCGGCGACGACCTGCTGCGCCTGGTGTTCACCGCCTGCCACCCGGTGCTGTCCGCCGAGGCGAGGGTGGCGCTGGCGCTGCGAGTCCTGTGCGGGTTGACGACCAAGGAGATCGCCCGCGCGTTCCTGGTGCCCGAGCCGACCATCGCCCAGCGCATCGTGCGGGCGAAGAAGACGTTGGCGCGCAAGCAGATCCCGTTCGAAGCGCCGAGCGCCGACGAGCTCCCGGCGCGGCTGCCCGCGGTGCTGGAAGTCGTCTACCTCATCTTCAACGAGGGGTACACGGCCACGTCCGGTGCGGACTGGATGCGCACCGAGCTGTGCGACGACGCCCTGCGGCTCGGCCGGATCCTGGCCGGACTGGTGCCCGGCGAACCCGAGGTGCACGGCTTGGTGGCACTGCTGGAGATCCAGGCCTCCCGCTCCGCCGCGCGCACCGGCCCGACGGGGGAGCCGGTGCTGCTGCTGGAGCAGGACCGGGCCCGCTGGGACCAGCTGCTGATCCGCCGCGGCCTCGCCGCGCTCGAGCGGGCGGAGCAGATCGACGCACCACCCGGCCCGTACCAGCTGCAGGCGGCGATCGCGGCCTGCCACGCGCGGGCGCGCACGCCGGAGGAGACCGACTGGGCGCGGATCGCCCGGACCTACGAGCAGCTCTCGGAAGTCACGCCGTCGCCGGTGGTGGAGCTCAACCGCGCGGTGGCGGTGTCGATGGCGTTCGGCCCCGAGCACGGCCTGCACCTGGTCGACCAGCTGGTGGCCGAAGGTTCCCTGCGCGACTACCACCTGCTGCCCAGCGTCCGCGGCGACCTGCTGGTCAAGCTCGACCGGCCGGCCGAAGCCCGCGCCGAGTTCGAACGAGCCGCCGAGCTGACGGCCAACACCCGCGAACGCGACCTCCTCCTGGAGCGCGCCCGCACCTGCGGCTGATCGGCTGGTGTGGTGTTGATCGCGCTGCCGCGCGGGTCCCGGCCACCGCTGGGTACGCTCGCGCGCATGACTCTGGCGACGGCTGACCTCGCGGACCGGGAAGGCCCGGAGGTGCGCAGCTGCGACGTGCAGTTCCGCGACATCGGCGGGCGCGCGGCGTTCGAAGGCCGCATCCGCACCGTCAAGTGCTTCCAGGACAACGCCCTGCTCAAGGAGATCCTCTCCACGCCGGGCGAGGGCCAGGTGCTGGTGATCGACGGCCGGGGTTCGCTGCACACCGCGCTGATGGGCGACCTCATCGCCGAGCTCGGCCGGTCCAACGGCTGGAGCGGCGCGATCATCAACGGCGCGGTGCGCGACTCCGCGGTGCTGGCCGAGATGGACTTCGGCGTCAAGGCGCTGGGCACCAACCCGCGCAAGAGCACCAAGACCGGTGAAGGCGTCGCCGACGAGGTGGTCGAGCTCGGCGGCGTCCAGTTCGTGCCCGGCGAGTACGTGGTCGCCGACCGCGACGGCGTCGTGGTGATCATCGAGCCGTGACCAGCGCCGCTGCGCCCGCCGCGGGCGCAGCGGGAAGTACTGTGTGGATCCGTGCTAGCTCTCCTGCGCAGGTTTCCGCGGTTCCCTGCGGTACGCACCCGGCCGGCCGTGCCGGTCGTGCTCGGTTTCGCGGTGATCATCCTGCTCGGCACCGTGCTGCTCATGATGCCCTTCGCCGCCGAGTCCGGGCAGGCCACCGGGTTCGTCGCCGCGCTGTTCACCGCGACCTCCGCGGTGTGCGTGACCGGGTTGGTCGTCGTCGACACCGCGACCCACTGGTCCACCGCCGGAGAAGTGATCATCGTGGCGCTGATCCAGATCGGCGGCCTGGGCATCATGACCCTGGCCTCGCTGCTGAGCCTGCTGGTGTTCCGCCGCTTCGGGCTGCGCATGCGGTTGACCGCGCAGGCGGAGACCAAGGCGATCGGGCTCGGCGACGTCCGCCGCCTGGTGGGCAACGTCCTGCTGCTCACCGTGGCCTTCGAGCTGGTCGCCGCGGTGCTGCTGACGGCTCGGCTGTCCGCCGGCTACGACCTCGGATTCGGCCGCGCCGCGTACGAAGGCGTGTTCCACGCGATCTCGGCGTTCAACAACGCCGGGTTCGCGCTCTACCCCGACAACCTGATGGGTTTCGTCACCGACCCCTGGATCTGCCTGCCGATCGCGGCCGCGGTGATCGCCGGCGGGCTCGGGTTCCCGGTGTGGATCGAGCTGTTCCGCCGGTTCCGCCAGCCGCGGCGCTGGAAGCTGCACGTGAAGATCACCCTGCTGGCGACGGCGGTGCTGCTGGTCGGTGGAACCGCGGTGATCACCATCGCCGAGTGGACCAACCCCGGCACGCTGGGACCGCTGTCCTGGCCGGGCAAGCTGCTGGCCGGGTTCTTCGCCGCCGTGATGACCCGCACCGCGGGCTTCAACAGCCTCGACATCGGTGAGATGCACTCGGGCACGCTGCTGGTGCAGGACATCATGATGTTCATCGGCGGTGGCAGCGCGGGGACCGCCGGCGGCATCAAGGTCACCACCTTCGCGCTGCTGGCGTTCGTGATCCTGGCCGAGGTCCGCGGCGAGCCGAGCGTGCACGTGATGGGGCGCCGACTGTCCGAAGGCGTGCAGCGGCAGGCGCTGACCATCGTGCTGATCGCCGTCGGAGTGGTCATGGCGGTCGTGCTGGCGCTGCTGGCGATCACGCAGTTCAGCTTGGACCAGGTGCTGTTCGAGGCGGTTTCGGCCTTCGCTACCGTCGGCCTCTCGACCGGCATCACCGCAGACCTGCCAGAATCGGGGCAACTGCTGCTGGTGGCCCTGATGTTCATCGGCCGGCTCGGCCCGGTCACGCTCGCCTCGGCACTGGCCCTGCGCGAGCGGGCCCGTCGTTACGAACTACCCGAGGAGCGACCCATCGTTGGCTAGGAACGACGCAGCGAACCAGATCGTGGTGATCGGCCTGGGCCGGTTCGGCAGCTCGCTGGCCAGCGAACTGGTGCGCCACGGTTCGGAGGTGCTGGCCATCGACTCGCGGCCGACCGTGGTGCAGCGGTTCGCCGACGAGCTGACGCACACCGCGGTCGCCGACACCACCGACCCGGAGAGCCTGCGGCAGCTCGGCGTGCACCAGTTCAACCGGGCCGTGGTGGCCATCGGCACCGAGCTGGAGGCCAGCATCCTGACCACCTCGTTGCTGGCGGACTTCGGCATCCCCAACATCTGGGCCAAGGCCACCAGCCGCCAGCACGGCCGGATCCTGGAACGGGTGGGCGCGCACCACGTCGTGCTGCCGGAGCACGAGATGGGCAAGGAGACGGCGCACCTGGTGATCGGCCGGATGCTCGACTACATCGAGCTGGAGGAGGACCACTACGCGCTGGCGAAGACCCGAGCCCCGGCCGAGGCGGTGGGCCGGCCGCTCGGCGACGCGCGCCTCCGCTCGAAGTACGGCGTGACCGTCGTGGCCATCAAGCGTCCGGGGGAGCCCTTCACCTACGCGACAGCGGAAACGGTGGTGCGGGACGGCGACATCCTCGTCGTCGCGGGCACCAGCGAACAGCTGGAGCGCTTCGCCGAGCTGACCTGACTCACTCCCCGGGGCCCGGCGCTGCACGTCCGAGGTGGTCCAGCGCCTTGGCGAAGTGGTCGGCGAACAGCGGTGGGTTCTCCGCCATGGGGAAGTGCCCGAGGTCCGGCATCGTCCAGAAGACGGCCCCGGAGATCTTCCGCGCCGTTGCCTCCGACATCTCGGGCGTGCACGAGTAGTCGTACTCGCCGGTCATCATGACCACCGGGCACCGCGCGGTGTCGATCTCGCCGACCCGGTCGCGGCCGTCCCAGTCGCCGCTGTAGAAGTCGATGTCACCGGCGAAGGTGCCGAACCCGCCCTGGGAGTAGCCCCACCACACCTTGCGGCGGTAGTGCTCGGGGCTCTGCGGTGCCATGAGCCCGTAGACCCACTCGGGGACGAAGACCGACTCGTTGACCAAGGGGTGCTTCGCCCACGACACCTTCCGGCCGGGAACCCGGTCGCTGGCCTCGCACGCGATCACCCCGCCGACGACGTCCGGGGCTCGGTGCGCCAGTTCCAGGCAGATCTCGCCGCCCATCGAGGATCCGCTGACGATGGGCGCGGTCAGTCCGAGCGCGTCGATGACGGCGAGGACGGTCGTGGCGTACTGGTCGGTCGTCAGGGCGTAGCCGCCGGGCGGGACTCCGGGCAGCAGGTCGGAACGACCATGGCCGGGCAGGTCGAAAGCGATCAGCCGGCAGCGGGACGTCAACGAGGTATCCGCCATGAGGTCGTGGTACTGGCGGCTGTCGGCGCCCGCGGTGTGGAGGAGCAGGACGTCCTGGCCCTCGCCGGCCGCCTCGTAGAAGATCTCCACAGGTTCACCGCGAACGCTGATGCGCACGTAGCCCGGTTCGAGGTCGGCCTTGCTCCGGACCGGATGTGCGGCGGCAGGAGTGGCCGGTCGACCTGAGATCGCCGCCCTGCCCAGCTCCAGCACCCGGCGCACGAGGTGTGCGTGCTGCACCATCGCCAGTTCGCTGCCCTCGACGTGCGCGCCGGGAACGCGCATGAGCATGCCGAAGAAGTTCTGGTACGCGGGCGGTGGCACTGCCTGGAAGAACCGGCTCCAGTCGGCAGGTGCCGCGACCAGCTCGAAGTCGGCGGCGCTGGTCGGCTCGACGAGCTGTCCGCTGCTGAAGCCGAACAGCGCGTTCTGCTCCCCGGCGCGGATCCCGAAGGTGACCGTGGTGGCGGTCGCGAGGGCGGACAACTCCCGGTCTTCCCGGCAGGCGTCCATCCACCGTTCGAGGTCGGCGTCGTTCCATGCCGTGCTCACTTCAGCGTTCCCTTCGTGGTCCGTTCCGGCTCGGTCGAGTACCTGCGGCCCGGCTGCGTGGCGAAGAAGACCGAGATGAAGGTCAGAACGCTGACGGTGATCAGGTACGGGGGCAGGGCTGCTGCGGCGCCGACGCCGGTGGCCAGCAGCGCGGTCAGGATCAGCGGTGCGAAGCCGCCGCCGAAGATCGCGCCGATCTGGTACCCGAGCGAGGCCGCGCTGTACCGGACTTCGGGCGAGAACATCTCCGCGAACAGGGTGGCCATCGGCCCGTACATCAGCGGGTGGATCAACGAGAGCCCGATGACGGAGGTGACGCCGAGGACCCAGGTGGAGGTGGCGGACTCGTTGATGGCGAAGAACGGGTAGGCGAACGCGGCGAACAGCACCGCCCCGGTGAGGAAGACCTTGCGCCGGCCGATGCGGTCGGACAGGGCTGCCGCCAGCGGGATGGTGAGCACTTCCAGGCCCGCGGCGATCGCGACGATGATCAGCACGGCCGAGCGCTCCAGGCCCAACGACGACGTGCCGTAGGTGAGGACGAACGTCGCGAAGAGGTAGAAGTTGACGAACGGCGCCAGGCAGCTGCCGATCGCGAGCACGATGTTGAGCGGGTGGTTCTTCACGGCGTCGAGGATCGGCAGCTCGGAGCGCGAGCCCGCTTCCTTCACGTCCTGGAACTCGGGTGATTCGACGACGTTGAGCCGGATGAACGTGCCCACCACGACCAGCGCGGCGCTGAGCAGGAACGGCACTCGCCAGCCCCAGCTCATGAACGCCTCGTCCGGGAGCATCGAAAAGCCCCCGAACGCCACCGTCGCGAGGATCAGACCGGCGGGAGAGCCGGCTTGGGTCCAGCTCCCGGCCAATCCGCGCTTGTACTCCGGGGAGTGCTCGACGGACATGAGCACTGCGCCACCCCATTCGCCCCCGACGGCGAACCCCTGCACGACGCGGCACAGCACGAGCAGGATCGGGGCCAGCACACCGATCTGCGCGTAGGTCGGCAGCAGGCCGATGGCGATGGTGGAGGCGCCCATGCCGACGAGGCTGTAGATGAGCATGGACTTGCGGCCGACCCGGTCGCCGAAGTGTCCGAAGAGGACACCTCCGAGGGGGCGGGCGATGAAGCCCGCGGCGAACGCGCCGAAGGCGGCGATCGTGCCCGCGAGAGCGGAGAACTGCGGGAAGAACAGCTTGTTGAAGACCAGCGCGGACGCGGTCCCGTAGAGGAAGAAGTCGTACCACTCCACGGTGGTGCCGATGAAGCTGGCGGCGACGACCTTCCGCGTCATCGAGCCCGCTTCCGCCGGTCTTGCTCGGATCGTGTTCGGCATCGAACCTCCTCGCGGGGGTGCAGCAAGAGCGGGGGAACGACCCGGGCCGGAGATCGGCATCGCGCCGCAGAAGAGCGCGGACAGCTCTGTGCACTAGCGTATGCAGCAGAATACGTTCATTGATGCCATCGTCAAGTATTTGTCCGGAGGACGGGCTTTCGGAGCTGATAATCAGCGAGTTCGCGCTTGACAAGCGGAGCTTCGATCTTAGTATCCTGCTGTATACAAAATGATCCAACGGGCCGCACGGTGTGTTCGGTCCCGCGCGCCGACGTCGAAGACCAACAGTGCTGTGGAGTGCGCCGCATGACCAGAGTCAGCTACCGGATGCTCATCGGGGGACAGCGGGTGGGGGCGTCCACCGGGCAGGAGCTGCCCGCGATCAACCCCTTCACGTCTGCCGAGTTCGCCACCGTCCCGGACGCCGGACCGCGGGACGTGGACGCCGCCGTGGCCGCGGCCCGCGCCGCGTTCGACGGGGGCTGGTCGACGACTCCCGGAGTCCGCCGCGCGGAGCTGATGAACCGGCTCGCCGGGCTGGTGGAGGAGCACGCCGACGAGCTGGGCCGCTTGGAGTCCACCGACAACGGCAAGCTGGTCCGCGAGACCACCGGCCAGGCGCGCTTCGCCGCCCGCAACTACCGGTTCTTCGCCGGCTACGCCGACAAGCTCTACGGGCGCACCATCCCGCTGGACGACCCGGACACGTTGGACTACACGCTGGCCGAGCCCATCGGCGTCGCCGCGCTGATCACCGCGTGGAACTCGCCGATGCAACTGCTGGCCAACAAGCTCGCCCCGGCGCTGGCCGCCGGGTGCTGCGTGGTGGTCAAACCCTCCGAGCACGCCTCGGCGACCACGCTGCGGATGGCGGACCTGGTCGAGGAAGCCGGGTTCCCGCCGGGCGTCATCAACATCGTGACCGGCGGCCCGCAGGCCGGGATCGCGCTGACCGAACACCCCGGACTGGACCGGATCAGCTTCACCGGCAGCGTGCCGACCGGCAGCGCGATCGCGGCCGCAGCTGCGCGCAACCTCGTCCCGGTCACGCTGGAGCTAGGCGGGAAGTCGCCGAACATCGTCTTCGCCGACGCCGATCTGGACCGCGCGGTCACCGGCGCGGTCGCGGGGATCTTCGCCGCTGGCGGGCAGACCTGCATCGCGGGCAGTCGGCTGCTGGTGCACGAGTCGGTGTACGAGAAGGTGGTGGCGGCGGTCGCGGCACGGGCCGCGGAGATCCGCCTCGGCGACCCGATGGACTCGCGTACCCAGATGGGACCGGTCGCCAACAAGCCGCAGCGCGACCGCATCCAGCGCGCCATCGACGCGGGTGTCGAGTCCGGGGCCCGCGCGCTGGTCGGTGCCGAGCCGGTCGACGACCCGGCACTGGGGGAGGGCCTGTTCGTGCGACCGACGGTGTTCGCCGACGTCGACAACGACTCGGTGCTGGCCCGCGAGGAGATCTTCGGCCCGGTGCTGTCCGCGATCCCGTTCGCCGACGACGACGAAGCGGTCTCGATCGCCAACGACAGCGACTTCGGCCTGGCGTCGGGGATCTGGACCAATGACCTGACCCGCGCCCACCGGGTCGCCAAGCGGCTGCGGGCCGGGACGGTCTGGGTGAACACCTACCGCGCCAGCGCCGCGCAAGCACCGTTCGGCGGCACCAGGAAGTCCGGGTACGGCCGCGAGCGCGGCGAGGAAGCGCTCCATGAGTACTTGACCACGAAGAACGTGATGGTCGACCTCACCGGCCGGACCCCCGATCCGTTCTCGATCCGCCTCTGAGCGCCGAAATCCAGACTGGGAAGGGGAACATCGGTGAGTGACACCGTTTCGTTGTGCGGGCTGGGGAACATGGGCGGCGTCGTCGCCGGCCGCCTCGCCGCGCACGGCCCGCTGCGCGTGTTCGACCTGGATCCGGATCGGGTCGCGCAGGCCGTCGAACACCCGCAGGTCACCGCCGCCGCTTCGGTGGCGGAGCTGGCGGAGGCCGACGTCGTGCTGCTTTCCCTGCCTGCACCGAAGATCTCGCTGCAGGTGATCGCCGAGCTCGCGCCGCGGATGCGCGCTGGTGGTGTGATCGTGGAGACCAGCACCGTCAACCCCGCGGACATGGCTGAAGAGCAGGAGATCTGCGCGGAGCACGGCATCGGTGTGGTGGACGCGGCGATCCTCTCCGGCGTGTCCCAGATGGCTGGTGGTACCGCGACTCTGCTGGTGGGCGGCGCCGAGTCCGATGTGGACAAGGTGGCTGACGTGCTCGCGGCGATCAGCGCGGGTGTCACCAGGTTCGGGCCCGTGGGCAGCGGCATGGCCGCGAAGGTGATCAACAACGCGGTGGCGCACGCCGTGATGGTGGTGCTTGCCGAGGCCGGTGCGCTCGCCGCGGCCACCGGGGTCTCCGGTTCCGCGCTGGCGGCACTGCTGTCCGGCCCGGAGGCAGGGCTCACCCGCCCGTTGACGCACCGCTTCGCCGAGCGCGTCCTGCACGGCGACTACGACGGCGGCATGCCCACCGAGGCCGCTCGCAAGGACTCCACCCTGGCGCTGGCCATGGCCCAGGACAGCGGGGTGCCGCTGTTCGGGATCCAGGGCGCGCACACCGTCTACGAGCTCGGCGTCGCCGAAGGGCTCGGTCGGCTCGACTACGCCTCGATCGCCACGCTCTGGGAGCGGTGGACCGGCCGTCCCATGACCGGAACGGGGAGCGAGGTCAGCGATGGCTGAGGAGTTCCAGGTCTACGCGATCAGGTTCGCGCACCGCGAAGCGTCGGTGCGCGGCGAGCACTTCTACGGCCACGACCCGTGCGCGCTGGACGCCTGGCCGATCTCGTACTACGTGTGGCTGGCCGTCTCGGAATCCCGCGCCGTGCTCGTCGACGCCGGTTTCACCCCGGAAACCGCGGCACGGCGGGGTGACCGCGACTACCTGCAGTCGCCGATGGACACCATCCGCGCGCTGGGCGTGGACCCGGACCGCATCGGACACCTGGTGATCAGCCACCTGCACTACGACCACTCCGGTCACGTGGCGGACTTCCCGCAGGCCGAGGTCGTGCTCCAGGAATCGGAGATGGCGTTCTGGACCTCCCGCCACGCGGGCCGCGGACAGCTGGCGCACTTCGTGGAACCCCCGGACGTCGCGTACCTGGTGGAGCAGAACTTCGCTGGCCGGGTCCGCCTGGTCGACGGGACGCACGAGGTGGTGCCGGGCGTGACCGCGCACCACGTCGGCGGGCACACCCCGGGCCTGCAAGTCGTGCAGGTCCGCACCGCCGCAGGCAACGTCGTGCTCGCGGCCGACGCGTCCCACTTCTACGAGAACGTGGAGCGCGCGAAGCCCTACGGAATCGTCACCCACCTGCCGACGATGTACGACGCGTTCGACGCACTGCACGCGTTGGCGGACCACCCGGAGGGGATCGTGCCCGGCCACGATCCCCAGGTGCTGCAACGGTTCCCGGCGGTACCGGGCCTGGAGGGCCTGGCCGTCCGCATCGCCTGAGAGGCCGATGCATACCTGGGTATGCTGTCGGGAACCGCTCACGAGCGGCTCAGCGGAAGGGGGCGTCGGCGCTGTCCGAACTGTACGAACGGCTGCGCGGCGAGATCGTCGACGGCACGTTCGAGGCGGGAGCTCAACTGGTCGAGCTGGTGCTGGCCGAGAAGTACGGCACCAGCCGGACACCGGTGCGCGAAGCCCTGCGCAGGCTGGAGCAGGACGGGCTGGTGGAGCGCGGCGATCGCGGCATGCGCGTGCGCAGCCGCAGCCCCGAGGAGATCCTGGAGATCTACGAGGTCCGGATCTCCCTGGAAGCGACCGCGGCAGCGGCCGCCGCCCAACGGCGCAGCGACTTCGACCTGATCCGCATCCGGCGCGCGCAAGCGGCGATGGACGGCACCGCGACCGATGATCCGCCCGCGATGGCGGCGGCGAACCGCGCGGTGCACGAGGCGATCTGGGCGGCCAGCCACAACGGCACCATCGTCGACCTGCTGACCCGCCTGAACAACCACCTCACCCGGTACCCGGCCACCACCCTCAAGGTCCCGGGACGCTGGTCCGAGGCGCTGGTCGAGCACCACGCCCTCATCGACGCGATCGAGCAGCGCGACGCCGACCGGGCGCACGACCTGGCCCGGGACCACATGACGAAGGCCCGCGAACTCCGCCTGCAGATCTACTGCGACGAGCCGGCCGACTGATCAGCCGGCGTAGTGGTCGGCGACCAGCCGGGCCATGGCTTCGGCGGCGTTGGTGGTCAGGGACTTGGCGCTGAAGAAGATGTCACCGTCGACGCCGGACTGCTCGGCGTTGAGCGCCAGGTGCTTCGACAGCTCGGCCGGGTCGGTCCAGCCGTCTTGGCCGACCCGGTAGGCCGCCTGTCCGATGTAGAGGTCCACGCCGGTGCCCGCCACCGTCCCGGACCACCAGGGCACCAGTTTCGCGTAGTCGGCGGCGGGGTGGCCGATCGGCCAGTAGACCTGCGGGGCGATGTAGTCGACCCAGCCCTCCTGCACCCACTTGCGGGTGTCGGCGTAGATCGCCGAGTACGACTCCAGGCCGCTGGTGTCCGAACCGGCCGGGTCGCTGGACGCGTTGCGCCAGATGCCGAACGGGCTGATGCCGAACTTCGCCCCCGGCTTGACCTCGTGCACCCGGGCGTCCAGTTCGGACACCAGCTGGTCGACGTTGTGCCGCCGCCAGTCCTCGACGTTCGCGAAGTCCTTCCCGTGCTCGGCGAAGGTCTTCTGGTCCGGGATCTGCTGGCCGCCGGCGGGATAGGGGTAGAAGTAGTCGTCCAGGTGCACGCCGTCGACGTCGTACTCGCGCACCGCGTCCATGATCGCCTCGGTGACGAACTCGCGGGCCGCGGGGACGCCGGGGTCGTAGTACAGCTTGCCGTCGTAGGCGAAGGTCCAGTCCGGGTGCTTGCGGGCGGGGTGCTCGGGCACCAGCTTCTGCGGGTCGTCCTGCATGCTGACCCGGTAGGGGTTGAACCAGGCGTGGAACTGCAGACCGCGCTGGTGCGCCTCGTCGACCATGAACCGCATCGGGTCGTAACCGGGGTCCTTGCCCTGCACACCGGTCAGCCACTGCGACCACGGCTCGTGCGGCGACGGCCAGAACGCGTCCGCGGTCGGCCGGACCTGCACGAACACCGCGTTGAGCTTGTTGCTCACGGCCTGGTCGAGCAGCTTCCGGTACTCGGCTCGCTGCTGCTCGGCGGACAGGCCCGGCTTGCTCGGCCAGTCGATGTTGGTCACCGACGCGATCCACATCCCGCGCATCGCCGTGCTCGGCCCCTGGGCCGCCGCGCCGGTGGCGCTGAACAGGCCCAGCAGGACCGCCACCAACCCCAGCGCCAGGACCAGCGCGTTGGCCCGGATCCGGCGCAACCCCTGTGCACGAGTCATCCAGCTCGCCTCCGGCTCGTCGTCGACCGCGCGGCACAGGTTACGGGCCGCAGCGCGCTTTTCGCTGCGATGGCGAGGAATTACCACCTGATCCGCTGGCTCACCGCGCGGTCGCGAGCCGCCTGGTCAGGTGCTGCACGGCGCGCTCGCTGTAAGCGGAGGGGATCGTCTCGCTGAGCTGCCGGGCCCGATCGGCCAGTGCCGCGGCGCGGTCGACGTCCTGCGCGCGCAGGTGCGCATCCGCGAGCCAGGTCGTGTACAGCGCCGTCTCGCGGACGCGGCGGTGGTCGCAGCTGCCGATCGCGGAGGTCAACCGCTGCTGGGCCCGCTGGTGCCGCCCCAGCGCGGTGTCGACCCGGCCGACGATGATGTCCATCTCCTCGGGGGTCAGCCAGTAGGTCCAGGCCGGGTCCGGGTCGTCGTCGCGGCGGTCGCCGTACTCGTCCTGCGCGCGCTGGATCGCGGTCGCCGCCTGGCTGAACTCGCCGGCCTCCACGTGCGCCCACGAAGCCCGCGCGTGCAGCAGCGCCCGCACGGTGGGGGTGGTGGCACCGCGGTCGAGTCCGTCGATGCGCGCCAGCGCCGACCGGGCCACCAGCACCGCGTCGCGCGCCCGGCCGAACTCGGTCAGGTGACCGGCCAGCGCCGACACCACCTGCGCGGCCAGCACCGGATCGTCGGCGGCGTGCGCGGCCTGGATGCCGCTGAGGTAGTAGTGCTCGGCGGTCGCGATGTGCCCGCCGTCGGCCGTCGACCAGCCCGCCAGCTGGCACAGCTCAGCGACGGCCCGCAGCAGACCGCGACCGACCTCCTCCGGATAGCTAGCGGTCCGCAGCAGGGACGCCGTGCGGGCGACCTCGCCGCGGATGGTGGTGTGCAGGTCCCCACCGGCGACGACGTCGTCGGCGTGGTGCAGGTACCGCAACCGGGCCTGGATCCGGTCGAGCGTGCCGCGCCCGACCCGCGGACCGGTCCCGCTCGTCCACGCCACCGCCGGCGGAGGTGGGGTGATCAGCCACTGGTGGGCCACCCGCACCGCGCGATCGCCGGTCAGCGCGGGAGCGGGGGAGTTCTCCGCGAGGCGGGAGACGAGACCGTCGCGCTCCGCCGAGGTCCACACGTCCTTGATCAGCTCCACGGGATCGACCGCGGGGAGTTCCCGGGCGGGTGCGGGGACCGGGCTGGGCGCGCCGGGGAGCAGCGCGGCGAGCTGGTCCAGCGACAGCCCCAGCTCGCGGGCCAGCGCCTCCCGCATCCGCGGAGTGGGGGTGGAGGCACCGCGTTCCCACCGCGCCACGGTGGAGACGTCCACCTCGAGCCGGTGCGCCAGCGTCTCCTGGGTGTGGCCGCGGCTGCGGCGCTTCTGCGCGAGGTCGGACTGGCGTGCCACCCGGCCGACGTTACGCGCCGAATCCGCCCGCCTCCAGCGCGTTCCAGCAGGTGCCGGGTTGTTGCCCGGTTCGTGCTCTGGTTCGCGCCGCGCCGTCGCGGTGAACTCGGTCCGTCCCGCTCCCGCCGAGGAAAGGAAGCAGCCGATGCCGCTGCTGCGAGACCCCGCGCTGGCCGACGACGGCGCCCGCAAGGTCGAGTTCGCCCACCGCCGCATGCCCGTCCTGGCCGGGCTGACCGAGCGCTGGGCAGCGGAGAAACCGCTGCGCGGACAGCGCATCGCCGCCTGCCTGCACGTCACCACCGAGACGGCCAACCTGTGCCGGGCGCTGGTCGCTGGCGGTGCGGAAGTGGCGCTGTGCGCGTCGAACCCGCTGTCCACCAAGGACGACGTCGCCGCGGCGATCCAGCGCGACCTGGGCGCCGAGGTCTTCGCGCTCCACGGCTGCGACCGCGAAACCTACTACCAGCAGGTCGAAGGCGCGCTCGGCGTCGAACCGACGCTGATCGTCGACGACGGCGCCGACCTGACCGCCACCGTGCACGAGCAGCGCCCGGAACTGCTGCCCGCCATCATCGGCGGCACCGAGATCACCTCCACCGGCGTGATCCGGATGCGCAACATGGCCGCCGCCGCGGCGCTGCGCTACCCGGTGCTGCCCACCAACGACGCGCTCACCAAGCACCTGTTCGACAACCGCTACGGCACCGGCCAGAACACCATCGACGGAATCCTGCGCGCCACCAACATCCTGCTGGCCGGTGCGACCGTGGTGGTGGCCGGCTACGGCTGGTGCGGGCGCGGGGTGGCGGCCCGGGCCCGCGGCATGGGCGCGGAGGTCGTGGTCACCGAGGTGAACCCGGTGCGGGCGCTGGAAGCCAAGCTCGACGGCCTCCGGGTGCTGCCGATGCACCGCGCCGCCGCCGAAGCCGACCTGGTCATCACCACCACCGGCAACCGGGACGTGGTCACCGTCGAGCACATGCGGTCGATGAAGGACGGCACCGTCATCGGCAACTCCGGGCACTTCGACCTGGAGATCGCGGTCGACGACCTCACCAGCACGGCGACCAGCCGCCGCTACGTGCGCCCGAACTGCGTCGAGTACACCCTCCCCGAAGGGCACCGGATCCTGCTGCTGGCCGAAGGCCGCCTGCTCGGCCAAGCCGCCGCCGAAGCCCACCCGGCCGAGGTCATGGACATGACGTTCGCGACCCAGGCGCTGGCGGTCCGCTACCTGGTGGAGAACGCGGGCGAGCTGGAACCGGCGGTGCACCCGATCCCGGCGGAGATCGAGAACGAGGTGGCGGTGGCCAAGCTGGCGGCCTACGACATCACCATCGACGAGCTCACACCCCGCCAGCACGACTACCTCACCTCCTGGCAGTTCGGCACCTGAACCCGCGGCGGCGGATCAGGTCGTCGGGAACCGCAGCCGGAACAACGCCCCACCACCGGGCGGTGACTCCGCGGTGATGGTGGCGCCGTGCGCGGTGGCCACCTGGTGGACGATGGCCAGGCCGAGACCGGAGCCGGGCAGCCCGCGAGCGGCGGCGGAGCGGTAGAACCGGTCGAAGACGCGGTCGAGATCGGTTGCCGCGATGCCCGGCCCGCGGTCTCGCACGACGAGTTCCCCGCCGTGCAACCGGACCTGGACGGATCCGCCGGCCGGGCTGAACTTCGCCGCGTTGTCCAGCAGGTTCGTCACCGCGCGGGACAGCGTGCGCGGCACCCCGTCGAGCACGGTCGGTTCGAGGTCGGTTTCGAAGGTGATGCCCGGGTAGCGGTGGCGGGCGCTGGCCGCGCACTGCTCGACGATCCGGTCCAGCCGGACGTCTTCGGTCTCCTCGGCGGGTGCCTCGTCGCCGCGCGCCAGGTCGATCAGGTCCGTGACGAGCCCGGTCAGCTCGACGGCCTGCGTGCGCAGCGCCTCGATCGTCGCGGCCCGCTGCTCGGGGCTCAACCGGTCCGCCCGGGTGAGCAGGTCGATGTTGGTGCGCAGACCGGTCAGCGGGGTGCGCAACTCGTGCGAGGCGTCGGCGACGAGCTGCCGCTGCGCGGTCAGGGACTCCCGCAACGCGCCCAGCGCTTGCTGGAGTTCGCCGAGCATCGTGTTGAAAGCCGTTGCCAGCCGGGCGATCTCGTCGTCACCCCGGACCGCTAGGTGCTGCTCGGGGTCTCGGGTCCGGGCCACCCGCTCGGCGGTGGACGTCAGCGCGGCGACCGGTTTGAGCCCCGCTCGGGCGACGGCGAACCCGGCGACCGCCGCCAGCACCACTCCGACCGCGCCCGCCGCGAGCAGCGCGAGGCTGATGCGCTGCAGGCTCTCGTCCGCGCGGTCGGAGCGGACCGCGACCTCGACGGCCTTGCCGGGAGCGAGCGGTGCGGTCAACATCCGCACCGGAAAACCCTCCAGCGACGTGTCGTTGAAGAACGCCCCGCCGCGCCCAGCGGCGACAGCCAGGGTGCGCTCATCCACCGGCAACGCGCTGTCGCCCTCGACACGGCCGTCCGCGTCCACCTTCTGCACGCACGCCGGGGCGGCCAGGAACACGCAGGGTCCGGCGGGCGACCACGCCCCGGGCGAGGACTGCTCCAGCCGGACCAGGCGCGCGACCTCCCGGGTCAACCCGAGGTTCAGCGAGCGGTCCAGTTCGTGCGCCACGATCGCGTACCCGGCCACCGCCATGCCGGCCACCGCCGCGGTCACCGCCAGCGCGGTGGCGACGGCGATCCGCAGCCGCAGCGGCCACCGGCGCTTCACCGCGCACCGAGCCGGTAGCCGATGCCCCGCACGGTGTGCACGAGCCGGGATTCGCCACCCGCCTCCAGCTTCCGGCGCAGGTAGCGGACGTAGACCTCCAGGGAGTTCGAGGCCGGGCCGAAGTCGGTGCCCCACACCCGCTCGGTGATCACCTCGCGCGGCAGCACCTGCTCGGCGTTGCGGACCAGCACTTCCAGCAGCGCGAACTCCGTCCGGCTGAGCTCGACCACCCGGCCCCCGCGCAGCACGAGGTGCGCTGCGGTGTCCACGGTGAGGTCGGCGACGCGGAGCACCGCGTCGTCCTCGGGGTAGCTGCGCCGCAGCAGCGCTCGCACGCGGGCGAGCAGCTCGTCCAGGTCGAACGGTTTGACCAGGTAGTCGTCCGCGCCCGCGTCCAGCCCCGCGATCCGGTCGGTCACGGCATCGCGCGCGGTGAGCACCAGGACCGGCGTCCGGTCGCCGCTCGCGCGCAGCTGGCGGCACAGCGTCAACCCGTCCATGAACGGCATCAGCAGGTCGAGCAGGATCGCGTCCGGTCGCCAGCGGGCGATCTCGGTCAATGCCTGCGCGCCGTCACCGGCGGTGCTGGTCTCGTAGCCCTCGCTCCGCAGACCGAGCACCACCGCGTCCCGCACCGACGACTCGTCCTCGACAACCAGAATCCGCACCGCACCAGCATGCAAGTTCTCATCCAACTCTCATCTCGGGCGTCGAACCTGCCGGTGTGAACGTGACCAAGATGATTCCGCCGGCTGCCCGGCAGACTGCGAGCCGGCGATGCGGGTGACGGTTCTGATCGGTTGCGGGGTGCTCACCCTGCTGCTCGGTGCGCACGAGCTGGTGCCCGACATCAGCGGCGCAGGCACCCTGCTCGACAGCGCGGCGCCGTGGCTCGGCCTGCTCATCCCGGTTCTCGTGGTGCTGGGGCTGGTCGGCAGGACGCGCGCCACTGCAGCCGTGCTGGTCCCGGCAGCGGTGTGGTGCGCGGCGTTCGGCGCCGCCCTGCTCCCGCAGGCATCGGCGTCCGGCGACCTCCGGGTGGCCAGCCAGAACATGTTCGCGGCCAACGAGAACCCGGCGGCGACGGCCGCGGACCTGGCGGCGACCGGCGCGGACGTGATCGGGGTGCAGGAGCTGACCGGGCCGGCGCGCTCGGCCGTGCGGGAAGCCCTCGGCGCGGACTACCGGCACCACGAGGTGCTGGGCACGGTCGGGGTGTGGAGCAGGTATCCGATCGAGGAGGCCGAGCCGGTGGACCTGGGGATGGGGTGGACCCGTGCACTGCGGGCGCGGATCCGCACCCCGAGCGGCCCGATCGAGGTGTACGTGGCGCACCTGCCGTCGCTGCGCCCGGACTCGGTCGCCGAGCGCAACCGGGGCTTGGCCGAGCTGCGCACCGCGCTCGTCGCGGACCGGTCGGACCGGGTGCTCGTGCTCGCGGATCTGAACACGGCGAGCACCGACCGCGAGATGGGGCCGCTGCTGCGGACTTTCGGCGAAGCCGAACCCGCGGGCTTCGGCTTCACCTGGCCGGCGGCCGTTCCGCTGGTCCGCCTGGACCACGTGCTCCACCGGGGCATCACGCCCACCGGTGCTGAGGTGGTCGAGACCCGGGGGAGCGACCACCGCGCCGTGCTCGCCGACTTCGCGTTCGACCGCGCGTGACGGCCCGCCGTTCGGGTGCTGTTCGGCGGATTCCGGTCGGGTGGCCGGAATCCGGCACTAGCGTGGGCGCTTCTCACCAGGAGGTGTTCGATGCGGAACATCAGGATCGCTGGGTTGTCCGCGGCCGCGTTGGTGGCGTTCGCGGGCAGCGCCGCTGCCGAGGAGCCGGGGGAGTGGGTGCCCGCGCCGTCCAAGCCGTCCACCGTGCCGGCCGGGGCCAGGTGCACTTTCGGCGTGCACATCGAACAGGTGGTGGACGAGGTCGTCAAACGGGTCGTCGAGACCTACCCGGACGGCTTGGTGAAGCGCGAGGAGTACAAGGGGGCGCTCATCGACCGGGTCACCAACGTCGACACCGGTGCGAGCGTCGAGGCGAACGCCAGCGCCCACGCGTTCCTGACCTACCAGCCCGATGGCGTGGTCACCTGGGACTGGAGCGGGCCGGTCCTGATGGGCTTCGGCCCCGGCCAGAGCAACCACGAAGCGGGCCTCTACCTGCTCACCGGCGAGTACACGGTCGACATCTCCGACGACTACCGCCTGGTCCGCCGAGCCGACGGCGAGGAGCGCGATCTCTGCGCAGAACTCTCTTGACCACCGCAGGTGCTAGTGTTCTGCACATGGGTTTTCCAGTCGTCTACGCCCGCGTCCGGATTTCGGCCTGAGGCCGCGGTTTCCGCGCGCCCCCGATTCCGTTCCCGGTGCCCGCTGATGGCACCGCGCACCTGACGCTTCGGCGTCCGACCGGGAGTACGACAACCCATGAACACCACTTTCGTCCTAGTCCACGGCGCGTCCAGCAACGCCCAGAGCTGGGTGCCGCTGCAGCAGGAGCTCGCGCTGCTGGGACACCGCTCGCTGGCCGTCGACCTGCCGGGCCACGGCGCGACGCGGCAGCCCGCCGCCTACTACCGGAATCCGCAGGACCTCGCCGAACTGGCCACCGCCCCGTCGCCGATGGCCGGAATCGACCTCACCGACAACGTTGAGCACGTCGTGGGCGCGGTGCGCCGGGTCGCTGAGCACGGTCCGGTCGTCCTCGTCGGTTCCAGCATGGGTGGCGTGACGATCAGCGCCGTCGGCAACGAGATTCCCGGCCTGCTGGACCGGATCGTCTACCTGTCCGCGTGGTGCAGCGCCAACATCCGCACCATGGCCGAGCTCAGCATGTCGCCCGAACACGCCACGAACCTGCTCGACGAAGCGGTGCTGCCAGCGATGATCGGCGACCCGGAGACGCTGGGAGCACCCCGGATCAACTGGCGCGGCGTGGACGGCGACCTGTTCGCCCAGCTGAAAGCGGCGATGCTGGCGGACGGAACCGACGAGGAGTTCCGAGCCCTCCTCAACACCCTCGACCCGGACGAGACGATGGCCCCCGCGATGGCCGACTCCCAGCTCCGAGCCGAAACCTGGGGCCGAATCCCGCACTCCTACATCCGCTTCACCGAAGACCAGTGCATCCCGATCGCCATGCAAGACCGGATGATCGCCGAAGCGGACGCCCTGACCCCGGACAACCGCTTCGACGTCCACTCGATCGACGGCAGCCACATCTGCTACTTCAACCGAGCCGAAGAAGTCGCAACCATCCTGGCCCGACTGGCGTAATGGCTCCTCCCGAGCGTCAGTGACGCGGAGGAGGCTGAAAACGCCGAGTGGCGCCCCGGGAAAGTCGGGGCGCCACTCGGGTTTTGGGTCAGCTTCCGGTGAGGAGCTGGGTTGCTGCCGTTGTGTCCAGGAGCCAGAGGGTTCGGTTTCTGCCCCGGGCTCCTGCTGCCGGGATGTCCACCGGCTTCGCTCCGCCCAGGGCCGCTGCCACCGCTTCGGCCTTGGCCGCGCCGGTGGTCATCAGCCAGACCTGCGAGGCCGCCTGGATCGCCGGCAGCGTCAGGGAGATCCGCGTCGGCGGCGGCTTCGGGCAGTCGTGCACGCCCACCACCGTCCGCTCGGTCTCCTCGACGTACGGCGTGTCCGGGAACAGCGACGCCGTGTGGCCCTCCTCGCCGACGCCCAGCAGCAGGACGTCGAAGTGGGGCACCGCGATGTCGGTGGCCGAGGCCGCCGTGGTCGCCAGGACCTCCGCGTAGTGCGCCGCGGCGGCATCCGCGTCCGCGCCGAACTTGCCGTCCGAGGCGGCCATCGGGTGCACCCGCTCCGGGTCCACCGCGACGTGGTCCAGCAGCGCCTGCCGGGCCTGGGTCTCGTTGCGCTCCGGGTCGCCGTCCGGCAGGAACCGCTCGTCGCCCCAGTAGAAGTCCACGTTGGACCAGTCCACCGCGTCGCGGGCGGGGGAGCGGCGGACCTGCTCGAGCACGCCGATGCCGGTGCGGCCGCCGGTGAGCACCACCGACGCCACCCCGTGCGCGGCCTGGGCGTCGACCAGCGCGGTGATCAACCGCGCGGCCGCCGCCGCGGCCAGCAGCTCGCCCGACCCGTGCACCACGACCTGGCTCATGAGTCCTCCGCCTGCGCCGGTGCCTCCTCGTCGCGGACGATCTTGTCCAGGCCTTCGAGGGTGGCCTCGTAGATCTCGTCCGGGTCGAGGCGGCGCAGCTCCTCGGTGAGGCAGTCGCGGACCTCGCGGCGGTGCAACGACACCCGGCGGTCCGGCTGACCCGGCTGGGTCAGCGTGCCCACCTTGCCGTCCGGGCGGACGATCTCCACGTTGCCCGACGGGCGCTCGAGCACCGCCGAGACGATGCCCGGCCCGCGCGGGTGCTCCAGCCGGCGCACCGGGATGTCCAGGTAGCTGGCCAGCCACGCGGCCAGCAGATCCGTCGACGGGGAATCCGCCGCACCGGTCACCGTGGCCGACGTGACGGCCTCGTGCGGCGGCAGGTCCATCGCCGCCGCCAGCATCGCGCGCCACGAGGTCAACCGGGTCCAGGCCAGATCGGTGTCCCCGTCCGCGTAGGAGCGCAAGCGCTTCTGCAGCGACGCGATCGGGTCCGCCTCGTTGGCCGCATCGGTGATGCGCCGGTGCGACAGCGCGCCGATCGGGTCCTTCGCCGGGTTGTCCGGGGCGTCGGTCGGCCACCACGCCACCACCGGCGCGTCCGGCAGCAGCAGCGGGACGACCGAACCAGCGCCCTCGTCGGCCAGCGGCCCGTACAGGCGCAGCACGACCACCTCGGACGCGCCCGCGTCACCGCCGATGCGGATCTGGGCGTCCAGCCGCGGCGCGGCCTGCCGCGCCCCGCTGGCCACCACGATCACCCGGCACGGGTGCTCCCGGCTGGCGTCGTTGGCGGCCTGGATGGCCTTCTCCACCTCGGTGCCGTCGCCGGTGACGACCACCAGCGTCAGCACCCGGCCCAACGCGACCGCGCCACCGGTCTCGCGCAGCTCCACCAGCTTCTTGTTGACCTGAGAGGTCGTGGTGGACGGCAGATCGATGATCACGGTCGCCTCCAGACGCGTCCGGTGCGGGCCAGCACTTCGTCCGCCGACGGCGGACCCCAGGTGCCCGCCTTGTAGGGCTCGGGCTTGCCGCGCGCGGCCCAGTGGTCGAGCACCGGGTCGAGGATCTTCCAGGACAGTTCGACTTCTTCGTTGACCGGGAACAGCGACGGCTCGCCCAGCAGCACGTCCAGGATCAGCCGCTCGTAGGCCTCCGGCGAGGACTCGGTGAAGGCGTGCCCGTAACCGAAGTCCATGGTCACGTCGCGCACCTCCATCGAAGTGCCCGGCACCTTCGCGCCGAAGCGCATCGTCACGCCCTCGTCCGGCTGCACCCGGATCACCAGGGCGTTCTGCCCCAGCTCCTCGGTCATCGTGCTGTCGAACGGCAGGTGCGGGGCGCGCTTGAACACCACCGCGATCTCGGTGACCCGGCGGCCCAGCCGCTTGCCGGTGCGCAGGTAGAACGGCACCCCGGCCCAGCGGCGGCTCTCCACCTCGAGGGTGATCGCCGCGTAGGTCTCGGTGATCGAGTCGGCGGCGAACCCGCCCTCCTCGTGCAGCCCCGGCACCAGCGAACCGCCCTGCCAGCCACCGGTGTACTGGCCGCGCGCGGTGGTCTGGTCGAACGGGCCGACCGGCTTGGTCGCCGACAGCACCTTGACCTTCTCCGCGCGCAGGTCCTGCGGCGAGAAGGAGACCGGCTCCTCCATCGCGGTCAGCGCCATCAGCTGCAGCAGGTGGTTCTGGATGACGTCGCGGGCCGCGCCGATGCCGTCGTAGTAGCCCGCGCGACCGCCCAGGCCGATGTCCTCGGCCATGGTGATCTGCACGTGGTCGACGTAGTGCGAGTTCCAGATCGGCTCGAACAGCTGGTTGGCGAAGCGCAGCGCCAGGATGTTCTGCACCGTCTCCTTGCCGAGGTAGTGGTCGATGCGGAACACCGAGTCCTCGGGGAACACCTCGTTGACGATGCGGTTGAGGTGCTGCGCGCTGTCCAGGTCGTGGCCGAACGGCTTCTCGATGACCACCCGCCGCCAGGCGTCGTCGGTGTGGTCGGTCAGCCCGGAGCGGGACAGCTGCTTGAGCACCGTCGGGAACGCCGACGGCGGCACCGACAGGTAGAACGCGTGGTTGCCGCCCGTGCCGCGCTCGGCGTCGAGGTGCTTGACGGTGTCGGCGAGCCGGTCGAACGCCTCGTCGTCGTCGAAGGAACCCGGCACGAACCGGATGCCCTCGGCCAGCCGGTCCCAGACGCTCTGGTGGAACGGCGTCCGCGCGTGCTCCTTGACCGCGTCGTAGACGACCTGGCCGAAGTCCTGGTCGGCCCAGTCGCGGCGGGCGAAGCCGGTCAGCGCGAAGCCCGGCGGCAGCAGGCCCCGGTTGGCCAGGTCGTAGATCGCCGGCATCAGCTTCTTGCGGGACAGGTCACCGGTCACGCCGAAGATCGTCAGACCGCACGGTCCGGCGATCCGGGGCAGCCGCTTGTCCCGCGGATCCCGCAGCGGGTTCTGCCACTGCTGGTTGGGCGGGGTCACCGCGCACCTCCCTGCGCCAGGTCCTGCACGGCCTTGACCAGCTCGACCAGACCGGTCACCCGGTCGGTGAGGTGCAGTCGCAGCACCGGCCGGTTGTGCTCGGCCAGCACCTGACCGTCGCCGAGCGCCTGCGCGCGCTGCAGACCGGCCAGCGTGTACGGCCGCTCCGGCACCTCCAGGTCCTGCTCGGCGTCCCCGGTGATCTGCAGGAACACGCCGTTCTGGTGGCCGCCCTTGTGGTACTGGCCGGTGGAGTGCAGGAATCGCGGACCCCAGCCGAAGGTGGTCTGCAGACCGGTGCGGCGCGCCAGCTCCGGGCGCAGCACCGCGGCCGAGGCGTCGTCGAGGCGGTCCAGGTAGGCCTGCACCGCCAGGTAGCCGTTCTTCGGGGCGGTGGCCAGGAAAGCGCGCAGCGCTTCGACCACGGTGCCCACTCCGGCCGAGAGCCAGTCGCCGGAGGCGTGCACCTCGATCGAACCGTCCACCAGCGCCGGCGTCGCGGCCGGACCACCGGCCGGGCCGTCCAGCAGCGCCCGCGCGGCCTTCTTGGCGGCCTCCACGTCCGGCTGGTCGAACGGGTTGATCTCCAGCAGCCGGCCGGCCAGCGCGGTGGCGAACTCCCACAGCAGGAACTGCCCGCCCAGCGGGCCCTGGGTGCTGATCCGCGCGCCCGCGACGGCCGGACCGACCGCCACCGTGGTGGCGTCGGGGCCCGCGTCGGCGAAACCTGGCGCGTCGGTGCCCTCCACGACGACCGGCAGCAGGCCGGTGCCGTTCTTGCCGGTGGACTCGGCGATCAGCTGCTCGACCCAGTCGCCGAAGCCCTTGATGCCGGAACCGGTGTCGGCGAAGACGACCTTCTCCGCGCCACCGGCGTGCGCAGCGCCGAGAGCGGCGGCCAGCTGCACGGCCGGGTTGCCGTCGCCGTCGGCGCTCAACCGCGGGAACGCGGCGGCAGCGTCGTCGAGCAGCGCGGACACGTCGGCGCCGGCCAGACCCGCCGGCACCAGGCCGAAGGCGGTCAGCGCCGAGTAGCGGCCGCCCACGTGCGGATCGGCGGTGAACACCTTGCGGTAGCCCGCCTCGCGCGCGGCCGACTCCATCGGGGAACCCGGATCGGTGACCACGATGATGCGGGTCACAGGATCGATTCCGTTTTGCTGGAAAGCCCGCTCGAAGATGCGGCGGTGCGAGTCGGTCTCGACGGTGGTGCCGGACTTGGAGGAGACCACCAGCACGGTGCGCTCCAGATCACCGGACAGCGCGTCGGCGACCTGACCGGGATCGGTGGTGTCCAGCACGACCAGCGGAACCCCGGCGGTCGCGGTGATCACCTCGGGGGCCAGCGACGAGCCACCCATGCCGGCCAGCACCACGCGGTCCAAGCCCTCGGCGTGCAGTTCGGCGCGCAGCGCGTCGATCTCGGCCAGCAGCGGGCGGGAGCTCTCGTGCAGCGTCGTCCAGGACAGCCGGATGGATGCCTCGGGCTCGGCGTCCGGGCCCCACAGCGTGGCGTTCTGGACGGCGAGCTTGCCGGCAACCGCATCGGTGGCCAACCGCTCGACCAGCGGTCGGGCCTCGGCCGCTAGCGCCACATCGGGAATGTCGACGGAAATTTCGGTTGCCATGTATTTCCTTAACAGCGCTCGATCTGGATGGGGCCGAACAGCCCGGAAAGAGCGGGGGCGGGGCCGGTCCGGGACCGACCCCGCCGCCACTGCTTACTTGGCCTGCTCGAGCTGCTGGTTGACCGTCTCCAGCAGTTCGTTCCAGGACTTCTCGAACTTCTCCACGCCCTCGCGCTCCAGCACCGCGAACACGTCGTCGAGGTCGATGCCCGCCTCCGCCAGGTCGTCGAAGACCTGCTGCGAGGCGGCGGCGGTGCCGCTGACCGTGTCGCCGCGAACGTCGGCGTGGTCGGCGGTGGCCTTCAGCGTCGCCTCCGGCATGGTGTTCACCGTGTTCGGCGCGACCAGCTCGTCCACGTAGCGCGTGTCGGAGTAGGACGGGTCCTTCACACCGGTCGACGCCCACAGCGGACGCTGCGCCTTGGCGCCGGCGGCCTGCAGGGCCTTCCAGCGCTCGCCGGCGAAGACGTCCTCGTAGGCCGCGTAGGCCAGGCGGGCGTTGGCGATCGCGGCCTTGCCGCGCAGCGCCTCACCACCGGAGATCTTCTCCAGCCGCTTGTCGATCTCGGTGTCCACGCGGGACACGAAGAACGACGCGACCGAAGCGATCTGGCTGACGTCGTGACCGTTGGCCTTCGCCTGCTCCAGGCCGGCGATGAAGGCGTCCATCACGTCGCGGTAGCGCTGCACCGAGAAGATCAGCGTGACGTTGACGCTGATGCCCTCGGCCAGCACGCGAGTGATCGCGGGCAGGCCCTCGACGGTCGCCGGGATCTTGACCATCAGGTTCGGCCGGTCCACGGCCTTCCACAGGTCCACGGCCTCGGCGACGGTGCGCTCGGTGTCGTGCGCCAGCCGCGGGTCGACCTCCAGGGAGACCCGGCCGTCGACGCCACCGGTCGACTCGAAGACGTTGCGGAAGATGTCCGCCGCGTCGCGCACGTCAGCGGTGGTCAGCTCGCGGACGGTGTCGTCCACGCTGGCACCGCGGGCGGCCAGCTCGCGGACCTTCTCGTTGTAGTCGGCCGCGTTGGACAGCGCGTTGGCGAAGATCGTCGGGTTGCTCGTGACGCCGACGACCGCCTGGTCGGTGATCAGCTCGGCCAGGTTGCCCGAGGTGATCCGCTGGCGGGACAGGTCGTCCAGCCAGATCGAAACCCCGGCCTCGCTCAGCGCCTTGAGGTTCGGGTTGGTGGTCACAGGAATTCCTCCGCTCACGCCTGCTGGGCGTTGCTCAGGCTGCGCCGGGCCGCCGCGACAACGGCGTCGACGGTGATGCCGAACTCGTTGTACAGGGTCTTGTAGTCCGCCGAGGCGCCGAAGTGCTCGATGGACACCGACTCGCCGGAGTCCTTGACGAACCGGTACCACGGCATCGCGATGCCGGCCTCGACCGAGACGCGGGCCTTGACCGCCTTCGGCAGGACCTGCTCGCGGTAGGCCTCGTCCTGCGCGTCGAACCACTCGACGCACGGCATCGAGACCACGCGGGTGGCAACGCCGTCGGCCTCCAGGATCTTCCTGGCTTCGACGGCCAGCTGCACCTCGGAACCGGTGGCGATCAGCACCAGCTGGGGCTCGCCGTTGCCGGCGTCGGCCAGCACGTAGCCGCCCTTGGCGACGCCCTCGGCGGTCACGCCCTCCAGCGTCGGCACGCCCTGGCGGGTCAGCGCCAGACCGGCCGGGCCGCTCGGGTTCTCCAGGATGGTCTTCCACGCCGCCGCGGTCTCGTTGGCGTCCGCCGGGCGGACCATCGAGAAGCCGGGGATGGCGCGCAGCGCCGCCACGTGCTCGATCGGCTGGTGCGTCGGGCCGTCCTCGCCCAGGCCGATCGAGTCGTGCGTCCAGACGAAGATCGACGGGACCTTCATCAGCGCGGCGAGCCGCACCGCCGGGCGCATGTAGTCGCTGAACACCAGGAAGGTGCCGCCGTAGGGGCGGGTGCCGCCGTGCAGCGCGATGCCGTTGAGGATCGCGCCCATCGCGTGCTCGCGGATGCCGAAGTGCAGCGTGCGGCCGTACGGGCTGGCCGTCCAGGCGTCGGTGGAGATCGACTCGGGGCCGAACGACTCGACGCCCTTCATCGTGGTGTTGTTGCTCTCCGCCAGGTCGGCCGAACCGCCCCACAGCTCGGGCAGCACGTCGGCCAGCGCGTTGAGGACCTCACCGGAGGCCTTGCGGGTGGCGATGGACTTGCCGTCGGCCTCCCAGGTCGGCAGCTTCTCCTGCCAACCGGCCGGCAGCTCGCGGGTGGCCAGCCGGTCCAGCAGCGCCTTGCGCTCCGGGTTGGCCGAGGCCCACTTGTCGAAGGCGACCTGCCACTCGGCGTGCGCGGCCTTGCCGCGGGCGGCGACCTCGCGGGCGTGCGCCAGCACGTCGGCGTCGACCTGGAAGGACTGCTCCGGGTCCAGGCCCAGCGCGGTCTTGACCCCGGCGACCTCCTCGGCGCCGAGCGCGGCGCCGTGGGACTTGCCGGTGTTCATCTTGGTCGGCGCCGGGTAGCCGATCACCGTGCGCAGCACGATCAGCGTCGGGCGGGAGGTCTCGGCCTTGGCGGTCTCGATGGCCTCCAGCAGGCCCTTGACGTCCTCGCCGCCGTGCACGGTGAGGACCTGCCAGCCGTAGGACTCGTAGCGCTTGGCGGTGTCCTCGGTCAGCGCGATGCCGGTGTTGTCCTCGATGGAGATCTCGTTCGAGTCGTAGATCACCGTGAGGTTGCCCAGCTGCTGGGTGCCGGCCAGCGACGACGCCTCGGAGGTCACGCCCTCCTCGATGTCGCCGTCGGAGGCGATCACGTAGATGTGGTGGTCGAACGGGCTCTCACCGGCAGCGGTCTCCGGGTCGAACAGGCCGCGCTCGCGGCGGGCGGCCATCGCCATGCCGACCGCGGTGGACAGGCCCTGCCCGAGCGGGCCGGTGGTGGTCTCGACCCCGGCGGTGTGCCCGTACTCCGGGTGGCCGGGGGTCTTCGAACCCCACTTGCGCAGCTGCTTGAGGTCCTCCAGCTCCAGGCCGTAGCCGGACAGGAAGAGCTGCACGTACAGCGTCAGGCTCGAGTGGCCTGCGGAGAGCACGAACCGGTCGCGGCCGATCCACTCCGGGTCGGTCGGGTCGTGCCGCATGACGCGCTGGAACAGCGCGTAGGCCGCCGGGGCCAGGCTCATCGCGGTGCCGGGGTGGCCGCTGCCGCAGTTCTCCACCGCATCGGCGGCCAGCACGCGAGCGGTGTCCACCGCGCGCTGGTCCAGCTCGCTCCAGTCTTCGGGCAGTCGCTTGGTGGTCAAGCGGGCAAGGTCGTCGGTGACGGACACGGACGCAGCTCCAAGTTTTTCCATCGGCGGTATTCCCGGTTGCCGGGTGAATGCGGTCGCTGGACCGATTCGAACCGCGGTTATCCCTCGTCCGACGGGCAGCCTAGTCGTGTCCGATCAGCCACGTGCCGACCCGTCTGAATTGCGGTTGGGAGGCGCCACCAGGATAGCGGTGACACCGCGTGACCAGGGCCACTGGGCGGTTCTTTGCCACCCGCGCGCGTCCCGCTTCAGTAGCGCGCCTACTATTCGTAGACGGCTGATCAGTCGAAGTTGCCCCAAGGAGTGCCATGCCGTCGGCGAGCGCAGCGTCGTGACCACCGCCGTCGACGCCACCCGCGAGAGGCACGCTCGGCGACCCGCTGAGCTGCTGAAGGCCTACCTGGGGCTGATCAAGCCCCGGGTCATCGAGCTGCTGCTGGTGACCACCATTCCCGCGATGCTGCTGGCCGTGCGGGGCATCCCGTCGCCGTGGCTGGTGATCGCCACGCTGATCGGCGGCACCATGGCCGCGGGCAGCGCGAACGCGCTGAACTGCGTGGCCGACGCCGACATCGACCAGGTGATGAAGCGCACCCGCGCGCGTCCGCTGGTCCGGCACACCGTGTCCAACCGGCACGCGCTGGTCTTCGGCATCGCGCTGGGGGCCGGTTCCTTCGCCTGGCTGTGGGCGACGACGAACCTGCTGGCCGCGGCGCTGGCCGTCGGCACGATCCTTTTCTACGTCTTCGTCTACACGCTGGTGCTCAAGCGCCGCACCGCGCAGAACATCGTCTGGGGCGGGGCGGCCGGCTGCATGCCGGTGGTGATCGGCTGGGCCGGGGTGACCGGGCGCGTCGACTGGCCTGCGCTGGTGATGTTCGGCGTGGTCTTCTTCTGGACGCCGCCGCACACCTGGTCGCTGGCCATGAAGTACAAGGACGACTACGAGCGCGCCGGGGTGCCGATGCTGCCGGTCGTCGCCGAGCCGACCTACGTCTCGCGGCAGATCGTGGCCTACACCTGGCTGATGGTGCTCTGGACGTTGCTGCTGGTGCCGGCGACCGGCTGGCTCTACGCGGCGTTCGCGGTGCTGGCGGGCGCGTGGTTCCTGGTGCTGGCGCACCGGCTGCACGCCGCGACCAAGCGCGGCGAGAAGACCAAGCCGATGAAGCTGTTCCACATGTCCAACACGTATCTGATGATCGTGTTCGTCGCCCTGGCGGTGGATTCCGCGCTGAGCCTGCCGGTCGTCGGCTGGCCGTTCTGAGGCCTGGTCAGGGCAGCAGGATCAGCTTCGCCGTGGTGCGGCGTCCTTCCAGGTCCTCGTGGGCCTTGCGGGCGTCGGCCAGCGGGTAGGTGCCGCCGATGCGGATGTCGAGCACCCCGTTGGAGATCCAGTCGAAGAGCTCACCGGCCCGCCAGTCCAGCTCCTCGCGGGTCAGGATGTGGTGCGCCAGGCTGGGGCGGGTCAGGAACACCGAACCGGCCGAGTTCAGCCGCTGCGGATCCACCGGGGGCACCGGGCCGCTCGCCGCGCCGAACAGCGCCAGCGTGCCGCGCGGGCGCAGGCTGGCCAGGCTGGCGTCGAAGGTGGTCTTGCCGACCCCGTCGTAGACCACGTCCACGCCGCGACCGTCGGTGAGGTCGGCGATCGACTCGGCCACGTCCACCTCGGTGTAGCGGATGACCTCGTCGGCTCCGGCCTCGCGGGCCAGCGCCTCCTTCTCGGCGGTGGACACGGTGCCGATCACGTTGCCGCCGAGGTGCTTGATCAGCTGGGTCAGCAGCAGGCCCATGCCGCCGGCGGCGGCGTGCACCAGCGCGGTCTCACCGGCTTTCACCGGGTGGGTCGAGGTGACCAGGTAGTGCGCGGTCAGGCCCTGCAGCAGCGCCGCGGCCGCGGTGCGCGAGTTCACACCCACCGGCACCCGGACCGCCTTGTCCGCGGGCACCAGCGCCCGCTCGGCGTAGCTGCCCGGCGCCATCGCCCAGGCGACCCGGTCGCCGACCTCGAACCCGGTCACGCCTTCGCCGACCGCGACGACCGCGCCCGATCCCTCGGAGCCGGGCGTGAAGGGCAGCGGCATCGAGTACACGCCGCTGCGCTGGTAGGTGTCGATGAAGTTCACGCCGATCGCCGCGACCTCGACCAGCAGCTGGCCGGGCTGCGGTTCCGGTGACTCGATCTCGGTGAGCTCCATGACCTCGGGGCCGCCGTTCGCGGCTACCCGGATGGCACGCATGTTGACTCCTTCGCTGTCGTCCTCAACAGGTGCAACTCATCACGACCTCTCGATCTTCCCCGGCTCCGGATTAGGATTCGGGGCATGACGGCTAGCGAAGAAACCACCGCTCCCGCGCCGAAGGCGATCGCGACGGCCAAGGCGTTCGTCGGCGCGCACGGCGACTCCGCTCGCGCGGTCGTGGAGAACCTCGGGCAGGCCGGCGCCCGCGTCGTGCTGGTGGGGGAGGACGGCCGCTTCGGCGACGTCATGGTCCCCGACGTCGCCACCGGGAACGCCCTGGTCGAGGCCGTCGAGGGCCTCACCGCCCACGAGTGGGACGGCGAGACCGTCGGGGCGATGAAGGTCGGCGCCGCGCACCGCCGGGCGATGGGCGCGCGCAACAGCTGATCCGCTCCGCCCGACACGCCGGTCGGCGGCTGGTCGCGGGCTTCGCTGTGGTTTACCTTTTCAGCGAGGACTGAACTCGATCACGGGGAGCCGTCGTGTCCGACTACGTGCAGCGCACCGACCGACCGGCCATGTCGGAGTGGATCGAGCAGATGGCGGCCCACTTCGAAGCCAGCGAGGGCATGCCGCTGATCGCCGGGCGCGTCCTGGCGTTCCTGCTCGTCTGCGACCCGCCGGAGCGCACCGCTGCCGAGCTGTCCCTGGCACTGGCCGCCAGCACCGGCTCGATCAGCACCAACGTGCGGCTGCTGATGCGGCTCGGCGTGGTCTCCAAGACCACCCGGCAGGGCAAGGAAGCCGCCCTGTACCGGGTCGAGGAGGACCGCTGGCCGGAGCTGGTGCGCCACCGCATGGAGCGGGTCACCGGTCTGGAAGAGCTGACCGGCGCCGGGCTGCGCATGTTCAGCGGCCAGGGCGAACGAGCCCGGCGCCTGCGCACGGTGCACGAGTTCTACCAGTGGCTGGCCGGTGAGATGCCCGAGCTCTGGCGCCGCTGGGAGCGCGAGGGCAAGCCCAAGCTGCGCTTCTGAGATCTCCCATCAGCCGATCGGCTGATGCCAGGTCGAGCGAGCCGGTCGATGTCCGGGGCGGTCGCCGCCCGCGAGACTTCCAGGCATGGCGATCATCGAAGTCAACGGGCTGCGCAAGTCCTACGCCGGAAGACCGGTCGTGGACGGGGTCGGCTTCACCGTTGAAGCGGGGGAGATCTTCGGGATCCTCGGCACCAACGGCGCGGGCAAGACGACCACGGTGGAGTGCGTCGAAGGACTCCGCCACCCCGACGCCGGGCGGGTGCGGGTGGCCGGGCTGGACCCGGCCGCCGACCGGGACCGGCTCACCCGGATCCTCGGCGCGCAGCTGCAGGACGCCCAGCTGCAACCCAAGATCACCGTGCGCGAGGCGCTGGAACTGCACGCCGCCTGCCACCAGAACCCCGCGGACTGGCGAGCGCTGGCGGAACGCCTCGGCCTCGCCGACCGGTTCGGCACCCGCTTCGCCGAGCTGTCCGGCGGCCAGCAGCAGCGGCTGTTCATCGCACTGGCCCTGATCGGCAATCCCCAGGTCGTCGTGCTCGACGAGCTCACCACCGGCCTGGACCCGCGGGCCCGCCGGGACACCTGGCAGCTGATCGAGGACGTGCGCGCGGGCGGCGTCACCGTCGTGCTGGTCACCCACTTCATGGAGGAAGCGCAGCGGCTGTGCGACCGGGTCGCGGTGCTCGACCGCGGTCGGGTGGTGGCGCTCGACGCGCCGAGCGGGCTCATCCACCGGTCGGCCGCATCGGTCGTCATGTCCTTCACCCCGCTGGGGGCGCTCGACACCGGGGAACTGGCCGCGCTGCCCGGAGCCGGGTCGGCGACGCGGCAGGGCGACCGGGTGGTCATCAGCGGCACCGACGAGACCGTCGAATCGGTGCTGTCGTTGCTGGCCCGCCGCGGCATCACCGCCCGCGAGCTGCGCGTTACCGACGCGACGTTGGACGAAGCCTTCCTCGCCCTGACCGGAGCGGAGCACTGAGATGAACGCATCGGCGACCCGAGCCGTCCTCAAGACCGAAGCCCGGCTGTTCCTCCGCGAACCGGGCAACCTGTTCTGGATCGTGGCCGCACCGACCGTGCTGCTGGTGATCCTCGGCCTGATCCCCGCCTTCCGCGAGGTGAACCCCGGTCTCGGCGGCCGCCGGGTGATCGACCTCTACGTCCCGGTGGTGCTGCTGATGTCGATGATCATGGCCGGGGTGCAGGCCATGCCGCCGGTGTTCGCCGGGTACCGCGAGCGCGGCATCCTCCGCCGCATGTCGACCACACCGGTGCGGCCAGGTGCGATGTTGGCCGCGCAGGCGGTCTTGCACGGCGCCGCTGTCGCGTGCGCGGTGATGCTGGCGCTGGCCGTCGGCCGCCTGGCCTTCGGCGTCGTTCTGCCGAACGGGCTCGTCGGCTACGCGTTGACGCTGGTGCTCACCGTGCTCAGCGTGCTCGCGCTGGGCGCGGCCCTGTCCGCGGTGCCGCGCAGCACGAAGACTGCCGGCGTGATCGGGTCGGTAGCCTTCCTCGCGATGATGTTCACCGCCGGGGTGTGGATCCCGGTGCAGGTCATGCCGGGCTTCCTGCAGCGCGCCGTCGAGTACACCCCGCTCGGGGCGGCGTCGGCGGCCCTCGACCAAGCGGCCGGAGGGGGCTGGCCGAGCGCGGTGCACTTGGTGATCGTGGTCTTCTGGACGTCGGTGCTGACCGGTGCCGCGGTGCGCTGGTTCCGATGGGAGTAGAGCAGTGCCTGAGCGGCAGGAGTGGTACGTCAGCTGGGGACCGTACGTGCTGCTGGGTCTCGCGACGCTGATCTCCCTGCTCACCGAGGTGCAGGTGATGCGCAACGGTCGGCCGGAGCTCCTCGTCGCACTGGCCCTGGTGGCGCTCGTGCTGCAGCTGTGCTGGGCGAAGATCCGGCGAGTCGTGTCCACGCCCGGTGCGGCCAGCCAGGCCTACTACGCCGTTCGCACGGTGCTGGCCTTCGTGCTCACCTACCTCAACCCGTTCTTCGCGATCTACGCGATCCTCGGCTACTTCGACTCCGGGGCTTGGCTGCGCCCGCGCGCGATCAAGGCCGGGCTGCTGGTCAACGCGCTCACCATGGCCGGATCGCAGTCCGGCGGGCTGCCGCCGAGCAGCCTGATGCAGTGGACCGCCTTCGGCGGGCTGTTCGTGCTCAACACCGGGTTGTTGCTCCTGTTCGTGCGGCTGGACGCGGAGAAGGAGGAGAACGCCCGGGCGAAAGCGGCCACCATCGCCGAGCTGGAGCAGGCCAACGCCCGCTTGAAGCAGGCGCACGAGGAGAACGCGGGCCTGCAGGCGCAGCTGCTGGAGCAGGCGCGGGAAGCCGGGATCAGCGACGAGCGGCGACGGCTGGCCGCCGAGATCCACGACACGATCGCGCAGAGCCTGGCCGGAATCGTCACCCAGCTGCAGGCGGCGGTGGACAGCGAAGACCCGGCCGAAGGGCGCAGGCACGTCGAGCGGGCCGCGGACCTGGCCCGCCACGGGCTCGGCGAGGCACGCCGGTCGGTGCAGGACCTGGGGCCGAGCGCGCTGGAGCACGACGCGCTGCCGGTGGCGCTGCGCAAGGTCGTCGAGGAGTGGGAAGCGGGATCGGGCGTGCGGGCGGAGTTCGCGGTGACGGGGGAGGTCGAGCCGTTGCACGGGGAGATCGAAGCGACCCTGCTGCGCATCGCGCAGGAATCCCTGGCCAACGCCGGGCGGCACGCGCAGGCGAGGAGGGTGGGAGTGACTTTGTCCTACATGGACGACGAGGTGAGCGTGGACGTGCGCGACGACGGTCGGGGTTTCGACCCGGGCCGGGTCACCAGCAGTTCGACGAGCGGTTTCGGGTTGGGCGGCATGCGCGCTCGCGTCGAGCGGGTCGCGGGTGCCTTCGAGGTCGAGTCCGAGCCCGGGCTCGGGACGGCCGTCTCCGCGCGAGTGCCGCTGGTGCGCCATGTCTGAGCGCGCCATCACGCTGCTGATCGTCGACGACCACCCCGTCGTGCGCGACGGGCTGCGCGGGATGTTCGACTCGGCGTCCGACATCGAAGTCCTCGGCGAGGCGGGCGACGGGCCGTCGGCGGTGGCGATGGCGGTCGCGCTGGACCCCGACGTGGTGCTGATGGACCTGCGGATGCCCGGTGGTGACGGCGTCGCGGCGATCACCGAGCTGGTCCGCCGCGGCCAGCGCTGCAAGGTCCTGGTGCTCACCACCTACGACACCGACTCCGACGCGCTCGCGGCGATCGAGGCCGGTGCCACCGGCTACCTGCTCAAGGACGCGATGCGCGACGAGCTGTTCGCCGGGGTGCGGGCGGCCGCAGCGGGCCGCACTGTCCTCTCACCGGCGGTGGCGTCGCGGCTGGTGTCGCGGGTCCGGTCACCGGGGGAGCAGCCGCTGAGTGCCCGGGAGCGCGAAGTGCTGCGCCTGGTGGCCAGGGGGCGGTCGAACCGGGAGATCGCCGCCGAGCTGTTCGTCAGCGAGGCCACGGTCAAGACCCACCTCACCCACCTGTACGGCAAGCTGGGCGTCAACGACCGGGCCGCTGCCGTCGCCGCTGGCTACGACCGCGGCATCCTCGGCTGAGCTCAGACCGCGGCGGGCTCGGCGTCCTGGGACTCGGTGGCCGGCTCGGGCAGCGCGCCGCGGTAGCGGGACTCGCCCCACAGCAGCGCGGTGATGATGATCACCAGCGTGGCCGCCACCATGTGCAGCACGACCATCCCCTCCGGGACGCCGAGGTAGTACTGGGCCGAGCCGATCGCGCCCTGGACCAGCACCATCGCGCAAGCCGAGACGTAGGCCTTCAGCAGCGCCTTGGTCGGGCGGGCGCTGCGCAGCCACACGCCGAACACCGCGAGCAGCAGCACGTAGGCCATCACCAGCGTGCCGTGCACCTGGACCAGGGTCTGCACCGGAACGTCGAGCCGCGGGGTGTCCGGGTCACCGGCGTGCGGGCCGGCAGCGGTCACCAGCGTGCCTGCGACCAGTACCGCCGCGGTCACCGCGACCAGCGCGACCAGCAGCCTGCGCATCGGGGTCGGCACCACGCCCACCGGCTCGCGGTCGCCTTCCTTGGTGGCCTTGTAGAGGATCGTGGCCAGCCAGATCAGCACCGCCGAGGCCATGAAGTGCACCGACACGCTCCACCAGGCCAGGTTCACCCGGACCGTGATGCCGCCGATGATGGCCTGCGCGACCACGCCCAGCGGCATGATCAGCGCCAGCCGCACCAGCCGCTTGCGCCGCGGCAGGCAGCGCAGCGCGGCCAGGAAGCAGGCCAGCGCGATGAAGCCGATGACGCCGGTCAGCAGCCGGTTGCCGAACTCGATCGCCTGGTGCAGCGCCGCCACCTCGGGGTGCTCGATGGGCACCATGCTGCCCGGGAAGCACTGCGGCCAGGTCGGGCAGCCGAGCCCGGACCCGGTCACGCGGACGATCACGCCGGTCACCGAGATCAACGCCTGCGTCACCAGCACGGCGAGGGCCAGGCCTCGCACGACGCGCGGGGTCGGGCGGGAGATCGAAGAAGGAAGCGGCACGAACCGATGGTATCGGCGGCCCGGAACCACCCGTTCGCAGGTATCAGTCGCGGCCGAACAGGTCGCGCGGCGCCGCACCGGCCTTCAGCAGCGTGCGGCTCACCTGGCGGCCGTTGTCGATCAGCGCTTCGGTCTTGGCCTCGCCCAGCGCGCGCCACGGGGCCATCGACATCGCGTCGGTCTCGGCCTCGATCTCCTCGCGCAGCGCGTTGCCCGCCTCGCTGATCTCGCTGGTCTTGCCCTCACCGCTGATCAGGCCGCGCTCGCGCAGCTCCTGCTCGGCCTGGGCCCACTGCGACTCGCTCCACTCTCGCAGCTCCCGCGCCGCCGACGGCTTGAAGCCCTCGCCGGTCGAGCTGTGCAGCACCAGCGCCTGCACGCCGCTGAGCTCGGCGCGCTGCAGCGCCGCGATGTGCGCGTCGCCGCGGAACTCGCGCAGCAGGGTGGCCGCGTGCCAGAGCTGGAGGTGCGGCTCGTCCGGCCAGTCCAGGTCGGCGTGCGCGGCGTAGAGCGGCTTGCCCTCCGGGGTGCATCCCTGGCTGGCTTCGCGGGCCAGCTCGGCGGCTTCGGCGATCGCCGCGGAGCTGACGTCGCCGAGCATCCGGCGCAGTGCCGCGTCGGCGGCGCGGAGGCGGGCGTCGAGCACCGCGCTGGGGGACGCGATCGACCAGGCGCGGGGGATGGACGCGGCCACCGACTCGGGGTTGAAGTTGTAGAACGTCGCCGCCACGGGACCGGGCCCGACCGGACCCATCGCGGCAGCGCGGCCCGCGTAGTACGACATCCGGCCCCGCTCCAGGCCGAGCGCGGCGAAACCGTCGGCGGCCTCCGGTGCGAAGTAGATCATCGAGTGGATGACCTCGAGGGCGTTCTTGGCCTGGCGGGCGATCTTCGTCATGGCCTCACCCTAGAACCGCGGCGCGGGAAAGTCCGCCCCTCAGGTCAGCCGAGTTGTGCGCACCGCGGCCGCACCGCACACCGCGCCCCAGGCCAGGAGCACCACGACCGGCTGCACGCCCGGCAGCGAGCCGTCGACCAGCACGGCGTCCAGCGCTTCGGAAAGCGCCCCGGACGGCAGGAACCCGGCCAGCGCGCCCAGCGGCCCGGGCAGGTCAGCGGCGGGCAGCGCGAGGCCACCGGCCAGCAGCAGGACGAACCAGATCGCGTTGGCCAGCGCCAGCACGATCTCGGCCCGCAACGCGCCGCCGACCAGCACCCCGGCCGCGCCGAAGGCGAGCGTGCCCAGCACCAGCAGCGGGACGGCGGGCAGCAGACCGGCGATCGCCGGCGACCAGCCCAGCAGGACCGCGGCAACGCCGAGCACGACCGCCTGCAACGCCACCACCAGCAGCGTTGCGAGCACCCGGCCGGAGATCAAGGTCCAGCGCGGCAGCGCGGTCGCCGACAGCCGCTTGAGCACGCCGTAGCGGCGGTCGAAGCCCAGCGCGATGGCCTGCCCGGTGAACGCGGTGGACATCACCGCCAGCGCCAGGATCCGCGGCATCACCGAGTTGACCCGCGGCTCCGGCAGGTCGCCGATGTGCAAGGTGCTCAGGCCGATCAGCAGCGCCAGCGGGATGATCAGCGTCAGCAGCGCCTGCTCGCCGTGCCGGAGGATCAGCAACGCCTCGATCTTGGTCTGCGCCAGCAGCATCCGCAGCGGGCGGCCCCGGCCCGGTGCCGGGGCGAAGGTCCCGGCCGGGAACTGGGCGCCGAGCTGCGGCGCGGCGTTGGCCTCGGCGTTCACGATCGCAGCTCCCGTCCGGTCAGCTCCAGGAAGACGTCCTCCAGGCTGCGGCGGCTCACCCGCAGCTCCTGCGCCAGCACCCCGTGCTGCGCGCACCAGGCGGTCACCGTGGACACCACCTGCGGGTCGACCTGGCCGCGCACCACGTAGTCGCCCGGCCGCAGCTCGCTGGCCTGGCAGTCCTCCGGCAGCGCGGCCAGCAGCAGGTTCAGGTCCAGCCCGGTCTGGGAGCGGAACCGCAGCTCCTGCTTGCCGTCCTCGGGCTCGGTCAGCTCCGCGGCGGTGCCGTCGGCGACCGCGCGACCGTGGTCCACGATCACCACCCGGTCGGCCAGCGCCTCGGCCTCGTCCATCAGGTGCGTCGTGAGCAGCACGCTCACCCCGTCGCGGCGCAGCGCGCCGACCAGGTCCCACACCAGCCGCCGCGCCTGCGGATCCAGGCCCGCGGTGGGCTCGTCGAGGAACACCAGCTCCGGACGCCCGACCAGCGCGCACGCCAGCGAGAGCCGCTGCTGCTGGCCACCGGAGAGCCGCTTGTAGGGCGTGCGGCGCGCGTTGGACAGCCCGAGCACGTCCAGCAGCCAGGCCGGATCCAGCGGATCGGCGGCGCAGGCCGCGACCAGGTCCAGCATCTCGTCGGCCCGCACACCGGGGTAGGCGCCGCCGCCCTGCGGCATCACGCCGATCCGGGGCCGCAGCGCCTCGGACTGGGTGTGCGGGTCGAGGCCCAGCACGCGGACCTCGCCGGAGTCGGGGCGCTGGAAGCCCTCGCAGATCTCCACGGTCGTCGTCTTGCCCGCGCCGTTCGGCCCGAGCAGCGCCAGGACGCTGCCGCGCGGCAGGCACAGATCGAGGCCAGCCACGGCGACGGTGTCGCCGAAGCGCTTCTTCAGCCCGCGCAGCTGGACGGCCGGACCATCGGCGTTGCTCACGAAGTCCAAGCCTATTGCGTGACCGGCCGAACACCGCCGCGGGTCGGCAGCAGCCCCGGCACCTTGCCCCGCACCAGCCACAGCGTGATCGCGAACGCGATCAGCGCGGCGATCACGGCCAGCGGGATCTGGTAGGCGCGCAGCGGGAACCCGGCGCCGGTCGGCGGCACGAACAGCGACACCAGGGCGCAGATCACCGCGGCGGTGACCCGGAACCGGTTGTTGTTGGTGGCCAGCGCCAGCGGCACCACCGACCACAGCAGGTACCAGGGCCACAGCACCGGCACCGCCAGCGCCAGCGTCAGGTACGTGATGCCCAGCCCGGCCAGCGGCTCGATGCGGCCGCGGAAGGACAGCCACAGCATCCGCAGGCACACCACCGCGACCACCAGGTAGCCGATGATCTTGGTGATGACCAGCATCGCGTCGGTCTGGTTGCCCAGGCCCAGCAGGGTGCTCAGCCCGCCGCCGGTCATGCCGAACGCGGTCAGCGGCGCCATGAACGTCTTGACCCGGTTGGGTACGTCGAAGGTGTCGATCCAGCCCAAGCCCCAGCCGCTGCTGACCGTGATCACCGTCATGGTCGCCAGGAACACCGCGGTGAGCACCGCCGCCACCTGCACGAGGTCGCGGAACCGGCCGCCGCGGCGCAGCGCCAGGTAGATGCCGAAGAAGCCGAGCGCGATCCAGCCCGGCGGTTTGATCGCCCCCGCCACGCTCAGCAGCACGCCGGCGGCGACCATCCCCGGCAGCGTCTGGTACCGCAGGCCCAGCTCGATCGCGGCCAGCATGATGCCGACCATCAGCGCCTCGTTGTGCATGCCGCTGACCACGTGGAACAGCACGATCGGGTTGGCCGCGCCGAGCCACAGCGCGGCGGCCGGGTGCACGCCGCAGCGCCGCGCCAGCCGCGGGATCGCCCAGATCGCCAGCGCCAGGCCGCACAGCATCACCGCGCGCCACACCAGCACCCCGAACACCACGTTGTCGCCGACGATGCGGGAGATGACCTGGCCGAACATCAGGAACAGCGGCCCGTACGGGGACGGGGTGTCGCGCCAGATGTTGGGCACGTTCGCGGTGAACGGGTGGTCCACGCCCAGCGCGGCGGCCGACCCCAGCACGTACGGGTTGAAACCGCGCGCGGCGACCTCGCTCTGCGCCAGGTAGCTGTACATGTCGGTGCTGAACAGCGGCGGGGCCAGGGCCAGCGGCAGCGCCCACATCGCCAGCGTGCGGGCCAGCTGGGTGACCGACAGCATCCGGCCGCGACCAGGCCAGCACAGCCGGCCCAGCCACAGCCAGGCGATCACGATCATCAGGATGCCCAGCCAGCAGGCGGCCATCGCCACCGTCGGCATCCGGACCGGCAGGCCGATCAGCCGCGCACCCGACAACGGGTTGTCCACCGGGGCCGCCCCGGCGCCGATCGAACCGATGGCCAGCACCAGCGAGCCGGTGGTGCCGAAGCGGCGGACCACGTCGAGCTGTCGCCGCTCGCCCCTGTCCAGCGGTTCCGCTGCTTCTTCGGTCGCTGGTCGTCTGCTCGTCGCTTCACCTGCCGCCACGACGACGAAGCGTAATCGCGTGAGTCAGCTCACGGGCGCGCCCCGCATCCTGGTGTGCTGAGTCGAAATAGGTAACATTCGTGTTGTGAAAAACGTCGGGACGTCCACCGCTGCGGCGGCCGAGCAGGGCCACGCCGCCCAGCCCGGTGCGCACGGCGACGGGCGCACCCGGCACACGGTTGCGCGGTTGCTGCTGGAACGAGGACCGATCACCGCTGCGGCGGTGGCCGAAGAACTCGGGCTGAGCCCCACCGCGGTGCGCCGGCACCTCGACGTGCTGGTCGCCGAAGGCGAGGCCTACACCCGGGAAGCCTCCCCGCGGAGCCGTCGCGGTCGTGGCCGACCCGCCAAGCTCTTCCTGCTCACCGAAGTGGGACGGGCGCGGTTCGGGCACGCCTACGACGACTTGGCGGTGGCGGCGCTGCGGTTCATCGCCGAACACGATGGTGAGCAGGCGGTGCGCGAGTTCGCCGAGCGACGGATGGCCGCCCTGGTGGCCAACCACCGCGAGGCGCTGGCCGCCGCCGACGACCCGGCTGATCGCGCGGAGGCCCTTGCCGACGCGCTCACCAGGGAGGGCTACGCTGCCTCGACGCGAAGCGTCGCGAGCGGCGAGCAGCTCTGCCAACACCACTGCCCGGTGGCGCACGTCGCTGCGGACTTCCCGCAGCTGTGCGAGGCCGAGACAGCGGCTTTCGCCGAAGTACTCGGCACCCACGTGCAGCGGTTGGCAACCATCGCGAACGGCGATTCGGTCTGCACCACGCACGTGCCGACCACGCGGTTCGCGGATCCCGACCCGAACACCGCCCCGATTCCTGATGGAGGGGAGTCCGTATGACTGCCGCTGCGGAGCAGCGCACACCCACCACGGCTGACCAGCAGATGAGCCAGGACGAGATCCTGGCCAGCGTCGGCAGCTACGAGTACGGCTGGGCCGACCCGGACGTCGCGGGTGCTAGCGCCCGCCGTGGCCTCAACGAGGACGTCGTCCGCGACATCTCGTCGAAGAAGGACGAGCCCGAGTGGATGCTGGAGGCCCGGCTCAAGGCGCTGCGGCTGTTCGACCGCAAGCCGATGCCCAACTGGGGTGCCGACCTGTCCGGCATCGACTTCGACAACATCAAGTACTTCGTCCGCTCCACCGAGCAGCAGGCCCAGACCTGGGAAGACCTGCCCGAGGACATCAAGAACACCTACGACAAGCTGGGCATCCCGGAGGCGGAGAAGCAGCGCCTCGTCGCGGGTGTGGCCGCCCAGTACGAGTCGGAGGTCGTCTACCACAAGATCCGCGAGGACCTCGAGGCCCAGGGCGTCATCTTCCTGGACACCGACACCGGTCTGAAGGAACACCCGGAGCTGTTCAAGGAGTACTTCGGCTCGGTCATCCCGGCCGGTGACAACAAGTTCTCCGCGCTGAACACCGCGGTGTGGTCGGGCGGTTCGTTCATCTACGTGCCGCCGGGCGTGCACGTGGACATCCCGCTGCAGGCCTACTTCCGGATCAACACCGAGAACATGGGCCAGTTCGAGCGGACCCTGATCGTCGTCGACGAGGGCGCCTACGTGCACTACGTCGAGGGCTGCACCGCGCCGATCTACTCCAGCGACTCGCTGCACTCCGCCGTCGTGGAGATCGTCGTCAAGAAGGGCGGCCGCTGCCGCTACACGACGATCCAGAACTGGTCGACCAACGTCTACAACCTGGTCACCAAGCGCGCGAAGGCCGAAGAGGGCGCCACCATGGAGTGGGTCGACGGCAACCTCGGCTCCAAGGTGACCATGAAGTACCCGTCGGTGTTCCTGATGGGCGAGCACGCCAAGGGCGAGGTGCTCTCGGTGGCGTTCGCCGGTGAGGGCCAGCACCAGGACGCGGGCGCCAAGATGGAGCACCTGGCTCCGCACACCTCCTCGACGATCGTGTCCAAGTCGATCGCCCGCGGTGGTGGCCGCGCCTCCTACCGGGGTCTGGTGAAGGTCGCCAAGCGCGCCCACCACTCCTCGTCGAACGTCAAGTGCGATGCGCTGCTGGTCGACACCATCAGCCGGTCCGACACCTACCCGTACGTGGACGTCCGCACCGACGACGTGTCCATGGGCCACGAGGCCACGGTGTCCAAGGTCAGCGATGACCAGCTGTTCTACCTGATGCAGCGCGGTCTGACCGAGGACGAGGCGATGGCGGTGATCGTGCGCGGTTTCGTCGAGCCGATCGCCCGCGAGCTGCCGATGGAATACGCACTGGAACTGAACCGACTGATCGAGCTGCAGATGGAAGGGGCCGTCGGCTGAGATGACGAGCACCACCAAGACCGACGCCCAGCACGGCCTCGGAGAGCACTCGCACGGCGGCGGAACCGGTGTTCCGCAGTCGTCGCGCGGCTCCCGCTTCACCTCCTACGACGTCGAGGCCTTCGAGGTCCCCGGCGGTCGAGAGGAGGACTGGCGCTTCACCCCGCTGAAGCGGGTCAAGGGCCTGCACGACGGCAGCGCGACAGCCACCGGAAACATCAAGGTCGAGGTCACCGGCGACGGCGCTGCCGTGGAGACCGTGGCCCGCGACGACGTGCGCATCGGTGAGGGCGGCATCCCCGCCGACCGGATCGCCGCGCAGGCCTGGAGCTCGTTCACCGAGGCCACCGTCGTCACGGTCGCCAAGGACACCAAGCCCGAAGGCCCGATCACCATCACGGTCGACGGGCCGGGCGAGGGCCAGGTCGCGTTCGGGCACCTGCAGGTCCGGGCCGAGCAGTTCGCCGAAGCCGTGGTCGTCATCGACTACCGCGGGTCCGGCACGCTCGGCGACAACGTCGAGTTCGTCGTCGGCGACGGTGCGCAGCTGCGCATCGTGTCGGTGCACGACTGGGCCGACGACGCCACCCAGGTCAGCTCCGAGCACGCCAAGCTCGGCCGCGACTCGGTGTTCCGGCACCTGGCCGTCACCCTCGGCGGTGACCTGGTGCGGGTCAACACCACCGTCAACTACGGCGACAAGGGCGGCGACGCCGAGCTGCTCGGCCTGTACTTCGCCGACGCAGGCCAGCACCTGGAGCACCGGATGCTGATCGACCACTCGGTGCCCAACTGCCGCAGCAACGTGCTCTACAAGGGCGCGCTGCAGGGCGACTCGGCGCACTCGGTGTGGATCGGCGACGTGCTGATCCGGGCCGAGGCCGAGGGCACCGACACCTACGAGCTCAACCGCAACCTGGTGCTGACCGAGGGCGCGCGGGCCGACTCGGTGCCGAACCTGGAGATCGAGACCGGCGAGATCGAAGGCGCCGGCCACGCCAGCGCCACCGGCCGCTTCGACGACGAGCAGCTGTTCTACCTGCAGGCCCGGGGCATCCCGCAGGACCAGGCCCGGCGCCTGGTGGTGCGCGGCTTCTTCGGCGAGCTGCTGCAGAAGATCACCGTGCCCGAGGTCCGGGAGCGGCTGGAAGCGGCCATCGAGGCCGAACTCGCCGTCGTCGGCGCCTGACCCGCAAGCTTTTCGAACACACCAGGAGAACGAAGAAGAGATGGCCACCCTGGAGATCAAGGACCTGCACGGCTCGGTCCTCACCGAGGAAGGCGCCAAGCCGATCCTCAACGGCGTCAACCTGACCGTCCGCTCGGGCGAGATCCACGCGATCATGGGCCCGAACGGTTCCGGCAAGTCGACGCTGGCCTACGCCATCGCCGGTCACCCGAAGTACCAGATCGACTCCGGTTCGGTGCTGCTGGACGGCGAGGACGTGCTGGAGATGAGCGTGGACGAGCGGGCCCGCGCGGGTCTGTTCCTCGCCATGCAGTACCCGGTCGAGGTGCCGGGCGTGTCGATGTCGAACTTCCTGCGCACCGCGGCGACCGCGGTCCGCGGCGAGGCGCCGCAGATCCGCAAGTGGGTCAAGGAAGTCAAGCAGGCCATGTCGGACCTGGACATCGACCCGTCGTTCGCCGAGCGCAGCGTCAACGAGGGCTTCTCCGGTGGTGAGAAGAAGCGGCACGAGATCCTGCAGCTGGACCTGCTGGACCCGAAGTTCGCGATCCTGGACGAGACCGACTCCGGCCTGGACGTCGACGCGCTGCGCGTGGTGTCCGAGGGCGTCAACCGCTACACCGGCAAGGGCGGCAAGGGCGTTCTGCTGATCACGCACTACACCCGGATCCTGAAGCACATCACCCCGGACTACGTGCACGTCTTCGCCGACGGCAAGGTCGTGGAGTCCGGCGGTGCCGAGCTGGCCGACGAGCTGGAGGCCAACGGCTACGTGCGCTTCACCGGCAAGAAGGAGGCGGCAGCCCAGTCATGACCGTTCAGCCTCCTCGCACCGAGGGTGCGAGCACGCCGTTGGACGTGGCGGCGATCCGCGCGGACTTCCCGATCTTGGGACGCACCATCCGCGACGGGCGGCGTCTGGTTTACCTGGACTCCGGGGCGACCTCGCAACGGCCGCGCCAGGTGCTCGACGCGGAGCGCTCCTTCCTGGAGCACTCCAACGCGGCGGTGCACCGCGGTGCGCACCAACTCGCCGAGGAGGCCACGGACGCGTACGAAAGCGCCCGAGAACGGATTGCTGGTCTGGTCGGGGTCGATGCCGATGAGGTGGTGTTCGCCAAGAACGCCACCGAGGGCATCAACCTCGTCGCCTACGCCATGAGCAACGCCGCCACGTCCGGGGCGGAGGCCGAGCGCTTCCGCCTCGGGCCTGGCGACGAGATCGTGGTGACCGAGATGGAGCACCACGCGAACCTGGTGCCGTGGCAGCAGCTGTGCGAGCGCACCGGTGCCACGCTGCGCTGGTTCGGGATCACCGACGAGGGCCGGCTCGACCTGTCCGACGTGGACGGTGTGATCACCGAGCGGACCAAGCTGGTGGCCTTCACCCACCAGTCCAACGTGCTGGGCACGGTGAACCCGACGGAGCAGATCGTCGAGCGGGCCCACCAGGTCGGTGCGCTGGTCGTGCTCGACGCCTGCCAGTCGGTGCCGCACAAGGTGGTGGACTTCAAGGCGCTCGGCGTGGACTTCGCGGTGTTCTCCGGGCACAAGATGCTCGGCCCGTCCGGTATCGGCGTGCTTTACGGCCGCCGCGAGCTGCTGGCGGGGATGCCGCCGTTCATCACCGGCGGTTCGATGATCGAACTGGTGCACATGGAGCGCTCCACGTTCGCCGCGCCGCCGCAGCGGTTCGAGGCCGGTGTGCCGATGACGTCCCAGGCCATCGGCCTGGGGGCGGCGGTGGACTACCTGAACGCGATCGGCATGGATCGCGTCGAGGCGCACGAGCGGCAGCTCACCGAGCTGGCGCTGCGCGAGTTGTCGGCGATCGACGGGGTGCGCATCGTCGGTCCTACCAGCACTGAGAGCCGTGGTGGCACGGTGGCGTTCGTGATCGACGGCGTGCACCCGCACGACGCCGGTCAGGTGCTGGACGACCGAGGGGTGGAGGTCCGGGTCGGACACCACTGCGCCTGGCCGCTGCACCGCAGGTTGGGAATTCCGGCTAGCGTGCGGGCGTCGTTCTACTTGTACAACGAACTGGACGAGGTCAAGGCGTTGGTGGATGCGGTGCGCGAGGCGCAGCGCTTCTTCGGGGTGGCTTGACCGGACCTGCCGGGGAATTCTTCATGCAGCTGGAGCAGATGTACCAGGAGATCATCCTGGACCACTACCGCAATCCGCACCACCGCGGGTTGCGGGAACCCTTCGACGCCGAGTCGTTCCAGGTGAATCCGACCTGCGGCGACGAAGTCACCCTCCGGGTGCGGTTGATCGGTTCCGACGAGGACGCGACCGTGGAGGACGTGTCCTACGCGGGGCAGGGCTGTTCGATCAGCCAGGCCTCGGTGTCGGTGCTGACCGACTTGGTGGTCGGCAGGCCGCTGAAGGAGGCGATGGCCACCGAGGCGGCCTTCAGCGAGCTGATGCACGGCCGCGGCAAGGTGGAACCGGACGAGGACGTGCTCGAGGACGGAATCGCGTTCGCGGGCGTGGCGAAGTACCCGATGCGCGTGAAGTGCGCGCTGCTGGGTTGGATGGCTTTCAAGGACGCGGTGTCCCGCGTAGTTGTCGAGGAGGCTTCATGAGCGAGCAAGCCCCGGTGCAGCAGGAAACCGACGTGGTGCGCAGCGCTGAGGCGCTGCCGGAGCAGTCCGCTCCCTCCGCCGAGCTCGCCTCGCTGGAGGACGTGGAAGAGGCGATGCGCGACGTCGTCGACCCTGAGCTGGGCATCAACGTCGTGGACCTCGGCCTGGTCTACGACATCCGGGTCGAGCAGGACAACTCCGCTACCGTCGACATGACGTTGACCTCGGCGGCTTGCCCGTTGACCGATGTCATCGAGGACCAGGCCCGGGCTGCCCTCACCGGTGGGCCTGGTGGGGGTTTGGTCTCTGACTTCCGGATCAACTGGGTTTGGATGCCGCCGTGGGGGCCGGAGAAGATCACCGAGGAAGGTCGGGAGCAGTTGCGGGCTCTCGGGTTCACCGTGTGACCTGTGACCTTCCTGGTCGGTGGATCTCCGGATCTCCGTGCTTTTGGACGAGGGGTGCTGGGCTTTGTTGCCCGGTGCCCCTTTTCCTTTGTCCGCTGTTGAGTTTTCAAGGTGCTCGGGACGTGTGTCCGTTCGGTCGTCGGTGGGGTCATCCCCGTGATTTGGCGGATTGTGGGGGTTGGGGGGGCGG